>JAYRMT010000022.1:0-21337 GCA_041912575.1 Fluviicoccus sp. | reverse complement strand
CTGTGGGACATTCGGGGGCGTCGGGAGGACAGGCATGACCAGGCAATCGCGGTTGGCGTGGATGATGGCGGGCTGTCTGGCGATGCCTGTCGCCTGGTCCGCCGAATGGCAGGTCCGCGTACTGGCGGCGGACGGCGCCCCCTTGCCGGACGCGGTGGTCTGGATTACGCCCGGCGACCTGTCGCAGCCGCCGCACCCGGCGGTGATGGACCAGATCAACAAGACCTTCGTGCCCTACATCCTGCCGGTGCAGACCGGGACCACGGTCGATTTCCCCAATTCCGATTCGATCAACCATCACGTCTATTCCTTTTCCCCGCCCAAGCGTTTCGAGCTGAAGCTGACGCCGGGGGGCCGCACCGTGCATACCGTCCTTTTTGACAAGCCCGGGCTGGTGACCCTGGGCTGCAATATCCATGACTGGATGCTGGCCTACATCTACGTCGTGGATACGCCGTGGTTCGGCCAGACCGGTCCGGACGGCATCGCGCGCATCACCGCGCCGGAGGGACCCGGGCGGCAGGCGCATGTCTGGCATCCCGCCATCACCGATGATCCCGCCGCGCTGGTGCAGCCGCTGGCGTCCGGCATCGTGAGCTTCCGGTTGTCGCGCCCGCTGCGGCCCGACCTCCGCCGTGCGCCGCATGGTTATTGACCGGGAAGGCGCGATGAGCAGTCTGCGCAATACCATTTTCCTGTTCTTTGTCGTGCTGCTGGCAGTGGCGACGGGCATCAATTTCGCGCTGGTCTACCGCAGTACCTACAGCCATACCCGCCAGCTGGTAGAGGTGCAGTTGCAGGGTGGCTGGCAGGTTTTCCGCAATGAACTGGACGCCCGGCGCCAGGCCCAGACGGCGATGGCGCGGCTGATTACCCAGGACTTCGGCCTGCGCTCGGAGATCGCCGGGTTCGCCGAGCAGCGCAATGTCGAATCCCTGCGTGTGGTGCTGGACAATTTCCGCAGTCGCAGCCATGCCGATCTCGCGGTGGCGGCTTCGCCGGACGGGCAGGTGCTGGCCTCCACCGACCTCCGGTTTGCCGCAACGGGCGGCGCGCTCCTGCTGCCCGTCAACCCGGCGGACGCCAGTGATGCGTTGCGGGTGGGTGGAGGTCGTCTGTACCACGTCTTTCCCGCGCCGATCTTTGCTCCCGAGCCCAACCTGATCGGCTGGTTCGTGCTCGGTTTCGCGCTGGATGACGCGGCCGCCCGGCACCTCTCGACCCTGACCGGCCTGCAGGTCTCGTTCTTCCAGATCCGGCGCGACGGGCTGGTGTTGCTTGCAAGCAGCCTGGACTCCGGCGGACGGTCCGTCCCGGCCGGATTGTCCCTGCCGCCCCCGAAGTCGCATGCGATCATCGAAGCGGGCGGCCAGCTGATGTACGTGGAACGCTTGCCCGGCGTGGCCGGCGGCGCTGTGCTGGTGGTGCTGCAGCAGTCGCTGAGCGAGGCCATGCAAGGGTACCGCCCGCTGTTCTGGCAACTGGCCCTGATTGCCGGCGTAATCCTGTTGCTGACCTTGCCGGGCGCCTTCGCCATTGCGGGGCGGGTGAGTCGTCCGTTGACCGCGCTGACCGCCTATGTCCGCGAGATCGGACGCGGCAACTACGCCGCCACGCCGCCGCTTCCGGCGCGCGGCGAGGCGCAGGTGCTCTTTGCCGAATTCGACACCATGCGCCAGGCGATCGCCGAGCGCGAGGCGCAGATCGCCTTCGCCGCCTACCATGACCCGCTGACAGGCTTGCCCAACCGCCTGCGCATGCAGCAATTGCTCCAGGAGCGGATGACGGCCCGGCCGGGCGCGCTACTGGCGACACTGGTGCTGGGCCTGAACCATTTCAAGGACATCAACGATACCCTGGGGCATGTGAGCGGCGACCGCCTGTTGCAGGCGCTGGCAGAGCGCTTGCAACAGGCGCGGCGGCCGGGCGATATCATCGGGCGATTTTCCGGGGACGGTTTCGTGATCGTGCTCGGCGAGGTCGAGCGCCACGAAGTGCTGCCGCTGACCCTGCGTTACCGGCAAGTGCTGGACGATCCGTTCACCATCGAAGGCATCGCGATGTCGGTCGCGGCCGCCGTCGGCATCGCCCTGTACCCGGAGCATGCGGAGAATCCGGCGATCCTGTTGCAACGCACCGAAATCGCCATGTATGTCGCCAAGGAAAAGCGCTTGGCCTGCGCGCTGTACAGCCACCAGCAGAATCGCTTCAGCCTGCTGCGTTTGTCGCTGATGAGCGAATTGCGCGGCGCGATCGACCGGGGCGAACTGGTGCTGCACTACCAGCCGAAGCTGGATCTGCGCACTGACCGGGTCACCGGCGTGGAGTGTCTGGTGCGCTGGCAGCATCCGGTGCACGGCATGATCTACCCGGACGACTTCATCCCGTTGGCGGAGCAGACCGGGAATATCCGCGCCCTGACGGTCTGGGCGATCCGCACTGCGTTGCAACACTGCGCCGCCTGGCGGGCGGGCGGGCGGATGCTGACGGTGGCGGTGAACATTTCCTCGGTGGACGTGCAGGACCCGGCGCTGGTCGGCACGGTCGAGCAGGCGCTGGCTGCCAGCGGGCTGCCGGCGGAGGCGCTGTGGCTGGAAGTGACGGAAAGCGCGGTGATGCACGATGTGGACAAGGCGGTGGAGTTGCTGGGCGGCCTGCGCAAGCTGGGCGTGCGGCTGGCGATCGACGATTACGGCACCGGCTATTCGTCGATGGCGCAGCTAAAGCGCCTGCCCGTGCAGGAAATGAAGATCGACAAGTCCTTCGTCATGGGGCTGCTGCATCATGAAGATGACGCCATCATCGTCCGTTCGACCATCGAGATGGGGCACAACATGGGGCTGAGCCTGGTGGCCGAAGGCGTGGAAGGCGACGAAATCCTGCACTGGCTGGCGCGACACGGTTGCGATGTGGCCCAGGGGTACGGGATCGGCAGGCCGATGTCGGCCGAGGCCTTCGACACGTGGTGGGCGCAGCGGCGCGCAAGGACAACGGAAGGAGGGGAGGCATCATGACAATCCTGAGCGGATGGTGGGTACTTTGCCTGTGGCCGGGGCTGGCGGGCGCGATGGACCTGGATATTCACGGCCTGCTCGATGCGCGCCTGGTGCATGGCGACAGCGACCGCGGCTGGCTGGACGGCGGGCTCGATAAACAGCGTTTTGACCGCGATGACAACGGGCTTCGCTTGGGGCAGGCCGTGCTGGAAGGACATTTCACGGCCGGGACCGTGGACGGAAAACTCTGGCTGAATGGTGACGAGGATCGTCGGGAAGGTGTCGGCGTCGGCGAAGCCTGGGTGCGCTGGCGGCCGATTCCGGAGAGCGCCTGGCGCTGGCAGGCGAAGGCAGGTCTGTATTTTCCTGAATTGTCGCTGGAGAACGGCGGGCAGGGCTGGACCTCCGAATACCTGATCAGCAGTTCGGCGATCAACACCTGGGTCGGCGAGGAGCTGCGCGCGCTCGGCGGCGAGCTGACCTTGCGCTATCAGGGGGCGCTGGCGGGCAGTCCGCAGGACTGGCAAGTGACTGCCGGCGTGTTCAGTCACAATGACCCCGCCGGCGGCATGCTGGCCTGGCGGGGCTGGACCGTGGGCGACCGCGTGACAACGGCCGATGAGACCGTGCGCTATCCCGATCTGCCCATCTTCCGGCCGGGCGGCTACTGGGACGGGCAAGCGCCCGCGATGGAGGCATTCCGCGAGATTGACCACCGCAAGGGCTATTACGCCGGCACCGCCTGGCGCTGGCTGGACCGTTTCACGCTGACACTGATGCGCTACGACAACCGGGGCGATCCGGAAGCCTATGCGGCGGGCCAGTGGGCCTGGGACACGTCGTTCAACCATGCCGGGCTGGCTTGGCGGCAGGACGGATACACTGTGCTGGCGCAGGCGATGAGCGGGCGGACGATCATGGGTTATGTGCCCTTTCATGATCTGGTAGCCGACTTCCGGTCCTGGTACGTGCTGGCGAGCCGCCAGTACGGACCGCACCGGTTCAGCCTGCGCTATGACCGGTTCTGGGTGACGGACCGCGACGGCAAGGCGGGCGACCCGAACGGGGAGTACGGCAAGGCGCTGGCGGCGGGCTGGAACTGGACGTTCCGCCGCGATATGGATGCCGGGCTGGAATGGCTGCGCCAGGACAGCGACCGTGAAGCGCGCGCGCTGGTCGGACTGCCGGAGGAGCAACGCGAAGACTTGTGGCAGGGACGGGTGCGCTGGTGGTTCTGAGCGACGGTTTGCTGAAGGCGTTTCCGCCGGTGGCGGCCGACGATGCGCACACGCTGGTGCTGGGCAGCATGCCGGGCGAGGCCTCCCTGCGCGCGGGGCAGTATTACGCGCATCCGCGCAACGCCTTCTGGTTCGTCATGGCCGAGCTGACCGGCGTGCCGGCGGAGGCGCCCTATGCCGAGCGGCTGGACGGATTGCGTCGCGCCGGGATTGCCCTGTGGGATGTGCTGCACGCCTGTGAGCGCGAAGGGAGCCTGGATGCGGCGATAGTCGACGCGACCAGCGTGCCGAATGATTTCGCGGCGTTTTTCCGGGCGCATCCGGGCATCCGGCGGGTGTTTTTCAACGGGGCGAAAGCGGAGCAATGCTTTCGGCGACAGGTCATGGGGCGGCAGGCCGTACCCGACGGGCTGGTGCTGGAGCGCCTGCCGTCCACCAGCCCGGCGCATGCCGGGATGTCGTTGCCGTTGAAAGTCGCGGCGTGGCGGGCGCGGCTCGCTGTGTCCTGACGCCGGGTCATTTCGGGAGTTCGTAGTCCTTCGTGCGGATCAGCCGCGCCATGGCGTCCACCACCTCGGGATCGAAATGCGTGCCCCGGCCGCGCTCGATTTCGGCCAGCGCGGCGTCCATGCCCAGCGCCGGGCGGTAGGGGCGGTGCGCCGCCATGGACTCCACTACGTCGGCGACCGCCAGCACGCGGGCTTCCGGCAGGATATCGCCGTCTTTCAGCCCGCGCGGGTAGCCGCTGCCGTCCAGCCGTTCGTGATGCTGGCGGATGATCTCGGCGACCGGCGTTTCGAACGGAACATCCTTGAGGATCTGGCAGCCCGCTTCCGCGTGGCCCTTCACCAGTTCCATTTCCAGCGTGGTGAGTCGGCTGGGCTTGGTGAGGATTTCCGAGGGCACGGCGATCTTGCCGATGTCGTGGACCAGCCCGGTCATTTCCAGCATGCTGCAGCGCTCTTCCGACCACCCGAGCTCGCGGCCGATCGCGCCCGCGATCAGGCCCACGCGGCGTTCATGACCGGCGGTGTAGGGGTCGCGCAATTCGACCATGGTGGAGACTGCCTGCAACGTCGCCTTGAGCGAGCCTTCCAGCCGGTTGACGTAGTGGGCGATCTGTTCCTGGGCTCGTTTCTGTTCGGTAATGTCGTTGACCATGGCGATGAAGGCGGGCAGGCCGTCATCCCAGTCAATCCGCTTTGCCTGGATGCTCAGCTCGAGGACCCGTCCGTCCTTGCAGCGGAACGCGACCACGGTGCGGAGATTCTGCGCGCCGGCATCCAGCTGTTTCCGCATGGTCAGGATCTCGGCTTCCTTGGCCTCGTCCAGCACGCAGAACGCCAGCGTCGGCTGCCCCAGCAGCTCCTCAGATGTCCAGCCGGTGAGTTCGCACAGGCTCGGGTTGACGTAGATGAACAGCCCGTCGCGGCTGACGTAGATGCCGCCGACGTTGTGCTCGATCATGCCCCGGAAACGGTGTTCGCTTTCGATCAGGCTCTGTTCGCCCTGACGGATCTCGGTAAGGTCGGTCCAGGCGATGATCATGTCGTCGCCGACAATGGTCATGGTGCCGCGCACGATGCGGGGTTGCCCGTCCTTGCCCGTCAGCGTGATTTCCGGCGAGGAGACGGTGCGCCCGCCCTGCAGCGCCTCAGCCACCGAAACCGTCCACGCATCGTAAATCCGCGCGCGGAGGGCGGGGTCCGGATAGGCCTGCCGCATCCAGGCGTCTTCATCCGGGATGTCCTCGGGCGCATAGCCCAGCCAGGCGCGGTGCGCCCGGTTGATGGCGCGGACACGGCGCGTGCTCAGGGAGTGAATCTGCATCGGCAGCGGGGACGATTCGAAAACTTCCCGGAAACGGTGCTCCGAGAGGTCGGCCTGGGCTTCCGCCGCCCGGCGTTGTTCGTCCAGTTGCAGCGTGCCCAGGCCGAAGGCGATATCCACGGCCATTTCGTTCAGCAGGCGCATCTGGTCGTCATCGAAACTGCTGAGCGAGTGCGTGGCGTAGATCAGGATCACGCCCATCAGCGCCTCGCCGCGCCGCAAGGGCACCGCCACGCGCTCGGTGATGCCCTGTGTTTGTAGCCAACGGTACCAGGCGGCATGCGGGTCGTCCGTGTTCCCGTCCTGAGGGATGACCGGGAAATTCATCACATTGCCGCTCTTGAACCCCGGGAACGCCTTGCCGAACTGGCTCTGAGGGTCCGCCAGGATGTCGGCGATTTTCTGGACATGTTCCGGCGGCACGCCTTGCATGTGGGTGATATGCAGGGGCATGTTCCCCCGATCGGTCATGGCGATGATCAGTATCGGAAAGGTACTGTTGGCGACCAGCGCGGAGAAGACACCGGCCAGTAATTCCTCTGTGGAGCGTGAATAGACCAGTGCCCGGTTGGTGGCGCTGAGCATTTCGTACAGGTAGGACAGCCGCTTGACCTTTTCCGCGTCGCGCAGGCGGGCGATGGAGTCGCCGGTCTGGCGTGCAATGTTGTCGAGCAGCGTTTCTTCCTCGGGCAGGAAACGTGTCGCGATGTCGGGCAGTTCCGGGCCGTACCAGACGCACAGCTTGCCGCGCGCCTCGCCGTCCACGCGGATCGGCCGCTCCAGGTGCAGGCGCGCGTGCGGATCGGGCGGCGCGCCGAACCGTCCCCACGCGCTGTCGATCGCGGCGCGGGCATGCGCCGTATGTTCGAACGCGGGCGGCAGCAGGGCGACCACGCCTTCCAGCAGCGCCCGGATATCCAGTCCGGGAGACTCGGACAGGGCGGACACGGCGCCGAGGCAGCGCAACTCCTTGATGCGCTCGCCCATGTCGTGGATGAGGACTTCGCGCTCCTTGAGCATGCGCATGCGCTCGGTGACGTCGCGCAACACCTGCACATAGACCTGGCGGTCCCGCAGCGTGCCGAAGGGGGCCACGCTGCAGGCCAGGGTCCGGGCGCCGCCGTCGAGCTCCAGGTCGAGGTCGAAGCCGGTCTCGCCGCCGGTCAGGCGGCGGCAGGCCGGGCAGCTGTCCGCGTCCAGGCTGGAGTCATGGAAGCGCGCATGCACGGATTCGCCGGCCAGTTGCTCGGCGGGAATGCCCGCCTGCGCGGCGGCAGCGGCGTTGGCCTGCAGGGATGACCCCGGTGTCGGTGATCATCAGCGCCGGATCGGGCACGGCGTCATAGGTGCTGGCGGCCCGCGCCAGCATGGTGAAGGGCTCGCTGAGCGTGCTGCGCACCAGCGCCAGGTAGACATACCAGTAGGCGACAATTTTCAGCAGGTGACCGATGCGGTTGCCCACCCCGTACAGGTCCATGTATGTCGAGAAGGAGAATTCGGCCAGGATCATCAGCCCCACGGCGGCCGACATGCCGAGATAGAGCCGGTCGCTCATCAGGCCCCGGTTCTCGCGGTACAACAGCAGGGCAATCGCCATCATGCCGATGATGACGTATTCCGAAAGCTCCTTGAACAGCGTCAGGCCGCTGCCTTCGATGTAGGTGACCGGGAAGCGGCCGCTGCTGATCAACAGGGCGGCGGCCGTCACCGCGCCGCCGAAACCGAGATGCAGCCAGCGGATTTTCACCGGCCGTCGCAGGGCCAGCGGGGCCAGCAGCAGGCCGACCGCCTGGATATAGCGCGCGGCGATCCAGTACTGGGTGGAGGCGCCGTTGTCCACGGGCAGCAGGTTCATGCCCTTGTAGACCATCAGGTGGATGAAATCGAGCCCCGCGCACCAGCCGATGGCGATCGCGATGAAGACCGCGAAATGGTTGCGCGTGAAGCGCAGCGAGGTCGAAGCCACCACCAGGGCGGTGACCGAAATGATGATCGAGATCCCTTCGGCCAGGGTGTGGAAGACCAGGAAGCCGAAGCGCATCAGCGCCAGCAGGCAGAGTACGCTGAGAAAGAGCGGCATGCGCAGCGCCAGCAACGCGAGTTGCCAGGCGGGGCGTTCCGGGGCGATAGCGCTGCGGTTGACCTGAACGGATTCGAGCCGGCTCATGATTCCCTGAGACATGCTGTGGGCGCGCGACTACGGTCGCCGACGCCGGAATAGAGGTTCTCAGAATATCATGGCCCTGACGATTACTGGGGCAATTTGTAGGCCTTTTCCCGGACCAGCCCGAGGAAGGCGTCCACCACCGCCGGATCGTAGTGGGCCCCCCGACCGCGTTCGAGCTCGGCGACCGCCTTGTCCATGCCAAGGGCTGCACGATAGGGGCGGTGGGCGGCCATGGACTCCACCACGTCCGCGACCGCCAGCACCCGGGCTTCGGGCAGGATCTCGTCGCCCTTCAGGCCGCGCGGGTAGCCGCTGCCGTCCAGGCGCTCGTGATGCTGGCGAATCGTTTCGGCCACCGGCGCTTCGAACGGCACGTCCTTGAGTATCTCGTACCCCGCCTCGGCGTGACCCTTGATGATTTCCATTTCCAGCGCTGTCAGCCGGGTCGGCTTGGTGAGGATTTCCGAGGGCACGGCGATCTTGCCGATGTCGTGGACCAGCTCGGTCATCTCCAGCATCTCGCAGCGTTTCGGCGGCCAGCCGAGGGCGCGGCCGATCTCCCCGGCGATCAGGCCGACCCGGCGTTCATGGCCGGCCGTGTAGGGGTCGCGCAGTTCAACCATGGTCGAGACCGCCTGCAAGGTGGCCTTGAGGGAGCCTTCCAGCCGGTTCACGTAGTCCGCCAGCTGCGCCTCGGTGCGTTTTTTTTCGGTGATGTCCTGGGCCATGACGATGGTGGCGGGCAGGTCGTCGTCCCAGAGAATGGTCTTGGCGGTCAGGCCCAGTTGCACCAGCGCGCCGTCCTTGCGCCGGATCGGGCCTTCATAGGCCACCACGCCGCCGTCTTCGTGCAGCCGGCCCCATGCCTCGTGGATTTCCGCGATATTGTCCGGGTCCGGCAGCGTGATTTCCAGGACGTCGCGGCCCAGCAGCTCCTCCGGGCTCCAGCCGATCATCTCGCAATAGCGCGGGTTGACGTACAGGAAGCGCGCGTCGCGCCGGACATAGATCCCGCTGTTGGTCTGTTCGATCATGCGCCGGAAGCGGCGTTCGCTTTCGCTGAGCCGTTGCTCGCTCTCGCGGATGCGCGTGATATCGGTCCAGGCCAGGATGATGGTGTTGTCCGACAGGGTCAGCGTCCCGCGCGCCAGCCGCTCCCGACCGTCCTTGCCGCGCAGGCTGACATCCACTTCCGGCCCGACGATCTTGCCCGGCCCGCCTTCCGCGACGGACGCGTTCCAGAGGCGGCGCATGACGTCGCGCGCCTCGTCATGGGTGAAGAACAGCCGGAAGCAGGCGGCTTCGTCGGGGATGTCCTCCGGTTCATACCCCAGCCAACGGCGGTGGGCCATGTTGACGCCGATCACCTCGCGGGTGTCGAGCGCCACGATCAGCATGGGCAGCGGCGAGGCGTCGAAGATGTCCCGGAAGCGGCGATCGGCGGTCATGGCCTGCGCTTCGGCGAGGCGGCGGCGATCGTCGATCAGCAGGGTGTTCAGCCCGAAGGCGATATCGACCGCCATTTCGTTGAGCAGGCGCAACTGCTCGTCATCGAAGGTGGCGAGGCCTCGGGGCGCGAACAGGCCGATCACGCCCAGCAACGCATCCTCGCGCATCAGCGGGATGATGGCGTGCTCGGTCAACTGCTCCCCGTGCAGCCAGGCGCGCCAGGGCGTGTTGCCGTTCACCGGCGGCGGCACCGGGCCGCTCATGACATTGCCGCTGGCGAAAGCGGGCAGCGCCAGCGCGAACGCGCCGTGTTCATCGGCCAGCCAGCCGCTCAGGTCCGCCAGCCGTTCCCTGGGGATGCCATGGGTATGGACAAGTCGCAGCGGCAGGCCGCCTTCGGTGCAGAGCGCCAGAAAGACCGCCGAGAAGCCGCCCACGGCGGTCAGGCCGTCGAACACATTGGCGAGCAGCTCGTCCGTCGACCGGCTGTACACCAGCGCGCGGTTGGTGGTGCTGAGCATTTCGTAGAGACCGGACAACTGCCGGACCCGGCCCGCGTCACGCAGGCGTTCGATGGTCTCGCCCACCGTCTGCGCCACCTGCTCCAGCAGGGCGGACTCCTCGGGCAGGAAGTCCTCGATACGGTCTTGCGAACCGGCCGGACGCCAGACTTTCACCATGCCTCGGGGCGCGCCGTCCACGCTGACGGGGTGTTCAATCAGGCAGGCGGGCGACACGGCCGGCAAGGCGTCGCCAAAGCGTCCCCAGGCGCAGACAATGGCTGCGCGGGGCCGTGCATCATTGGCCCGGAATGCATCGGGAAGCAGAGCGGCGACGCCGTGCAGATAGTCCTCCAGTTGCAGGTCGCGCTTGCCGGACAGGGCGGAAATCGCCCGCAGTCCGCGCAGTTCCCGGATGCGCTCGTTGAGGTCTCCGATGAGCCGTTCGCGATCCCGGTAGAGTCCCTTGCGTTCGCTGATGTCATGCAGGACCTCGACATGCGCGCGGTTGCCGTCCCCGAACGGCGCGACGCTGCATTCGAGCGTGCGCGCGCCGCCCTCGAGCGTCAGGTCCACCTGGAATTCCTCGGGATTCCCGCGCAGGCGGCTGCAGACCGGGCATTCGGCTTCCGGCACCGACGGATCGTGAAAAAGGAAATGACGGGATTTCCCGATCAGTGTGGCCGGGTCCACGCCAAGACGGCGACCCGCCGCGGCGTTGGCCGAGCGGATCAGTCCGCGCGGGGAGACGATCAGGGTCGGGTCCGGCACCGCATCATAGGTGCGCGCGGCCCGCGCGAGCGCCGCGAAAGGCTCCCGCAGGGTGCTGGCCACCAACGCCTGGTACATGAACCAGTAGGCGCTGATTTTCAGCAGGTGGCCGACGAGATTGCTGGGCGCGTAGAGATCGGTATACAGCGTGAAGGCGAACTCGGAGGCCATCATCATCACCAGCGCGGTCAGGATGCCGAGGCAGATCTGCCGGGACAGCTGCCGTCGTTGCCGCCAGAGCTGGACCAACGCCAGACCGAGCAGGGCGATGATGAGGTACTCGATGCCGATCTTGAGCGGCGTGAGCCCGTGCCCTTCCACCAGCAGGGGTGGGAGGTTGCCGAAAACGATGATTGCGCCAGCCGCCATGACCAGGATGCTGTAGATCAGGTGCATGGCCAGCAGCGGCATCCGGTGTCGCAGAAGTAGTGGGGATGTCGCCATCGCGATGGCCTGGATCAACCGGGCGGCGATCCAGAACCGGATCGGGGTATCGCCATCCCCGGCGTCGATAAGGTGCATCCCGCGATAGACCAGCACATGCGCGACATCCAGGGTGGCGCACCAGCCGGTGGCCACGGCGATATAGACCAGGAAATGATTGCGGGTGAAGGAGAAGGAGGTGGTGGCGACCACCAGCGCGGTGAAGGCGATCAGGATCGGGAACAGTTCCGCGAGGGTATGGAACAGCAGGTAGCCGTAGGACAGCCCCAGCAGGCTGACCGCCATGAAGGCGAGAGGCGGCAGCAGGGCGCTCAGGGCCGGATGGCGGGGCGCGTCGACAGCAGCAATGCGGTGGTCGGTGTCCATGGGCTTAGATCCTGCAAGCCGCTTCAGTTAGATGGCTATCCATTAGCCGAGAATAGCATAGCACTTTTTCGGCATGGCATCGAAAAGTGACTAGCGCGTCGCGAAATCGGGAGGAGGGATATGCTGGGGATGAGGGGGAAGCGGAATGGTGGGCCCGCAGGGACTTGAACCCTGGACCAAAGGATTATGAGTCCTCTGCTCTAACCGACTGAGCTACAGGCCCGCTCAGGTGGGCGGCGATTATAGCCAGCTTCCCGTCCGAACGATAGCGGCTGTCAGGTCATCAGGCGATGACCATGCGTCTTGAACCAGGTCCGGTGCTCCCGCCATGCCGGCATCCGCTCCTCCACCAGCCGCCAGAAGCGCTCGCCGTGGTTCATCTCCGCCAGATGACACAGCTCGTGCAGCACCACATAGCGGATGGCTACGGGCGGCGCTTTCACCAGATGCAGGTTGAAATTGAGGTTGCCCCGTCCCGAACAGCTGCCCCAGCGCGTCCGCATGTCCTTCAGCCGGAAGGCGGGCAGGGCGTCCACCCAGGGCATCGTTGCCGCCAGCTCCCGCAGGTCCTGCGCGATCCGCGCCGACAACTGCTGCCGGTACCACCGCGTCAGCGCGTCCGCCAGCACCTCGGGCGCCGCATCACGCGTATGGATGCGGATCGCCTCGCCGTCAAAGCCCACCACCGGTCGCGCCTTGTCGTGCCGCATCAGCATCAGGGGATAGTCCTGTCCGAACAGCGCATGCATCGTCCCGTGTTCGAAGCGCTCCTCCGGCAGCGGCGGCGCGGGCAGGGCGGCTACTGTTTTCAAGTGCCCGGCGATCCAGTCCGCCTTCTCCCGCACCAGCCGGTGCGCGAAGGCTGCCGGTACGCGCGGCGGCACGCTCACCAGCACCTGGCCGTCGCGGCGCACGCGCAACGACACCGTACCGGCGCGGCTGCGGCCGGCGGTCAGGCGGTAGTGGATCGTCAGACCCTCGTGCAGGATTTCGAACTCGGCGGACATGGCGGTTTTCGCGGTAAGCAGCCCCGATTATCCCCGACTCCGCCCTGTCTGCAAACGGCATTGGCCGGGATGACCGCACAGTCCGCGAAATGCACAAATGTCCTGAAATCTAGACACTGGCAAAATACGGACACGGCTGGCAGAATCGCCCGCCATCAGCGGCCACACGCCCCGGAGGGACCATCCATGAACGCGCATTACCCCCATCTCCTTCAGCCCCTGGACCTCGGCTTCACGCAGCTGCGCAATCGCGTGGTGATGGGCTCCATGCACACCGGCCTGGAAGACCGCTTCTACAACTATCCCAAGCTCGCGGCCTACTTCGCGGAGCGTGCGCGCGGCGGTGTCGGCCTGATCATTACCGGCGGCATTTCCCCGAACCGCGAAGGCTGGTTGCTGCCCTTCGGCGGCACCCTCAACCAGCTGGGCGATGTGGTCAACCACCGTCTGGTCACCCACGCCGTGCACAAGGAAGGCGGCAAGATCCTGATGCAGGTGCTGCACGCCGGACGTTACGGTTACCATCCCTTCGTAGTGTCCGCGACCGCCAAGAAGTCGCCGATCTCGATGTTCAAGCCGCGCGAGATGTCCGCCTCGAAAATCTGGAAGACCATTGCCGCCTACGGCCGTTGCGCCCGCCTCGCCAAGCTGGCCGGCTACGACGGCGTCGAGATCATGGGCAGCGAAGGCTATCTGCTCAACCAGTTCCTCTGTCACCGCGTCAACCAGCGCGACGACGAGTGGGGCGGCGACATCCACGGCCGCGTGAAGTTCGCGGTGGAAGCGGTGAAGCGCGTGCGTCAGGTGGTCGGCCGCGATTTCATCATCGCCTACCGGCTGTCCTTGCTGGATCTGGTGGAAGGGGGCAATACCCGCGAGGAAGTGCTGGTCGCCGCCAAGGCGCTGGAAGCGGCGGGCATCGACATCCTGAATACCGGTATCGGCTGGCATGAAGCCCGGGTGCCGACCATTGTCACCTCGGTGCCGCGCGCCGCCTTTGTCGATGTCACCGCCGACATCAAGAAGGAAATGCGCATTCCGGTCATGGCGTCCAACCGCATCAACATGCCGGACACCGCCGAGGCGATCCTGGCCGAAGGGCAGGCCGACCTGATCCAGATGGCGCGGCCCTTCCTGGCCGATCCGGACTGGGTCAACAAGGCGGCGGGCGGCCGTGCGGACGAGATCAACACCTGCATCGCCTGCAATCAGGCCTGCCTCGACCACACCTTCCAGAACAAGCGCGCCAGTTGCCTGGTCAATCCGCGCGCCTGCCATGAAACCGAACTGGTCTATGTGAAGACTGCGCGGCCTCGTCGTGTCGCGGTGGTGGGTGCGGGTCCGGCGGGCCTGTCCGCCGCCACCGTCGCGGCCGAGCGCGGGCATCAGGTCACCCTGTTCGAGGCCTCGGACGAGGTCGGCGGCCAGTTCAACATCGCCAAGCAGGTGCCGGGCAAGGAAGAGTTCCACGAAACGATCCGCTATTTCGCCCGCAAGCTGGAACTGACGGGCGTCACCGTGCGCCTGAACACCCGTGTGACCCGCGCCATGCTGGACGCGCAGGGCTTCGACGACGTGATCATCGCCACCGGCATCAGCCCGCGCAAACCGAAGATCGAGGGCGTCAACCATCCCATGGTGCTGTCCTACCTGGACGTGCTGCGTGACAAGAAACCGGTGGGCAAGAAGGTTGCTGTGATCGGCGCCGGCGGCATCGGTTTCGACCTCAGCGAATACCTGCTGCACGATCCGGCGGTTCCGTTGCCGGTATCGATCCGCGCCTGGCACGAGGAATGGGGCGTCGACACCACCAACGCGACGGTCGGCGGCCTGGTCGAGCCGCGTCATGCCGAACCGCTGCGCGAAATCTGGCTCCTGCAGCGCAAGGCCAGCAAGGTCGGCGCGGGGCTGGGCAAGACCTCGGGCTGGGTGCATCGCGCCGTCATGCAGAAGAACGGCGTGCACATGATGTCGGGCGTGGAATACAAGGCCATCACCGATGACGGCCTCCTGATCGCCATCGACGGCAACGAGCAACTGCTGCCGGTGGACAACGTGGTGATTTGCGCCGGTCAGGAATGCCTGCGCGAGTTGATGCCCGCCGAAGGCGAAACAACCCGGGCGAAGTACCACCTGATCGGCGGCGCGCGCCTGGCCGGGGAACTGGACGCCAAGCGCGCCATCCGTGAAGGGGCGGAGTTGGCCGCCGGGTTGTAATCGCCCGGCGATCGGGGCTCGTCGGGGATTACTGCGAGCCCTCCGACACGGCGTTCATTTCCGCCTGCTGCTGCGCGGCGGCGCTGTTCAGGCGGCGGTTGGCCTGCTGGGGCAGGGTCTCATGCGGTTTCCCGCCACTATGGGCGCCGCCATAAGCGGAACGCGAGTCCGAGGGCGGGGGCGCGCTGTCCCCGTTTTTCTTGCCCCCGCCAAGCGAGACCGTGTTGCTCTTGGACAGATGCACTTCCTGCGCATCCTGCATCTCGGCGCGGCTGCCGAAGTGGGTGTTGCCGTCGGCGTCCTTCCAGCTGTAGATCTTGCCGGAATCGCCGTGACGGCCGCCGCCGCCGCCGGTGTCGCTGTCCGCCGGTCCGCTCACAGTGGAGGTCTCGCCGGCCGGCGCGTCGCCGCCGTGGATGCGTTGCATGATCTCGTCGCGGTAGATCCAGCCGCCCACGGCGGCGACGGTGATGATGGCCAGAACGGCTTGCTTGGACATGGGGGCCTCGGAGTCAGTGACGGCCGCCCGGCGGCCGGTAAGTCATTGACGATAGCCAATCCCGGACCCGCACGCCAGCCGCCGCGCTCCGGACGCCGCCGGCGATCCGATGCGCGGGCGCTTGTGGGCGACCGCGCGGCGTGTCATGCTGCGTTTGTCCTTGCCGCCGCCTCCCTGTCCATGCGCCCGATCCCTTCGCTGCTGTCGTTCGCTGTTGCCTTGGTCTCTCCCCATTTCTCGTTTGCCGATGACGCGCCGGTCCGCCTGTCGTCCGCCCACTGGTCCGGCGAAGTCGCCGTCACGGTGGCCTCGGGCGACAACCTGAGCGCGATCGCGGGGCGATACGCGACCACCCCGTCCGCTGTCGCCGCCGACAACGGTTTCGACCTGACCCACAAGCTGAAGATCGGCGAGACGCTCAAGGTCCGTTTCTATCATCTGGTGCCCTCGGACCTGCCGGATGGCATCACCATCAACCTGCCGCAACGGCTGCTGTACCTGCGCAAGGAGGGCGAGCTGAAGGTGTGGGCGGTGGCGCTGGGCAAGCCCTCATGGCCGACGCCGACCGGTGTCTGGACCGTGCGCAGCAGGGAAGAGAACAAGACCTGGGTTGTGCCCAAATCCATCCAGGCGGAAATGGCCCGCGAAGGCAAGGCCGTGAAAACGGCGGTCGGTCCCGGTCCGGACAATCCGCTCGGCAAGTTCTGGCTGGGTCTCAGCCTGCCCGGCTACGGCATCCACGGCACCATCGCACCGTCCAGCATCTACCGCTTCCGCTCGCACGGCTGCATCCGCATGAACAATGACGACATCGCCGACCTGTTCCCGCGCGTGGTGCGCGGCACACCGGGACAGAATGTCTACTGGCCGGTCCTGCTGGAGGCCCGCCCGGACGGTCCGGTCTATGTCGAGGCGCACGCCGATGCCTACCGTCGCGCCGGCGACCGGCTCGCCGCGTTGCGACAATTGGCCGAGGCCCAAGGCGTCGCAACGCGCATCGACTGGACTCGCGCCGCCCAGGTCATCAAGACCTCGGACGGCGTCCCGGCGGACGTCTCGCTCCCCGCCGCGTCCGCGCCTAAGCCCGCTGCCGCCGGAACGCCGTAGGCGTCTGCCCGGTGCAGCGCTTGAAAGCGTGCAGGAAGTTCGACACTTCCGAATAGCCCAGCCGTCCCGAAATGGCCTCCATGGTCATGCCCGGAATATCCAGCAGCTCCTCCGCCAGCGCGATCCGCACCTCGTCCACCAGTTGCCGGAACGACACGTTTTCGTGGGTCAGCTGGCGGCGCAGCGTACGCGAGCTCATGCACAGCGCCGTGGCGACCGCTTCCATGTCCGGCATGTTGTGCGGCTGTTGCAGCAACAGGTCGCGCACGCGGCCGCTGATACCCGAGCGGGCCTGCCGCCGGGCCAGCAGTTCGCGGCACTGGCTTTCGCAATCGCTGGCCAGCGGGGTGTCGGTCTGCGGAATCGCCGTGTCGAGGAAAGCGGCGGGAAAACTGACGGAATTCTCCGTCTGGCCGAAGCGCGGCGCGACGCCGAACGTCTGTTCGTAAGGGGAGGGGTCGGCGGGGGCCGCATGGCGGAAGCGCACCGCGCCCAACGGCGGCGCGAAATTGAAGACGTCCCGCATCAGCGTCACCAGCGCCGCCATGTCGCGTTCCAGCAGGAACTGGCGACAGGCGGGGGGGATGGCGCGCTCCTCCATGATCAGCCGCGCCTCCGCGCCGTTTTCCTCGAAGCGCACGCGCACAAACGCGAAGGTCAGGTCCAGGTAACGCAGTCCGAGATCAATGGCCGCGCGCAGGGTCGGGCTGCTGATGATCGCGAAGCCCCAGACCCCGTAAGCGGTCAGGTGGTAGCGCTGCCCGGCTTCCAGCCCCAGAGCGGGGACGTAGCCGCCGCGTGCGCGGATCAGGTTCGTCACCACACGCAATTCCTGCTCGGCGTCGATTTCCGCCTCGGGGTTCGCCAGGATCGCGCTGGTCAGCCCGGTGCCGCGCAGGCAGATGCCCGAGGGGACGCCCAGCTCGGCGGCGTAGCCTGCCAGCAGGCGGGCGCTGATACTCTGTCGGTGGCGCGGCCAGGGATGCATGAGTGTGTCCGGTTTTCCCATCAGGATGTCCGGAAATACCATAAACCGACTTCAGCCGACCGTCTAGGCTGTATGAATCGAAAACGATTCGCGGTTGCATTTACATGATCAAGACTCCCCTGGCGATTATCGGCAGCGGCTTCGGCGGCATCGGATTGGCCATCAAGCTGCAGGAGGCCGGCTACACTGACTTCCTGATCCTTGAAAAGGCCAATGATGTCGGCGGCTGCTGGCGCGACAACCATTATCCGGGAGCCGCCTGCGACGTGCCGTCGCACCTGTATTCCTTCTCCTTCGAGCCGAAGTTCGACTGGTCGCGCAAGTTTGCCCCGCAACGGGAAATCCACGCCTATATCCGCCATTGCGCCGACAAGTACAACCTGTGGCCGCACATCCGCCTGAACACCGAAGTCACCGGCGCGAGCTTTGACGACGCGCGCGGCGTCTGGCGCATCGCCACCGCCAATGGGGAAACGGTCGAAGCCACGGTGCTGGTTCCCGCCTGCGGCCAGTTGAGCCGGCCGGCCTATCCGCGCTTGCCGGGGCTCGACCGCTTCGAGGGGGAGTGCTTCCATTCCGCCCACTGGCATGACGGCGCCGATGTGCGCGGCAAGCGCGTCGCGGTGATCGGCACCGGCGCCAGCGCCATCCAGTTCGTGCCGGAACTGGTCAAGCAGGCCTCCGCGCTGACACTCTTTCAGCGTACCGCGCCCTACGTCATTCCCAAGCCGGACCGGCCGTACAGCCGCCTGGAGCAAAAGGCGTATGAAACCCTGCCGCTGCTGCAGGCCCTGAGCCGCACCGGCATGTACTGGCAGCACGAGAGCCGTGCGCTGGTCTTTGGCCCGGTGAAACAGCTGATGCGCGTGTTCGAATGGGACTTCAAGCGGCACCTGAACGCCGCGGTGAAAGATCCCGAGCTGCGCCGCAAGCTCACGCCGGACTATCCGATGGGCTGCAAGCGCATCCTGATTTCCAACGACTATTACACGGCGCTGGCGAAGCCCCATGTCGCGGTTGAAACCGGCGCGATCCGCGAGGTGACGGCCAAAGGCGTGCGTACCGCCGACGGTGTCGAGCATGCCGCCGATGTGATTGTCTACGGCACCGGCTTCCAGGCCACCGACTTCCTGGCCCCCATGCAGATCACAGGTCGCCACGGCGTCAGCCTCAATCAGGCATGGCGCGACGGCGCGGAGGCCTATCTGGGCATCACCGTGCACGGTTTCCCCAACCTGTTCATGCTTTACGGGCCGAACACCAACCTGGGCCACAACTCCATCGTCTTCATGCTGGAACGCCAGTTCGGCTACATCCTGCAGGCGCTGGACGCACTGCGTGAGCGGGGCCTGCAATGGGTCGAAGTGCGCGCGGAAACGCAGGGCCGGTTCAACCGCTGGGTGCAGGACAGCATCCGCAAGACGGTGTGGGAGGACGGCTGCACCAGCTGGTACAAGACGGATAGCGGCAAGAACACCAACAACTGGCCGGGCTTCACGCTGGCCTATCGCTGGCGTACGCGGCATTTCGAGATCGGGGATTATGAGGCGCTGCCGCAGACGGCGGTGCAACCGGCGGGGCTCCGGCTGGCGGCGGGCTAATGTAGGTGGGCGCGCAAAAGCAAAGAGGCGGAAATATCCGCCCCTTTTTCTTTCCGGACTGACCGCGATCAGCGTTTCAGCTCGTCCGGCAGATGGGCCGACACCGTCGTCACCAGCGCCTTCATGATCTTCAGGTTGCCTGCCACCACATTGCCCGATTTCAGGAAGTTGTGGCCGCCCGCCATGTCGCAGACCATGCCGCCCGCTTCACGGATGATCAGGTCGCCGGCGGCGATGTCCCACGGGGCCAGCCCCAGTTCGAAGAAGCCGTCCAGACGACCGGCCGCCACATAGGCCAGATCCAGCGACGCCGCGCCCGGGCGACGCAGGCCCGCGCACTGCTGCGCCACGTCCTTGAAGGCGGCGAGGTAGGCGTCCAGATAGCCATGCTGGCTGGGGCGGAAGGGGAAGCCGGTGCCGATCAGCGCGTTTTCCAGGCCCTTGCGGGCGGTCACGCGAATACGGTGATCGTTGAGCATGGCCCCGTGGCCGCGGCTGGCGCTGAAGCATTCGTCACGGGTGGGGTCATAGACCACGGCGTGTTCGGTCTGGCCGCGATACTGCACGGCCAGGCTCACCGCGTACTGCGGGAAACCGTGGATGAAGTTGGTGGTGCCGTCGAGCGGATCGATGATCCAGAGCCAGTCCTTGCCTTCCGCCTTGCCTTCGATCAGGCCGCATTCCTCGCCGTGGAAGCCGTGGGTGGGGTAGGCCTTGCGCAGCGACTCGATGATCATGCGTTCGGCGTCGCGGTCGACGCGGGTCACGAAATCGTTGATCCCCTTGGCTTCCACCTCCACATCGACATACTGCAGTTTCTGGGCGGCCTTGGCGATCATCTGCCCGGCCTGTTTGGCGGCGCGGACAGCCATGGTCAGCATCGGTTGCATGGGCTGGAACTCTGAAAGAACAAAATGGGCGGCGCATTATACCAGATGGCCGACCGAAGCTGTGGCTTTGCGTGTCAGGTTGCCGTCGGGCGCCGGTCGCAGCGGGCGGGACCCCTGAGCGGGGGCTGCACGCCGTGACCTGTCAGCCCTTTCGCGAGGGTAAGCCCACCATGTCTTCAGGCTTCACCCAGGCGTCAAACTCCGCGGCAGTCGCCAGGCCCAGCGCGAGCGCGGCGTCTTTCAGGCTGAGGCCCTCGTGATGCGCCTTCATGGCGATCGCGGCCGCTTTCTCGTACCCGATATGCGGGTTCAGGGCGGTCGCCAGCATCAGCGATTGGTCCAGATGCTCCCGGATGCGCGGTGTGTTCGGGGTGATGCCGCGCGCGCAATGCCGGTCAAACGCGAGGCAGGCGTCGCTAAGCAGCCGGATCGACTCCAGCACATTGTGCAGGATCACCGGCTTGTAGACGTTGAGCTGGAAATTGCCCTGCGATCCGGCGAACGCCACCGCGTGATCGTTGCCGAAGACCTGCACCGCGACCATGCTCAGTGCCTCGCACTGGGTGGGGTTGATCTTGCCCGGCATGATCGACGATCCCGGTTCGTTCTCGGGCAAGTTCAGTTCCCCCAGCCCGGCACGCGGTCCGCTGGCGTACCAGCGCACGTCATTGGCGATCTTCAGCAGGATGCCCGCGAGCGTCCGCAAGGCGGCGCTGACATTGACCATGCCGTCATGCGCCGAGAGCGCGGCGAACTTGTTCGTCGCCTCGACAAAATGATGGCCCGTGCAGTACGACACCTGCTCGGCGATGCGGCGTCCGAAGTCCGGATGCGCATTCAGTCCCGTCCCGACCGCCGTCCCGCCGGTGGCCAGCTCGCAGACATCGGGTAGGGCGCGGTGCACGCCCTCCATCCCTTGCTTCAGCTGCGCCGCCCAGCCGGACATCACCTGGCCCAGCGTAATCGGGGTGGCGTCCTGCAGATGGGTGCGGCCCACCATTACCAGTCCGGCGTATTCGCGCGATTTGCCGGTGAAGGTCTCGCGCAACTGGCGCACCGCCGGCAACAGGGCGTCATTGAGCATCAGGGCGGTGGCAATGTGCATCACCGCGGGGAAGGCGTCGTTCGAGGACTGGCCATGGTTCACATCGTCATTGGGGTGAACGGGGCTTTTCGCGCCGAGGGTCCCGCCCGCCATCCGGTTGGCGAGATTGGCGATGACTTCGTTGGCGTTCATGTTGCTCTGGGTGCCGGACCCGGTCTGGAA
>JAYRMT010000021.1:0-21433 GCA_041912575.1 Fluviicoccus sp. | reverse complement strand
TGGACGTTGTCGAAACAGGTCAGCCAAGGCAACAAGGAATGGTTCTGGAACACCACGCCCCGCTCCGGCCCCGGCCCGGCGATCTCGCGTCCGTTGCAGATCAGCACGCCCTCGCTGGGCAAGGTCAGGCCGGCGATCAGGTTCAGGAGCGTGGATTTCCCGCACCCGGAGTGACCGATCAGCGAGACGAACTCGCCTTCGGCCACCGTCAGGTCGATCTCCCGCAGTGCCTCGAACAAGCCGTTCTTGGTCGCGAAGCGCATGCTCACATTCTCGATGCTGAGGTACTTGCTCATGACGGACTCCGGTCAGCTGTCGTAGGAAAAGCGCTTGGCGATCAGGATCAGGGCCTGTTCGAGCAGCAGCCCGACAATCCCCACCACAAAGATGGCGATGATGATGTGCGCCACGTTCAGGTTGTTCCATTCGTCCCAGACCCAGAAGCCCAGACCGACACCGCCGGTCAGCATTTCAGCGGCCACGATCACCAGCCAGGCCACGCCGATCGACAGGCGAATGCCGGTCAGCAGGTACGGCAGCGAGGCCGGGAACAGGATTTTCGTGAACACCTTCCATTCCGACAGGCGCAATACCCGCGCCACGTTCAGGTAATCCTGCGGCACCTGCGACACTCCGGCGGCGGTGTTAAGGATGATCGGCCAGATGCTGGAGATGAAGATCACCCAGATCGAGGCCGGTTGCGCGGCCTTGAACACCAGCAGGCCGATCGGCAGCCAGGCCAGCGGCGACACCGGACGCAGCAGCGCGATCACCGGGGCGAACATGTCGCCGATGAACTTCACCCGGCCGATGATGAACCCGAGCGGAATCCCGATCAGCGCGGCGAGCCCGAAACCGGTGCCGACCCGCGCCAGCGAATGCAGGATGTTCCAGCCGATGCCCTGGTCGTTGGGGCCGTTGTCGTAGAAGGGATGCGCAAACAGCTCCCGGGCGGAATCCCAGGTGGTCAGCGGCCCCGGCAGCTCCGTGCGGAACTGGCTGAGGATCGCCCACAATGCGATGAAAAGCGCGAGACCGAGCACCGGCGGAAAAAGCCAGCGCACGAAGGCGGCAGGTTTGATCATCACGGCGGGCAACCTCGGCCGGACGGATTTGGCGGTCTTGGCGACAGTCGTCGTCATGGCGGCAGTCATACGAATCTCCTGTCAGGCCTTGATGGCGAAGCCGGCGGCGTAGGCCTTGGGGTTGGAGCCGTCCCAGAGCTTGCCGTCGATCAGCTTGCTGGCGCGCAGCGGACTGGAGGGCACCGGCACGTTGAGCTGGGTCGCCGCCTGCTTGTACAGGTCGATCTGGTTGATGCCCTTGGCGACCGCGAGGTAATCCGGATCGGTCTTCAACAGCCCCCAGCGGCGGTGCTGCGTCAGGAACCACATGCCGTCCGACAGGTACGGGAAGCTGACCTTGCCGCCGTCGAAGAACTGCATGGGGTGCTCGTCCTTCCACTTGCGGCCGATGCCGTTGTCGTAGTTGCCCAGGAAACGTTGTTCGATCACCTGCTCCGGGGCGTTGACATACGACTTGTCGGCAATCAGCTTGGCCACCGAGGGACGGTTCTTCAGGTCGTCGATGTAGCGGCTGGCTTCAAGGACCGCCATCAGCAGTGCGCGGGCGGTGTTCGGATACTGCTGCACGAAGGCGCGCGTGCACCCCAGCACCTTCTCGGGATGGTCGGCCCAGATGTCCTGCGTGGTGCAGGTGGTAAAACCGATGCCGTCGGAAATCGCGCGGGCGCCCCAGGGCTCGCCGACGCAGTAGCCGTCCATATTGCCGACGCGCATGTTGGCGACCATCTGCGGCGGCGGCACCACGATGGTCTTCACATCCTGCAGGGGATGGATGCCGTAGGACGCCAGCCAGTAATAGAGCCACATGGCGTGGGTACCGGTCGGGAACGTCTGGGCGAAGGTGTATTCGCGCTTGTTCGAGTCGATCATGCGCTTGAGGGACTTGCCGTCGACCACGCCCTGCTCTTTCAACTGGTTCGACAGCGTGATCGCCTGGCCGTTCTGGTTCAGCGTCATCAGCACCGCCATGTCCTTTTGCGGTCCGCCGATGCCCATCTGCACGCCGTAAACGAGACCATACAGTACATGCGCCGCGTCCAGCTCACCGTTGAGGAGCTTGTCGCGGACACCGGCCCACGACGCCTCCTTGCTGGGCACGATCTCGATGCCGTACTTCTTGTCGAAACCCAGCACGGCGGCGACCACAATCGGGGCGCAATCGGTCAGGGGAATGAAACCGACCTTGATCTGGGTCTTTTCCGGTTTGTCGCTACCGGCGGCCCAGGCGGTGGTGGAAAGGCTCATGGCGCTAGCTCCAAGCAGCCCTGCACCGGCGGCAAGCACGGAACCGCGCAGGAACTCGCGACGGGATGGCGACTCGATAGCCGGATCGGCAGGGACGGGGGTGGGGACGGAATCGTGGCAATCGGTTTTGTTCACCATGTTGCACCTCTTGGCATTTAACAGACAAAAAAAAGGCGCCTTCGGCTTGAGCCTCAGGACGCCATTGTCCCAACCAAGTTCTGATGCCGAAGGAGCGCGTTTTCAGGCATCGGAAAGCAGGTGCCGACGGTGGCGATTTTGCTCTCACGTATTTTATTGCAACCCTTGTGTCAACTCTTTTAGAGGGTTCAAATAAACGGTTTTCCCCGATTCGGTGCACGTTTTGCACCGTGGTGGGGAGTGGTGCACGAAGGCTGACGCATATCGTGAACCCGCGGTCCGTATCAGGGGGCACGATTGCGCCAGTTTGGGCCGAGGTGCTCCGGACGAAAAAAAGCCGCCCGGAAGGCGGCCAATCTGGCATTGAGAAAGGCAGGGGGATGCTCACGCCAGCAGTTCGTTCATGGCCAGCAGTTTCTGGGCGACATCAATGATGCGGATATTGCGGTCCATCGCCATCTTGCGCATGGCATGGTAGGCCTCGGCCTCGTTCATCTGGCGCAGTTGCATCAGGATGCCCTTGGCGCGCTCGACGGTCTTGCGCTCGTTCAGCCGCAATTCGGCTTGCCGCACCTGCTGCAGTAAGGCCTGATCCTGCTCGAAGCGGGCCTGCGCCACGTCCAGCACCGCGCTCAGGCGCGCGGAATCGATGTCCTCGACCACGTAGGCGGACACGCCGGCCTTGATCGCCGCCTTGATCGCCGCGGGCTGGGTATCCTCGCTGACCATCACGATCGGTCGCGGTTCATCCTGGCTGACCACGCAGATCTGCTCCAGCACGTCGCGACTCGGCGACTCGGTGTCGATGATGACCACGTCCGCCCGCAGGTCGGCCACCCGGCGAGGAATCATCAATGCCGAGGACACCTCCTCCACCACCTCGCACCCCGCTTGCATCAAGGCAATGCGCAGGCGACCCACCTGCTTGTGGGTATCATTGACCAAAAGGACTCGCAACATGGACCGGTACTCCGACTGACTGGAGCCAACAATGCAAGCCTTGTGCCATATCCGGCCAAGGTTCCAGGATGGCGCGATTCCTCTCCGCGGAAAAGAAAAACGCCCGCAAAGCGGGCGTCGGCGTGCGCATGACCGGATTTCAGGCAGGCACCGGCTTTTTGCCCTTTTCACGCAACACCTTGACCTTCCCGGCTTCCGGCTCCAGTTCGTCGTAGATTTTCAGGATCACGGTCGCCTGCTCGAGCAGCTTGCCGAACGGACTGTCATAAGGCTGCTCATCGGACAGCACTTCCCAGATCCGGGCATGAATCCACGGATGCGCCTGGATCGACACCGACAGGTCTACCGCCTTTTTTCCACGCAACGCCAGCCACTCCTCGAGCTTCTGGTGCATCTGCTCGCGCCGCTCCTTGAACTCCTCGTAATCATCGCAGGAGAACTCGATGCTGTAGCCGTACTTCTTGAAGAAGAAATTGCCGCCAACACTTTCATCCGTGCGGAAGAACGGTTCGTAGGGACGCTTGGGCTCATCGAAGGACAGGCCCGGGCCGCCCAAACCCGAGGTCACCGCCCCCAACTCGAGCGTCAGGCTCGGCTTGGCTGCCGGTGACGCCGCAGCCGCGGGCGTCGCCGCCGGGCGCGGGGCTTGCGTCGGCGCCTTCATCAGGGTGTCGATCGCCGTCATGACCTCGATGCCGTTCTGGAATCGGTTCTTGACGTCCTTGGCCAGCATCTTGTCGAGCAACAGCTGGTAACGCTCCAGATGCTCCGGCAGACGGGGCACCGGCTCCTGGCAATGCTTGATGGCGAGGGAAATCGTATCGCTGGCGCTGAACGGCGGCTTGCCGGTCAGCATTTCATACAGCATCACGCCCAGGCTGTAGATGTCGGCCCGGCCGTCGACCTTGAGGCCGCGCGCCTGTTCGGGACTCATGTATTTCGGCGTGCCGACCGTGGAGCCCACCTGCGTGAGCTGGCTCTCGGCCTGCATGTTGCGGGCGATGCCGAAGTCGGTGAGGATGGCGTCGTCATTGTGCGCGCGGAACAGCACGTTGTCCGGCTTGATGTCGCGGTGCACCACGCCCTTGGAATGCGCGAGGCTCAGGGCGTCCGCCAGCTGGCGGGTAATGCGCAGGGATTCATAGGGGGTCACGCCGCCGTGGTCGATCCGGTTGTTCAGGTCGCCGCCGGTGTGGTACTCCATGGCCATGTAATGGTAGTTGTTGTGCGAGCCAACGTCGTACACGGTCACGATATGCGGATGCGACAACGCGGCCACCATCTTGGCTTCGCTGTTGAAACGCGCGGCGAAGCCCGGCTCGGCGGCCAGATGCGGCGCCATGACCTTCAGCGCCACTTCCCGGCCAAAGGACTCCTGAATGGCAAGATACACCGTCGCCATGCCGCCCTTGCCCAACTCGCGTACCAGCGTATATCCCGGTATTTCGATACTCATGATGTCTTGGTAAACCTGTTCATCCAGTTCTTATTCATCCCAGCTGGGCCCGATGGCGCCGTCGCGTATTCAGTTCGATGACCTTGCCCTCGCGCTGCGCCTCCAGTTGCGCGCGGCGCTGGTTGATCGTCTGCAAGCATTTTTCCAGCGTCTGGCCGACGCGCGCGTGCGTCTGGATCATCGCGATTTTCGGCCAGGTGGTGCGCTCGGCCTGCATGCGGAACCAGACCAGCGTCTTCTTGTCGATGTTCTGCAGCATGTAGCTGTAATGCTTGGGCGTGTATTTCGCCACCAGCGTGACATCGCCGTAGTAACGTTGCCCGATGATGCCGTAGCCGTGGTCCATGAGCTGGCGCAGCACCTCGATCCCGGTGCGCTCGCGCAGGAAATCCAGAACGCCCATGCCCACCATCTGCCCTTGCGCGCGCAGGACGCGTTTGGGCCAGGACATCAGCTTGCCGCGCTCCAGCCGCTCGCGGTCGGACTGCATGAACGGCACCACATGCGGATTGACCTGACTGGCGATGAAGAAGTTGACGTTGTAGAGCCGCGCCAGGCGCTGACGCGGCAGGTCGCTGCGTACCGAACCGTCCACCCACTGCTTCAGCGGCATGTAGGGTTGATACTCGCCCAGATAATTCTTGGTGGTCAGCGTCACCGGCGGGAACAGGATCGGCACAGCGCAGGACGCGAGCGCGGCGCTCCACATCAGCAGGTAGGGCGCGGTCAGCTCGTTCATCAGGCGGCTCTTGGTTTCCGCCTTATGCACCGGCGTCACCGTCACGTTGACGTGGCGGCCGGAACGCGCGAAACCTTCCTCGAAGGTGTACTCGCCGATGTTGTTGCGCAGGAACTTTTCCAGTTGCCGGGGATCGGCGAAGCCCTGGCCGAGAATACCGTCGCGGATGCGATTCCACGTCCAGGCGTGCAGGTAGAGGTTTTCCCCTTCGTAGAAAGCTTCCAGCTCCTCATCGCTGTGCGTGCCGATGATCGAGGCGACAATGGAGCCCGCGCTGGAGCCGGAAATGACCTTGGGCAGCAGCCCCTGCTCATGCAGCGCTTTGCAGACCCCGATATGCCACAGGCCGAGCGTGGCACCTCCGGACAGCATCAGCGCGGGCTGCCCGTAGCTGTGGAAGGTGTCCTCGAAGAAGCGGCGCTTCTGCTCCAGGTCCAGGAAATCGAGCTCCGTGTTGCAGATGTGCTCCAGCGCGACGCAGACCTGCTCGATGTAATCCTCGATCAGGCGCTTGGTGCCGACATGGGCGTAGGAATAGAGCAAGGGGTTGCCGATGTTGCCGAGGTCGTGGTGCAACCCCTCGCGCAACGCGCGCATCAGCTGGCGGTTGTCCTGCTGGCGCATGCAGCGGCGCAGGCTCATCAGGCGGTCGCGGATCAGCTCGTGATTGTAATGTTCGGAGGCGTTATCCAGCTTCCACAGGTCGAGCCCGGTCAGGGCGTCGAGCTCCAGAGCGATCTCCTTCCACTCCGCATAGCTGCCCGCCTGGTCTAGTGCCTGGCGTAACAGGCTGATTTTGTTCGTGAGCAACATCAGGGGGGCTCCAGCAAGGTGCGGCGGCTTGCCGGCGACACGCGGGAAACCTGATTCGACGAGAATTCCAGGCAAGGGCGCAAGTCACCGGTTCATCCATGGCCAAGCCAGCATGTGGACCCGACAATACCGTAATTAACGAAAACCAAACAGTCCCCGGCGGACAAAAGTCGCGCAAACGCCGACCGGAAGAACGCTCAGTGCGCGGCGATCCAGCGCGACAGGGCCACGCGCGCGGACGTCAGCGTCTCGGCAGGCAGGTTCAACTCCAGCGCGGAGCGGGCCTGATCGGCCTCCGGGAGTTTTTCCGAGGCCAGCGAGAGATACACCCACGCCTTGATGTCGTCGCGCGGCACGTCGACATCGCCGAGGTAAAGCAGACCGAGCCGGTATTGGGCGGTCACATTGCCCTGATCGGCCGCCTGCTGGAAAAAGCCGAAGGCGGAAAGGTTGTCGTGGCGCACATCGGCATAGTTGAGGCCCAGCGCCAGTTGGGCTTCTTCGTTGCCCTGCTGCGCCGCGCGCTCATACCATCGCAACGCCAGCTCGGCATCGCGGGGAACGCCGTCGCCGCCGTCATAGAGTTCGGCCAGCTGCACCTGGGCTTCGGCAAACCCCTTCTCGGCCGCCTGCCGGTAAAGGGGCAAGGCGCCCGCTACATCGTGGTAGCCCTCTTCCCGGATCCGGCCGAGCAGGGTCAGCGCGGCGGCATTGCCGGCCTTCGCCAGCGGCTCGATGGCCTCCTGGGCGCGCGGATAATCCTTGTTCTCGAAAGCGAGCATCGCGTCATCAAAACCGGAAGCAAGCGCTCCGGTCGCCAGCACCGCCAACAAACATCCTGTCGCATAGGGAGCTTTCATGGGGAGACCGATGAAATAGTAACGATTTGTGTATTATAGCCACGCCTTCATTACAGGGAACAGCATCCGATGAACCTGCCTGAGCATTTGATCACCCAACTCGAACAAATCCTGGAACAGGCGCGGCATGTCCTGCCCGCTCCCCCGCCCCTGCCCGACTGGGATCGCGGGCTGGCGTTCCGCTGGCGACGGCAGGGGCGCTCCGCCTGGCTGGAGACCGTCTACGATCTGAGTCCGGTGCGGCTGGAGGACCTGCAAGGCATCGACCGCCAGAAGATGCTGGCAGACCGCAATACGCGCCAGTTCGTGGAAGGCCTGCCCGCCAACAATGTGTTGCTCACGGGCAGTCGCGGCACCGGCAAGTCCTCGCTGGTGAAGGCCCTGCTGAATACCTATGGCGACAAGGGCCTGCGGGTGATCGAGGTGGACAAGGATCTGCTGGTGGACCTGCCGGACATCGTGGCGCTGGTGGCGCGGCGGGAAGAACGCTTCATCATTTATTGCGACGACCTGTCCTTTACGGCGGATGACGCGAGCTACCGGGCGTTGAAGACGATCCTGGACGGCAGCCTGCATGCGGGCAGCGACAATGTGCTGATCTACGCCACCAGCAATCGCCGTCACTTGCTGCCGGAGACCATGAAGGACAACCTGCAAACCCAGGTCGGCGAGGATGGCGAACTGCACCCGGGCGAGGCGGTGGATGACAAGATCTCGCTGTCCGACCGCTTCGGGTTGTGGCTGTCGTTCTATGCGATGACCCAGGACCAGTATCTGGAAATCGTAAGCCACTGGCTGTCGGTGCACGGCATGGCGCTGGACGCCGAGACGCGGCAGGCGGCCCTGCAATGGGCGCAGGGGCGCGGGAACCGTTCCGGGCGCAGCGCGGCGCAGTTTGTGCGGGACTGGGTGGGGAGAAAGCGCCTGAACGGGTGAGGTCGATCTGACCGGTCGAGGGGAGCATCGGCTCCCCTGTTGTCCCGGGTTCAGGACGCGAACAGGCACGAGCCGCCGCAAACCCTGTCCGGATCAAACCCGCTCCAAGCCGAATCCCATGCCCGCCAGCGTATCCGCCTGTCCGTAAGGCCCCACCACGGCCCGCTTCTTCCGCCCCGGCAGCAAATATTCCCGCGCCACCCGCTGCAAATCCCCGATCGTCACCCGCAGCAACGCCGCCCGCAAACGACGACGCTGCTCGGGCGTCCGTCCGTACAAGGCGTTGTGATACGCGCTCCGCGCCTCGCCCGCCGGCGACAACGGCTTGTCCAGACTCGCGAAGATCCCCAGGATCGCCTCTTCCAGTTGCCGCTCCTCGTGCGCATTCTCCTCCAGCCACGCCAGGCTCGCGTCGAAGTCCTCGAATGTCCCGGCCAGCCTCGGATCCCGATACGAATAGAAGCGGAACGCGCAGGCGTTGCTGTCATACCCCGCGCCGCCGCCGTAGGCGCCGCCCTGCTCGCGGATGGCCCGATGCAGGAAGCCGTTGCGCAGGAAGCCGCCCAGCACCATGAAGGCTGCCGCGTCCGGATGATCCACCGGCACCGCCGGATAGGCCGCCGCGCAGAACTGCACCTGCGAATTGGTCAACCAGGCGGTATCCGCCGCATGCGCCGGTTCACCCCACGCCGGCGACGCCGTAACGGGCTGATAGGCGCAGTCACTCCAGGCCGACTGCCAGGCCGCCGTCAGCTCGGGCAACCGTTCCGCTTCCGCCACCAGGAGGAAACGGCGCGGCGCGGCCAGCACCAGCCGGTGCAAGGCGGACAATTCTTCGCTCAACGCCTGCAAGCCGTCCGCCGACTTGCTGTCATCGACCAGCCCGCGCAGGAACAGCAAGGCGGGCAAGCCGCTGTTCCGGTATTCATAGGCTGCCAGCGCGCTCATCGACTGGCTCGCCGTCTGCAAGGCCAGTGAATGCCCGCTGTCCGTGATATGGGCCTCCACGCGCGCCTTGCGTTGCGCCAGCAAGTCGCGAATGCGGTCGGTCTCGTCGAAGCGCAGGCCTTCCAGTGTGACCCGCACCAGACGGAAGCTGTCCGTCTTCACGTTCAGCGCCTTGCTCGACATCACCAGATGGCCGCTGACTTCGGACGGATCGCTCAGGCCGGTGCGCGCGCTGTAGCCCATGCGCAGGCCGCCGCTGACGCGCGATTGCCATTGCTGCATCGCCAGATAATCGTGTTCGCCCGCGCCCAGTTCGCTGACCAGACCGGTGTATATCGGCAGCAGGGCCTGCTGACGCGGGCTCAACGCGGGCAGGTCCATGATGATCTGCTGGTAGAACAGGCCGTTGGTGCCCGCCGCATAGGTCGTCAGCGGGGCGGCATGATGTCCCAGCACGAGCTCGCCGGCCTGCCCTTCGACCACCTTGAGATCCGCCGGAATATCCGCCAGTCCGACCTTGGGCAGGATGCTCACGTCATCCTGCTGCGCCTGCCGGGCCAGCAAGTCTTGCGCGGTTTGCAGGATCTGCCGCTTGCCCGCCTCATCCAGCGACTGGCGCAGTTTTTCCAGCCGTGCGGCTTCAGCCAAATGGCGGCGCTCGCCGAGTTCGGTATCCGGCTTCAGGGTCAGGCGCACGCGATGCGGGTTGTCGAGCAGCGCGTCGCGCACCAGTTGCTTGATATAGGCCGGGTCCTGGATGGCCTGGCGCATCTCCGCCAGCACGGCGTCGGTGTCCCACAGCGCCAGCGGGTCGCTGTCGTGCAGCGCGGCGGTCAGGCCGTTGAGGATCAGTTGCAGGCCGTAGGGATAGCTGTCGCCGCCGATTTCCCGTTGAGACAATTCCACCTGGTGCAGCACCGCCTCGACATCCTCCTGCGGGACGCCGTCGCGGGCCACGGCTTCCAGCACGCCGAGAATCCCGCCCTCAATGATGACGGCATCCTCCGCCTTGCAGTTTTCCAGACCGCAGGAAAAACTCATCTCGCGACCGCTGTCATCCAGCCCGCACAAGGGCGACGGCGCTTCGCCGAGACCGCAGGTTTCCAGATACTGGCGCAACGGCGAAGCGGAGTTTTCCAGCAGTACGCCGTTCAGCAGATGCATCGCCAGCCTTTCCTTTACGTCGGCCGTCTGGCCGAGCAACCAGCCGAGCACGACATGACTCTTCTCGCTCAGGTCGCCTTCTTCATCGGCGGCATCCAGCGGGTAATGCTCCTCGACATTCAGCGGCGCGAAGTAGCGCTTCTCGTCCTGACCGCGCCGGGTCGCACCGGGTTCGAACTCGCGCAGGGCTTCGTTTTCAAAGCGCGCCTGCAGTTCGGCGGCGGGTATGTCGCCGTAGGTCATGAACACCGCGTTGCTGGGGTGATAATGCTTGCGGTAGAAGGCGATCAGGTCATCGTAGCCCAGATCGGGAATGGTCGAGGGATCGCCGCCGGAGTTGTAATGGTAGGTGGTCGTCGGGAAGACGTATTTGTTCAGCGCCTCGGAGAGCTGGCTGACCGGGGAGCTCATCGCCCCTTTCATTTCGTTGAAGACCACGCCTTTGTAGACCAGCGGACTCTCCGGATTACCCGGCTCGCTGAACTCCAGACGGATGCCTTCCTGCGCGAAGTCCAGCGGATGCAGGCGGGCGAAAAACACGGCGTCGAGATACACCGACAGCAGGTTATCGAAATCCTGGCGGTTCTGGCTGGCGAAGGGATAGGCCGTCCAGTCGCTGGAGGTGAAGGCGTTCATGAAGGAGTTGAGCGAGCGCCGGATCATCAGGAAGAACGGGTCGCGCACCGGATACCGGCGCGAACCGCACAGCGCCGTGTGTTCCAGGATATGCGCGACGCCGGTGGAGTCCATCGGCATGGTGCGCAGCGCCACCAGGAAGACGTTTTCCGGGTTGTCCGACGCCAGGTGGTAATGCAGCGCGCCGGTCTTGCGGTGCCGGTACTCGCCCATGACGAGATTCAGCGACGGGACGGGGACGGTGCGCAGGCATTCAAAGGCGGGATGGGCGGTCAGATCAGACACGGAGAGCTCCAGAGCGGTAATTCCGAGAGAATGGGTGGGATTATGCGGGAAGGCCGGAGGACCGGCAATTCAGGCCCGTTATCAGAGAAGGCCGCAATCGCCGAGGACCTGATCAGGCGACACGGTCCGAACTTGATCCCGTATCCCGGATTGGGGTTTACTAACCGGCAATCAGGCATGCTACACGCACCGCGCGGGCGGAAAGCCGTTTTTTTGCGCCTTCAGGTATTTTTTCCGATGATGACTCCCCTCCTTCGCCGCGCCGGATGGATCGCGCTCCTGCTTGCGGCCGTCTTGCTGGCTTCTTGCGGCAAAGGCGCCGACACAACTCCCGGAGCGGTGACCCCGACGCCAACTCCCACGCCGACTCCCGCGCCAAAGCGCGTGCTCTTTATCGGCGGCTCCATTACCTACGGTTCCGGCGCCAGCGTCAGGGAGAAGTCCTGGGCGTCGCTGACGTCAAGCTGGTTGAACAGTTTTTATCCGCAAAAGATCATTGCCAGGAACATCGCGATTGGCGCCACGACCTCCCAGTACGGCGTTTATCGGCTGGACCGGGATTTGCAAGGCTTTGTCCCCGACATTGCCTTTATTGAATTCGCCATGAATGATCCGGTCGACAAGGACTTTATCTACACCAACGTGGATGCGCTGGTGTACAAGCTCCGGGCGAAAAACCCCGGGATGGTGATCATTTACGTCGCCACCACGCGAAGCGCCAACGAAGCCGCCGAACGGAGCGGAAGCGAGCCGGACAGCTCCCGGCTGGCGCGCGAGATTTCGACACTGGACCAGGTGCATTTCGTCGACGTCGGACATGCGCTCTGGAACCGTATCATTGCGGACTCCGCCGCCTTCACGGATTATCTGCCGGACGGACTGCATCCCGATGATGCCGGGCATCAAGCCTATTTTGAGACCCTCCGCAGCGATCTGGCGGGCTATTTGCCCGGCGCGACCGGCACCGGCGCGGTGTCGACCTATCTGAACGCCTCGGGCTATGCGAACGCGACCATCATCCCGGCCGCCGGTCTGGGGTCGAACGATTGCACGCCTTCCGCAAACGCCCTGAAATGCACCCTGGGTCAAGGGCTGACCCTGGATTTCAGCGGCGTCGCGGTCGGCTTCTCACTGATGATTTCCGAGGATGGCGGGCAAATGTTCTGTACGCTGGACGGCGGCGGAAAGCGCAGCGTGAATTTCTGGGACAAATACTCCTACCACCGCGTCAGCCGGGAATACTACACCGTGATGTACGACAAGTTGCCCGAGGGACGGCATACGCTGGCCTGCACGGTGAATGACCTGGTGCTCGGCAACGGGGTCACCCAATCCACCGGGCATACTGCGACGATCAAGGGCATTCTGCTGGCCACGCCGCCCGTGCTTTGAGAAATCCGCGAATGAAACCTGAAATCTTGCCGACCCGCACAGGATTCATGTCCGCCCTCCTCTGCGTCCTGATGCTGAGCGGCTGCGACGGCGGCGGCTCGACGGATGCAGGTCAAACGGCCCCGGTCACGCCTACGCCTACGCCTACGCCTACTCCGACTCCGACTCCGACTCCGACCCCGACCCCGACCCCCACCCCGATCCCGACCCCCGAGCCGGAGCGAGTGCTTTTTATAGGAGGCTCCGTGACTCACGGCGACGGCGCCAGCGCTGAAGAAAAGACGTGGACCGCGAAAACCGCCACCTGGATGAAAGCCCTGTATCCCCAAGGCATCGACGCACGCAATATCGCCGTGGGCGGCACCACGTCTCAATATGCCGTATTCCGTCTCAATCGCGATCTGCAAGGATTTGTTCCGGATGTGGTCTTTATCGATTTTTCGGTGAATGACCCTGTCCTGCAAAGCTTCGTGGACACCAACATGGATGCGCTGATCTACAAATTCCGGGCGCTGAACCCCAAGGTCATCATCAATACCGTGGCTGTCACAACCAGCGCGCAGGAAGCCGCCCGCCTGAGCGGTCAGGAGCCTGAAAGCACCCGCCTCGCCCGAACCATCACGGAAGCCAATCAGGCGCATTTTATTGATGTCGGGGCTTTCCTTTGGGGCCGCATCATCGAAAACGGCGTTACTGTCCGCCATTACCTGCCGGATGGCGTGCATCCCAACGACATGGGACAAGAGCTCTATTTCGAAAAATTGCGGGACGATCTCGCAACCTATCTTCCGACCGCAACCGGGACCGGCGCGGTGTCGAGTTATCTCAATGCGACCGGGCTTGCGAACGCAACAATCTGGCCGGTCAGCGCGGTCCGGAACACCGATTGCGCGCTCAAGGACGGCGCCTTGGTCTGCGATCTCGGGCAGATCATGCGTTACGATTTTGAGGGCTCCGCGATCGGATTTTCTTCCCTGACCGCGGGGGATGGCGGCCAGATGTTCTGCACCCTGGATGGAAAAAAGCGCCGTACCATGAACTTCTGGGACAAATACGCCCAACGGATCGGCTCCCGGGAGAACGCCGCCGTGCTTTACGAGGGTCTGACCGACACTCGCCATACGCTGGAGTGCCGGGTCAACGATGTCATCCTGAGCAATAGCGGGCTCTCCTCCGTCGGACACATGGCGAGGATCTCCGGGCTTCTGGTGACCAAACCCCAGAATGACGGATTCTGACCGCCGTCCGCACGCCATCACACGGAATGAAAATAGGCCTGACGCCGCCGCTTCCGGTTGCTTTCCCGCCCGGTCTGACTACAATGGCGCCCTCATTCGCCCCGGGAGCCGCCCACGTGCTGACAGACTGTCCCATCCTGTTGGACGACGGCGATCTGCTCATCATCGGCAAACCCGCCGGCCTGCTGACCGTGCCGGGCAAGGGCCCTGACAAGCAGGATTCCCTGCAGACACGCCTGCTGGCGGCATTTCCCGATACCCGCCTGATTCACCGGCTCGACCGCGACACGTCCGGCCTGCTGGTGTTTGCCCGCAGCGCAGAGGTCCAGCGCAAGCTCAACAAGCAGTTTGCACACCGCGAAGTGAGCAAGCAATACGTCGCGCTGGTCTACGGGTATCCCGCCGAGATGCAGGGCGAAGTCAACGCGCCGCTGCGTTACGACCCGGAACACCCGCCCTTGCACATCGTCGACCCGGTCGCGGGACAACCCGCCCTGACCCGCTGGCGCGTGCTGGAACGCCTATCCGGCCGTACCCGCGTGCTGCTGGAGCCGGTGACCGGACGCTCGCACCAGTTGCGCGTGCACATGCAGGCCATCGGCCATCCCATTGTCGGCGACACCCTGTACGCTCGCGAATTCCATGCTGAAAACGAATCGCGTTTGTGTTTGCACGCCCAGACACTAGAATTCCTTCATCCCTTAACCGGCCGCCCGGTGACCTGCACCTGGCCCGCGCCGTTCTGACCTGGTATCGACATCGCTTATGAGCACCCCCACCCCTGCAATTGGCCAGCGCTGGCTCTCGGACGCCGAAACGGAATTGGGCCTGGGCATGATCATCGAAGTGGACGCGCGCACCCTGACCCTGCTGTTCCCCAAGAGCGAGGAAACCCGGGTCTATGCGCGCCAGAACGCGCCGCTGTCGCGCATCCGCTTCGGCGCGGGCGATACCATTACCGATACCGACAACCGCCGCTGGACCGTGACCGGCGTGCAGGAACGCAACAGCGTCCTGCGCTACGAGGCCGTCGATGAGAACGGCGAAAGCGCGGTGCTCGCGGAAACCCGCCTGTCGCCGAACATCCAGCTCGCCCGTCCGGCGGAACGCATGCTGGCCTGCCAGCTCGACAACAACGAAGGCTACGAACTGCGCGTGCTGGCGCTGCGCGCCCAGGAAATGCTGGCGCAAAGCCCGGTGACCGGTCTGGTCGGTCCCCGCGTCGGCCTGATTCCGCACCAGTTCTACATCGCGCACGAAGTCGGCCAGCGCCTGGCGCCGCGCGTGCTGCTGGCGGACGAAGTCGGTCTGGGCAAGACCATCGAAGCCGGCCTGATCATCCACCAGCAATTGCTGACCGGCCGCGCCCGCCGCGTGCTGATCCTGGTGCCGGACAGCCTGCAATACCAGTGGCTGGTGGAAATGCGCCGCCGCTTCAACCTCGATTTCTCGCTGTTCGACCTGACGCGCACCGCCGCCATCCGCGAACACGACGAGGACCAGAATCCCTTCACCACCGAACAATGCGTGCTGTGCAGCCTCGACTTCCTGCTCAACCACGAAGACCTGGCCGAACAGGCGCGCGACGCGCAGTGGGACCTGCTGGTGGTGGACGAAGCGCATCACCTCGCGTGGGATGAAGATGTTCCGAGCGAAGGCTATCGACTGGTGGAAAGCCTGTCCTCGCAGACGCCCGGCGTGCTGCTGCTGACCGCGACGCCGGAACAGCTGGGCGTGGCCAGCCACTTCGCCCGTCTGAAACTGCTGGACCCGACCCGCTTCAACAGTCTGGAACGCTTCCTGGAAGAGGAAGAAGCCTATCTGCCGGTGGCCGACGCCGCCCGCAAGATCCTGGAAAACCGCGTGGACGACGACGCGCGCGTGACCATCCGCGACGCGCTGGGCGAGGACGCCGACCTGGATTCCGAAGCCGGACGCATTAAAGCGCTGGAAGACCTGCTGGACCGCCACGGCACCGGCCGCGTACTGTTCCGCAATACCCGCGAAGCCATTCGCGGCTTCCCGCAGCGCCAGTGCATTCCCGTACCGCTGGAAGCCCCCGCGCACTGGCCGATGTCCGGCAAGGTCCGCGACATGCTGTGGCCGGAAATGGCCGCGCAGGACGACGCCTGGCTGGAAAGCGATCCGCGCGTGCCCTGGCTGATCCGCCTGCTGAAGCAGGAACTGAAGAACCGCAAGGCGCTGCTGATCTGCCGTACCGCCCCGGTGGCGATGGCGCTGGAAGAACACCTGCGCCTGAAGGAAGGCATCCGCACCGCGCTCTTCACCGAGGACATGACGCTGATCGAGCGCGACCGCGCCGCCGCCTACTTCGCGGACGGCGACTACGGCGCGCAGATCCTGCTGTGTTCGGAAATCGGGTCGGAAGGCCGCAACTTCCAGTTCGCGCACCATCTGGTGATCTTCGACCTCCCCGCCAACCCCGATGTGCTGGAGCAGCGCATCGGCCGTCTGGACCGCATCGGCCAGACCGAGACGATCAAGATCCATGTGCCCTACATGGCGGGCACGGCGCAGGAACGGCTTTTCCGCTGGCATGACGAGGCGCTGAACGCCATCGGCCGCATTTCGCCCACCTCGCAAGTGGTGCACCAGTACCATCAGGATGCCCTGAAAACGCAGCTCCAGACGCCGGACGAATCCGCCTACGCCGCGCTGATCGCCGAAGCGCAGCAGGACCGCGACAACCTGGAAGCCGAGCTGCAACAGGGCCGCGACACGCTGCTGGAGCTGAACTCCTGCCGTCGCGACGTCGCCCTGAAGCTGGTCGAGGCCGTCGCGAACCAGGACGACGACCTGATGCTGGAAAACTTCATGGGCCGCGTGTGGTCCGCCTTCGGGATCGACCATGACGAACAGGGCGACGGCAGCCACATCCTGCGCGCCAGCGACCACATGCCGGTCGAGTCCTTCCCCTGCGTCGATGCCGACGGCATCACGGTCACGTTCGACCGCACGCAGGCGCTGAGCCGCGAGGAGATGCAGTTCCTGACCTGGGAACATCCGATGGCGCTGGGCGTGCTCGACCTGATGACCCGCCAGTCCTTCGGCAACGCCAATGTCGCGCTGATCCGCAACAAGGGCATCAAGCCGGGCACGCTGCTGCTGGAAGCCTGGTTCCGCGTGGAGGTGGTCGCACCGAAGTACCTGAACCTGCCCGCCTGCCTGCCGACGCTGGCCGTGCGTGTGCTGCTGGACGGCGACGGCCGCGACCTGAGCGACAAGGTGGCGCACGACACGCTGAACCGTCAGGTGCAGCCGCTGGACCGTTCCACGGCGCGCCAGGTGGTGAAGATGCAGGACGAGGTCATCGCCTCCCGCTACCATCAGGCCGAGAAACTGGCCGCCTCCCGGCTCCCCGCCATGGCAGCGACCGCGAGCGAGCAGTTCCGCCAGCGCATGCAGCGCGAGATCGACCGCCTGAACGCCCTGAAAGCGGTCAATCCGGCGATCCGGCCGCAGGAAATCGCCCATCTGGAGCACCTGCGCGACACCGGCCTCAAGCTGCTGGGCCAGCTGCATCTGGTCAGCGACGCGCTGCGGGTGATCGTGGCGGGCGGCTGATCCTGTCCGGCGTTTGCAAAGCGTTACACCCGGCGGAGTGCCCCCGAGCGTCAAACCCGCTACAGTCGGGGGCCTCCGCTTTCAGCCGCCGATGATCATGTTGCGCCGTTTTTCAGCCCGTTCCCGTTTTGCCGCCCTGACCGTCCAGCTGACGGCCGGCGGCCTCGCTTTCTGCTTTACTGCCCCGGCCCAGGCCGGCGGCTACGGCCTCAATGACTGGGTGAACCCCACGCCGTCCGCGCTCACGCCCTTCAACGGGGATGTCGCGGCGCTGGCCGGTCTGGCCGGAGACTCCGTGTTCGTCTACCCGCATCCGCTGCTCAGCTTCCAGCTGGAAGTGAACGGCAAGATGCGCAGCTACAGCGCCCAGCGCTTCGCCAGCGCGGCGGTGGTATTGCCGGTTCCGGCCGAAGCGGTGCGCGCCGCCATCGAAAACTATCCCGGCTATGCCGCGTTCTTTCCCCAGACCACGCTGTCGAAAATGCTGGCGCGGGAAGGCCGTCACACGCTGATGAAATACCATGTGAAGATCGACCTGCCGATGCCGTTGCCCAATGTCTCGGAAGACCTGACCGCGCAGCACACCATCGAGAACGACCACACGGTGTCGGCCCGACTGATCGAGGCGCCGGTGCCGGTCGGTCTGGCCCGTTACGAATGGTTCCCGCTGGATGATACGCACACGCTGGTGACCTTCACCAGCTGGGCGGACCTGAACAGCGCGCGCTTCCTGCTGCGCACCATCATGAACGCCTTCCCGGACATCAAGCTGGCGGTGCCCTACGTGGGTAACGGCTTCCTCGCCGAGACCTTCCGCCGCAAGCTCAACGCCGATGCCGGTCCGGGCGCCAACCTGCCTTCGCTGCCGCCGATGCCGCTGCGCGTGTTCGGCAACGACGAGCGCCAACGCTTGTCCCGCCTGACCGTCAACGGCCCGGTATCCTTCATCGAGCCTCCGCTGTGGGTGCGAACGGACGACCGTCCCACCGACCTGCGTTTCATTACCACGATTGGCCGCCTGAACGCCGACCCCGTGCGCACGCGCGAGGCCACGGTCAATTACGCCCGATACCGCGAGATTTTCCCGCAGGTGCGCAAGGTCAAGCTGGAAAACACGGCCAACGGCTTCAACGTCGATCTGAAACTGGGCGTGGGCCTCGGCTTCCTGTCCCTGCCGATCCGCACCTCGCTGGCGCACGTCTGGGACAAGGACCAGAGCCTGGTGTTCAATGCCTATGCGGGCGATGTGGAGCACATTCACGGCCGCTGGCGCTGGGAAGCCCAGCCGGAAGGCGCGGGCACCTGGATGACCCTGCACAGCGCGGGTAAGGTCGGGGCGCATCCCCCTTATGTCTTGCGGGTGGCGCAGCAACTGCCGTACAACGACTTCCTGCCCACGATGGGCGCGCAGGTGATCAGCCTGCACAAATTCTCGGCGTGGCTGGACCAGGGACGCGACCGGATGACGCCAACCGTCCGACAAAAAGATAGCGATTAACGCCATCAAATAATGTAACCTTTGCGGCTGTCATTCAACATCGTCAGCCGTTTGTCCCGGAGTCAGGCCATGACCGCAGCCCAAGCGACCCCCTCCAGTTTTCACGTCCAGTCCGGCAAGGTCCGGCTGGCGGTTTACCAGCGCGGCAACCCGAAACACCCCACGGTGATCCTGGTGCACGGTTATCCGGACAACCACGATGTCTGGGACAAGGTCGCCGGGTTGCTGGAAAACGACTTCCATGTGGTGAGCTACGACGTGCGCGGCAGCGGCGCCTCCACCACGCCGCGTTTTCCGTGGGATTACACCCTGGACAAGCTGAGCGCCGACCTGCAGGCCGTGATGGACGCCGTCAGCCCCGACCAACCGGTGCATCTGGTCGCGCATGACTGGGGATCGATCCAGACCTGGGAATCGGTGACCGATCCGGCGCTGCAACACCGCATCGCTTCCTTCACCACGGTGTCGGGCCCTTGCCTGGACCACGTGGGCAAGCTGCTGCGCAGCCACCTCAACAACCCCACGCCGGACAATGTACGCAAGCTGCTGACGCAGGCCGCGCATTCCTGGTACATCTTCCTGTTCCAGGCGCCGCTGCTGGCGCCGACGCTGTGGCGCGCCGGGCTGGCCAAGCGCTGGCCGCAACTCCTGCAAAAGCTGGAAAACGTGCAGTCCGCCGAAGCCAATCCCAACCAGCTTCATGACGGCGTCAACGGCATCCAGCTCTATCGCGCCAACATGCTGCCGCGCGTGCTGAATCCGCGCGAGCGCTTCACCGGCGTGCCGGTCAACCTGCTGGTGCCGCTGGACGACAACTTCGTCCGACCGATGCTGTTCGAAAACCTCGAACACTGGGCTCCCCGCCTGACGCGCACCGAGGTCTACGGCGGTCACTGGCAATTGCTGCTGGACCAGCCGGAGGTCCTGGCGGGCGCGGTGCGGGCGTTCGTGCAGTCCCTCGCCTGAGGCTAGCGCGTGAAGCTCTCCACGGCGTGGTACTCGGCGGCGCGCTGGCCGAGATGGAACGCCAGCCAGCGCTCGGAATCCTTCTGCACCTGACGATCCCGGAAATCGTCCGCCCAGCGGCTATGCTGACGGATGGTTTCCAGCGCGAAGTTGACCGGGAAACGCGCGATCGGGTGCAGTCCCCACAAACCCGGACTGGGCAGACGATGCCGCTTGTAGGTCGGTCCCGGCAGATAGAACCAGGTCGTCCCCAGCTCCATCCAGTAATCCAGTTTCTTGCGCCACAACTGGAAACCGGTGTCGTTCTCCCCCGGTGCGAAAGACTGGATGTAGGAATGCGCCAGGTTGCGTCCGTCCTCGCCCGCCTTCTTCGGGCCCTTGATGAAGGACGCGCCCAGCAGCCGCACCGCATCGCCCACCGTCTCGGGATACCAGCGCGGCTGCACGCCCATCACGTAGCCCACGTAACGCCAGAAGTGCATCATCGCCTCGATTTCTTCATTGGTGGTGCGGTAACCCATGAAGCGCATGCCGTAGGCCGGGCCGATGCTGCCCGCCACCAGCGTCAGCAACGCGTCGCCCTGGCTGATCGGCATGCCCCAGGCCTCCAGGTCCCATTGCGGATGCCGCAGCAGGCCCTTGCGGACAAAGACATGCATCAGGCGCACGCGCACCGCCGTGCTCAGGCCGGGACCGCCCGTCTTCATGCCGCCGGGCAATGACACATCCCGCCAGAAACCGGCCGTTTCCAGGAAGCGCCGGTTGGCCGACTCCCCCGCATACGCGCCCGTCAGCACCAGCGGCTTGCTGACCGAGTTTTCCTGATAGGCGTCCAAGGTGATCGAGCCCAGCAGCGTGTACAGGCGCGGACCATAGCGACGGAACACGCGCGCCCCCAGCTCCACCTTGTCCCAGTCCACCCAGGACGGCAGTTGCTCGATCTCGGCGAACAGCGTCTTCATGCTCTCCGGCGCATCCGGCACCGAGGCCACGCCGTGTTGCAGCGCCTGATCGACCATGGCGCGCCCGGCGGCCTGGCCGCGCTTCATGTAGACATCCGCGATGAACTGCTCCGCCACCGGATCGGCATCGTAATAGGACGTCGCCCAGGTATGGATCACGTCGTCCGGCAAAAACGTCTTTACGCCGTACATCCAGGCCAGCGCCTTCAGGCGGATCTTGTTGGCCGGTTTGCGGATGTTCTCGAAATACTGGAACTCGGTGGGAATCCGGTCGGACATGGCGCTACCTCCGTGCTAAAGATGAATGTGATTTATTATTCGCATTAATGTGCAACCTTTGTCCGGGGGTGTCAATCCTCAACGGACGAGCTGATCCCCGGCAGTGGATTCAGGAAAAATCGAAAAATTGCGCTACCGCTTCAACTCATACACGCACAGGTTCACCGCCGTCGCGAGGTTCAGCGACTCGATCGCCCCGCCGCCCGGAATGGTGAACGGCTGCGCCTTCAGGGCCGCCAGCGCGGCAC
>JAYRMT010000020.1:0-22073 GCA_041912575.1 Fluviicoccus sp. | reverse complement strand
AGGGCGTCGTTGAGCTTTTTGTGTTCGTAATGCAGGTGCTTCAGGAACAGCACGCTGGTGCGCGCGGCCTTGCGCTCCTCCGCGGACGGTTCGAGCTGGACGGGGGCTACGGCCTGCTTGGCGAAAACAGCCGAGAAGAAAACGGCGCCGCCAAAGGCAGCCGCCCAGACGAGGGTCTTGCGGGGAAGGGTCGGGACCATGAGAATCGCGCTTGAAATAAGGCTGTCCAAAGGCGGAACAGCTGGCCATTATAGATAGGCGTAGGCCCTTTTTATAGCGCCGTTAACAGGAAAAACACGCTTTCCGGTCGACGGGCTCCGGTATGATTGCCCGCTTCAAAACAGCGGCTTGATGGAGGATTGCCATGATCGGTTCCGTGATGCTGGATGTCGGTGGGCTGGAGCTCACCGCGGAAGACGCCGAGGTGCTGCGCCATCCGCAGACCGGGGGCGTGATTTTCTTCGCCCGCAACTTCAGCGGCCCGGAACAGATTCGTGAAATGGTCCGCCGGATCCGTGAGATCCGGCCCGAGCTGGTGCTGGCGGTGGACCAGGAGGGCGGCCGGGTGCAACGTTTCCGCGACGGTTTTGTCCGTATCCCGCCAATGAAGACCCTGGGCGACCTGTTCGCCGCCGATCCCGCCCGTGCTCGCACGCTGGCGCGCGAGTGGGGCTGGCTGATGGCGACCGAGGTGCTGGCGGTCGGCATCGACATCAGCTTTGCGCCGATCCTGGATCTGGACAACGGACTGAGCCGCGTGATCGGCGACCGCGCTTTTCACGGTGATCCGGCTGTGGCCATTGCCTTGCTGACCCCGTTCATTGAAGGCATGCACGCGGCGGGCATGGCCGCGACCGGCAAGCATTTCCCGGGGCACGGTTCCGTGGAGGCGGATTCGCATGTCGCCATTCCGGTCGATCCGCGCCGTTACACCGAGATCGAGGCGCATGACCTCAAGCCGTTCATGGCGCTCAGCGATCGCTTGCAGGGCGTGATGCCGGCGCATGTCATTTTCCCCGAAGTGGATCACCGGCCCGCCGGTTTTTCGCCGATCTGGCTGCAGGATGTGCTGCGCCAGAAAATGGGCTTCAAGGGCGTGATCTTTTCCGATGACCTGAGCATGGAGGGGGCGGGCGTCGCGGGCGGACCGGCGGACCGGGCGGAAGCCGCGTTGTCGGCCGGCTGCGACATGGTGCTGGTCTGCAATCATCGTGACGCGGCGGTGGAAGTGCTGGAGTCGCTGGAACGCCGGCCGCTCCCGGAACAGCGCCGCTTCGAACTGCTGCGCGGCCGGCCGACGCTGGCGTGGGACGCCATGCCGCGCGATCCGCGCTGGCAAGCCGCCGAATCGCATATCCGCGAATTGCTGCTCGGCTGATCTTCCCGTAGTTCCGAACGCCTGGGCTTGCTCAGGTGTTTTCATTTCCACATGCAATAAATCTCCCAATATCATGATAAATATCAGAAAGTATTCGTTGCTTCTGTTGATGTCCTTTCTGCTGGTGTTGCCGGCTTGCACCTTGGACAGTGGCCCCGCGACTCCCGTCGCTGATAACGCCGATCTGTCGAAGCTGCCCCATACGCCGGCAACCTTCGAGCAGGCCAAGCAAGTCATGTACCGGCAGATTTACGCGGATCATCCGGTCACCATCTATTGCGGTTGCAGCTACGATCCTCACAGCAACAAGGTCGATTGGGCCAGTTGCGGTTTCCGGCCGCGCAAGAATCCCGAGCGCGCCTCACGGACGGAAGCGGAACACGTGATGCCCGCGCACCAGTTCGGGAATTTCCGGCAATGCTGGCGCGAGCCGGAGACGGTCTGCCCCGGCAAGCACCTGACCGGACGTAAATGCTGCGAGCTGGCCGATCCGGTGTTCAATGCCGCGCACAACGACCTGAACAATCTGTACCCGGCGGTGGGGGAAGTGAACGGCTACCGCTCCAATTTCAATTGGGGCATGGTGCCCGGTGAGGCGCATGAATACGGCGCGTGCCCCATGAAAATCGATGAAAGCATCCGTCGCGCCGAACCGCCGGACGCCGTAAAGGGCAATGTGGCGCGGACCATGTTCTACATGGAGCGGACGTACGGCTTCAAACTGTCGGATCAGGACCGCAAGCTGTTCACCGTCTGGTCGCGCATGGACCCGCCGGATGACTGGGAAATCGAACGCAACCAGCGTATCGCCCGCATCCAGGGTCAGGATAATCCCTTTGTCAGTCATTACGGGGAGGCGATTCCTCTGTCAGCGTCAGCGCCGTCATCCGAGCCGGTCAAGCGCCCGCAGTCATCATCCGTACCGGTTTCATCCGCCCCGGTCGAATCACAGCCTGTCAGTTCTCCCGACAACAACGCCGATTCTGGGAAGTTTTCATGCAAACTCTTGAAGTCCTGCAGCCAGATGCGCAGTTGCGAGGAGGCGAAATTCCAGCTGACGCAATGCGGCAACCAGAACATCGATGGCAATCACGACGGGATTCCCTGCGCGAAATTGTGCCGCTGATTCAGGCCGGGCGGAGGCGGGCTTCCGCTACGGGGCTGTAATGCAGTCCGTGCGCGTCCTGATGGCTCAGGAACAGGGTGATCCGGTCGGCGGTCCAGGTGGTTGCGCCGACGGGCAGGGGGCGATGCCAGAACGTCCGGATGCCCTCGCGTTCGTCCGGAGAGGGCTCCCGTCGCAGGCGCGCCAGCGTGATGTGCGGCGCGTAGTCGCGGGATTCGGTCGGAAAACCGGTCCTTACCAGCAAGCCGCCCAGTTCCGCCTGAAGCGAGGTTAGCGCCGGAGAGGGTTGCAGTCCCATCCACACCACGCGGGGGGTGCCGAGCGACGGGAACGCACCCAGACCGTCCAGTTGCAGCGGGAAGGCGTCATGGCGACGGGCAACGGTTTCCATGCATTCGGTGAGCCGTTCCGGCGCGCTGTCATCCATTTCGCCCAGGAAATGCAGCGTCAGGTGCATGCGCGGGCGCGTCTGCCAATCCAGCGGCAGGGCGTCATCGCGCAGGGCGTCCTGCACGGCGGACAGGGTGCGTTTGACCGTTGCCGGCAGCGGCAGGGCGATGAACAGCCGCATGAGGGACGGTCCTTACTTCCAGTCGCCGCGCAGCGCCAGCACGTGCGCCTGCAAGGCTTCCGGCGTGGCGTCATCCGGTTCGACCGGCGTCCCGACAGCCACTTCCACGGGTGAACGGAAGCGACGCGGCAGCTTGCGGAAGGCCGCGCCGTTGCGACGGCTGCTGAAACTGCCCCACATGCCGCGCAGCGCCAGCGGGATCACCGGCACCGGGGTTTCTTCGAGAATGCGCGTGATGCCGCCGCGGAAGGGGTAGAGCTCGCCGTTATCGGTGATGCGCCCTTCCGGGAAGATGCAGACCATTTCGCCGTCCTTGAGCGCGGCGGCGATGTCGCGGTAGGCCTGATCCAGCAACACGGGGTCTTCCTTGGCGGGCGCGATCGGGATGGCGCGCGCGGTGCGGAAGATGAAGCTCAGCACCGGCAGCTTGAAAATGGTGTGGTGCATGACGAAGCGCGGCGGGCGACGGATGGCGCTGGCGAGGATCAGGGCGTCATAGAAGCTGACATGGTTGCAGACCAGTACGCAGGGGCCTTCGTCCGGGATGCGTTCGATATGCGTGCGGCGTATGCGGTAGAACAGGCTGATGAAAATCCAGACCAGGAAGCGCATCAGGAATTCCGGCACCAGCGTGTAAATGTAGAGCGACACGATCGCGCTCAGCACCGCCGTGAACAGGAACAGCTCCGAGATGGTGAAATGCAGCACCTTCAGGATGACGACCGCCAGGATGGCCGAGCAGACCATGAACAGCGCGTTCATGATGTTGTTGCCCGCAATCACGCGCGCGCGGTGCGACGCCTCGGAGCGGCTTTGCACCAGCGCGTACAGCGGTACGATGTAGAAACCGCCGAACATGCCGATGCCGATCAGGTCGAAGATCACGCGGTGGTGCAGCGGCTTGGCCAGGAATTGGGACAGGCCGGTGGTGACCTCGGGCTGCAGGCTGTTGGTGGCGAAATACAGGTCCACGCCGAATAGCGTCAGCCCGATGGAGCCGAAGGGCACCAGGCCCAGTTCCACCTTCTTGTCGGAAAGCTTTTCGCAGAGCAGCGAACCGATGCCGATGCCGACCGAGAAAATGGTCAGCAGGAAGGTCACCACATGTTCGTCACCCCCCAGCACGTCCTTGGTGTAGGTGGGAATCTGGGTGAGGAACGTCGCGCCGTAGAACCAGAACCAGGAAATGCCCAGCACCGACAGCATCACCACGCGGTTCTGGCGGATGAAGAGGTAATTGCGCCAGGTTTCGCTGACCGGGTTCCAGTTGATGACCAGGTTGCGGTTGTTGGAAGGAGCCTCCGGGATCTTCCAGCTGGTCAGGAAGCCAAGCGCGGCAATGGCGAGCACCGCCACCGAGACGATTTCCCGCCCGCCCGGGTTCACGGCAACCAGCGTGCCGCCCAGCACCGAGCCGAGCAGGATCGCCAGCGAGGTGCCGGTTTCCACCAGCGCGTTGCCGCCCACCAGCTCCTCCTTCTCCAGCGACTGCGGCAGGATGGCGTACTTGATCGGGCCGAACACCGTCGAGTGCACGCCCATGAGGAACAGCGCGGCCAGCAGCAGTGCGAGGATCTGGAAGTGGAAGCCCACCGCCGCCAGCGCCATGATCAGGATTTCCGCGCCTTTCACGCAGCGGATCAGCAGGGTCTTTTCGAACTTGTCCGCCAGTTGGCCCGCCGTGGCGGAGAACAGGAAAAAGGGCAGGATGAACAGGCCCGCGCACAGGTTGGTCAGCACCACCGCCGAGAGCGTGGTCATGCTGGCGGCGTTGAACGCCAGCAGGATGATCAGCGCCTGCTTGAACACGTTGTCGTTGAACGCGCCGAGGAACTGGGTGCAGAAAAAGGGCAGGAAACGCCGGGTCTTGAGCAGTGAAAACTGGTTGTGCATGCGGGGGTGATCCCTTCCGGATGGGCCGTCAGCCCGAAGGCTAGCATTTGACCGGCATTTTGTAACTACTGCCGCAAGGCTTCTGCTGCCGGTCGGCAAAACTCGCTATGATTGCCTTTTGGGATGCGGTCGGGGATGTCGGATGCAGTGGAGGAAGGCGTGGCTCTGGCTGGCGTGCGGCTGGATGGCCTGCATCGCCCATGCGCAGGATGACGTGCCCCTCCGGATTGAAGGCGTCTCGGGCGATGTCCGCGCCAACCTGGAAGCCTATGTCGGCAAGCTGACCGCCGAAGACTTGCGGAACTGGCGGGAAACCCTGCCGCGTCTGCGCACCGCCGCCCGTGAGGCCATGCAGGCCGTGGGCTATTACCGCGCCGATGTCCGCTTCAGCCGTCCGGACGAGCGTCAGGTGTTGCTCCAGATCACGCCGGGGGAACCGGTCATCGTGCGTTCGCTCAAGCTCCGCTTCCAGGGCGAGGCGGGCAACGACATCGCCTTTACCGCCTTGCTGGACACCCTGCCCATGCGCGAGGGCGACATCTTTCATCACGGCCGTTACGAGGCGATCAAGACGCAGGTCCAGGATCTTGCGCTGGAGCGCGGCTATTTTGCCGGCAAATGGGTCGATCACGCCGTCAACGTGCTGGAGCCGGAGCAGGTCGCCGATATCACGCTGATCTATGACAGCGGCAAGCGCTATACCTTCGGACCGGTCAGCTTCCGTAATGCGGCCGAGGGCAAGCCCCTGCCGATCCGCGAAGAGCTGCTGCAGCGGCTGGTCCCGTTCAGCGAAGACGCGCCCTACGAGGCCGGCAAGGTCATCGAGTTCAACAAGGCGCTGCTCGACAGCCGCTATTTCAGTGATGTGCGCGTGCGCGCGGATGCCGGAATGGCGGTCGACAACGCGATCCCGGTCGGCGTGACCGTAGCCTCCGGCAAGCGCAACCAGGTCGATCTCGGGGCGGGCTACGCCACCGACGTGGGTCCGCGCCTGAGTCTGGACTGGCGGCGGCCCCTGCTCAATGACGGCGGACACAGCATCGAAACCACTTCCGAACTCTCGCCGGTGCGCCAGACGGTCGACCTCAAATACAGCATTCCGTGGACACACCCGCTCAACGACACCCTGCAACTCTTTTCCGGTTTCAAGCGCGAAGAACTGGACACGCAGGTGACCTACAACACCACCCTCGGGGTCGAGCGCCTGAAGCGCCGCCCCTCGGGCTGGCAGACCAGTTACTCCTTGCGCTACAGCCGGGAGTCCTACAGCAAGACATCGGGCGAGAAAGGCTCCAGCGTGCTTCTGTTGCCCGGGGTCAGCCTGAGTCGTACGCGCAGTCGCGGCGGTACTGATCCCTACTGGGGCGACCGCCAGTATTACCAGGCGGAATTCGCCAGCCCGCAACTCCTTTCCGATGCGGACCTGATTTCGCTCCGGGTCGGCTGGCGTTTGCTGCGCACGCTGGCGGACCGGCACCAGTTCCTGTTGCGCGCCGATGGCGGCGCGATCCTGACCAATGACTTCGACAGCGTGCCGCTGAACATGCGCTTTTACGCGGGCGGCGACCAGAGCGTCCGTGGATATGACTATCAAAGCCTGTCGCCGCGCGACAGCAACGGCTTGATTACCGGCGCGCGCAACCTGGTCACTTTCAGCGGCGAATACGGGTACAAATTCGCGGCGCGCTGGCGGGCGGCGGCGTTTGTTGATGAAGGGAATGCCTTCAATGCGGTCAATGAAGGCCTGAAAACCGGCGCGGGTATCGGCATCCGCTGGATTTCCCCGGTAGGACCGATCCGGCTGGACCTGGCCTGGGGGCTGTCCGGCCAGAACGCCTCGCCGCGCATCCATTTCTTCATGGGGCCTGCCCTGTGAGCGCGGCGGGGTAGCGCGGTCATGATTCGCACCTCGGCGCGATGGCTCTGGCGCGGCTGCAGTCACCTGCTGACCGGTCTCCTCGTGCTGCTGTTCCTGCTCTGGTTGTTGCTGGTGGCGCTGGCGTCCACGCCGGCGGGCAGCCGCTGGCTGCTGGAGCGCCTGTTATCGTTGCAGTCAGCGGTCCGGGCGGACGGGGTGCACGGAACCTTGCGGGACGGGCTGGTGATCGATCGCTTGCGGGTCCAGGCCAAAACCTTCCATATCCTGGCGGAAAAAGTCGTCCTGCGCGTCCGTTGGGCGGGGCTGTTGGCGGGCGACCTGCGGATCGAGGAGTTGCAGGCGGAGCATGCCCGGATCGTTTACGAACATCCGCCCAACACGTTGCCGGTGCATCTGAAACGCTTGTATTTGCCGATCCGGCTCTCCGTGGATCAGGGCTGCCTGAATGCGCCCGCGCTGGTGCGCACAACCGGGGTGACCGATGCCGGACGCCTGTGTGTCAGCGGCGCGTCGTGGTCGGGGACCACGCTCCATGTCGGCGAGGCAGAACTGCTGCACCCGGCCTTCCGGCTGGCCGCCTCCGGACGCATGGATTTCAAGGATCACTACCCCCTGTCGGCGCACGGCCTGCTCACGGCCGGGTTGTTTGCCCGGCACGCCATTCCCGGCGCTGAGGTCACGGCCAGCGGCGACCTGGCGACGCTGGCATTGCTGCTGGTGTCTGCCCGGCCCTCGCCGATTATGGTGGCCGGAACGCTCGATACGCTGGCGCACGAGCTGCCTTATCACGGCGTGATGCGTTGGGGTGACCAGAACATTGCCTGGCTGCCCCAACTGGAGTTGCACAGCCGGGAGGGCGAGGCCCTCTTTCGCGGCGACCGGCACGGTCTGACCGTGAGCGCCCATGCCGACCTGCAAGGGCCGTTTTTCCCGTCCGGGGAATACCGGGCCTTGGCGTCGACCGACTGGCGATCGCTGACACTCAAGCCGCTGGAGGCGCGCACCGCGACCGGCGGGGTGGCGCGCGTCACCGGTCAAGTGGGGTGGGTCAAGGGTTTGACCTGGAATCTGGACTCCGCATGGAGTCAGGTCGACCTCAGTCGGGTCTGGTCCGGTCTGTCGCCCTGGCTCAACCCGCTGGACGGGCGGCTGGTGACGGAAGGCAACGCCTCCGCGCAGGGTTCCCGTCTGACCGCCAAAGGCGACTGGACCGGAGGCGAGCACTGGGCGGGTGCGCTGGAGAGCACGGGCTGGCCGTGGCAGGGCGAGACCTGGAAAACGGCGCATGCCGGGTGGACGGGCATCCGCCGGGTGTTCCCCGGCATCGGCGCCATCCAGACGGATAGCGGCGCACTCGACTGGCGTGGCCCCTTGCAGGATGGCGATTTCACGGTGGACGCCCACTTCGCGTCCGCGGCCGCGCCGTCCGGGCAATGGCAAGGCGCGGGGCATGTGAGACCCGGCTTGCTGTCCTTGTCTTCGTTGGTCTATGACGGTGAGGCGGGCGGCCTTGCCGCCAGCGGCCTCATCCGCCATGGCAACGGTCTGCAGGGCAACCTGTCGCTGAACCTGACCGGATTCCGCAGCAATCACTGGCTTCCCGATTGGCCGGCCACCCTGTCCGGACCGGTGACGGTGACTGGCGAGTGGGGGGCATCCGGCAAGCAGGCGAACCTCACGGACATGCAGCTGACCGGCGTACTCAAGGACAAACCGCTGGCCGTGGCGGGAAACCTTCGCATCCTGCCCCGCGCGGACGGCCTGCCGGACTTCGCGGGGCAGGGGCTGCAACTCGACTGGGGTGACGATCATCTCGTTGTGGAGGGCGGCCGTGACGACCGGGCCTGGGACCTGACGCTCGATGCACGCTTTCAGGATATGGCCTTACTGGACGCCCGCGTGACCGGCGCCATGAGCGGAACGGTACAGATTCAGGGCGAGCGCGAGCGCCCCGCAGTGGCGCTCAACTTGCTGGGGGAAAAGATCGGCACAGCGGCAGGGAGCGTGGAGACCGTCAGTCTGAGCGGTATCGTGCCGGAGCTGGCGGAGCAGGGCGGCTTCCTGCAGCTCCATGCGCACGGCATGACCCGCGGCGATCGCACGCTGGACGACTTCACCGCGGTCCTCCAGGGCACCCGCAAGGCGCATACGCTGTCGTGGCAACTGGACGCCGGCCCGACGCTCGCCGAAGGCGTGCTCTCCGGCGGATTGTCCGATACGCTGGACTGGAAGGGTGAAAGCACCGACTCGACCATCCGCATGCGTGATTTCCTCTGGGCGCAGCAAGGGCCTTTCGCCATCGACTGGACGCGCGCGACCGAAACCCTTACCGCTGCGCCGCAATGCTGGCAGGCCGAATCCGCCCGCTTGTGCAATACCGAAACCCTGATCGCCTCGCCCCGGCTGGCGCACGCGCGGGCCGGTCTGGACGGTCTGGAAATCAACCGCATGTCCGCCGTTTTCCCTGAGGGCCTGGCGTGGAACGGCAGTCTGGAGGGCACGGCCGCCTTTGACTGGGCGGAAGGCAATCGCCCCGAACTCTCCGGCAGGCTGGTTACGCGCCACGGCGCGATCGGCCTCGCGCAGGAGGAGGACGAGCCGCTGACCCTGCCCTATGACCAGCTCAGCCTGTCGCTGGCCACCGAGGGAGAACAGTTCCATATCCGTTTCGATACGGCCGCGCCAAACATCGGGCAGGGCTATGTCGATACCTGGGTCAATCCGACCGTCCAGCCCAACACAGTCAGTGGCGCGCTGGTGCTCGACAAGGTGAATGTCGCCGTATTCAAGCCTTTCTTCCCGGGGTTAAGCCGCCTGGAGGGCGAGCTGAATCTGGCCGGCGGCCTCAGCGGCCCGGTCGATTCACCGGATTTCTACGGGGAATTCAATTTCCGCAACGGCGCGCTGGCCACCCGTGACGCGCCGGTCGATCTGGACCGTATCGGCGTGGCGGCGGCCATTCGCGGTCGGCAGGCAAGCATCACCGGCGGATTCCATAGCGGCGACGGCGAGGCGAAACTCGACGGGAGGATGGCCTGGAGCGGCACGCCCGAACTGGACATGCATGTGGGGGGGCAGTCCCTCGCTGTCCGCCAGAAGCCGCTGGTGAATGCCCTGATCGATCCGGATGTGTCGGTCACCGTCAAGCCCTACCAGTTGACGGTCAAGGGCAAAGTGGAGGTGCCCGAAGGCGAGCTGCAGCCGCAGGCGCTGTCGGACAAGGCCATCCCGTTATCCGCCGATGTCCATGTCATTGACCAGAACGCCAACAAATCGCGCGTCCGCCTGGCCGGGGCAATGAAACAATGGGCGGTCGATGCCGATCTCGACCTGATCCTTGGTAACAAGGTCCGCTTCAAGGGCTTCGGGCTGAACAGTTATCTCAACGGACGGCTGCGCTTGCAGGAGCAGCCTCAGCGCGGCCTGCAGGCGACTGGGGAAATCGATATCGACACCCGCGCCGACCGCGACGCCCGCTACGAAGCCTACGGGCAGAAACTGGCTATCCGTAGCGGCCGCCTGCTGTTTGCCGGGCCGCTGACCCAGCCCGCGCTGAACATGGAAGCGATCAAGACCATCGACGACAAGGTGGTCGGCGTGCGCGTGGAAGGGCGGGCGAATGCCCCGACCGTGCAACTGTTCTCCGATACCGCCATGACCCAGGATGAAATGCTCGGCTACCTGCTGATCGGCCGGCCGCTGTATCAGGAAGGCCGCCTGAACGTTGGCTCGACCGGCAGCGACGCCTCGCTGCTGGCCTCGGCGGCGCTCAGCCTGGGCGTGAAGGGCGGGCAGGGACTCGCGTCCGGTCTCGGCAACGTCGTGGGCATCCGGGATGTCGCACTGGATGCCGAGGGCAGCGGCGACGAGACCCGGTTCACCGTGTCGGGATACCTCAGCCCTCGGTTGTACCTGCGCTACGGCGTCGGCGTATTCACCCCTGTCAACAAGGTCACGCTCCGTTATAAAATCAACAGCAACCTGTACCTGGAGGCGGTTTCTTCGCTGGAAAACGCCCTCGATCTTTTCTACAGCTTCAAATTTGACTGAGGGCTAGCCGGATGACATTCGCCGGGCTGACGCGCGCCTGCAAGGCGCATGCGCTGGGGCTGGGTACGACCCTGTTTTTCCTGATGATGGCGGTGCCGTCCTTCTGTATCGCCCTGGACGGCGCCAGCAAGGCGCTCTACGCCTTCCTGATCCTGCTGGCGCTGATCAACCGTGCGCGCGTCGTCTATTTCCTGTTCCTGCCCTTCTTCCTGCTTACCCCGGTCGCGATCTACTACGCTGTTTTTTACCGCATGCCCACCGACATCAGCCTGTGGTTCACGCTGTTCGGCACCAGCGCCGCCGAGACCGGCGCCTACCTGAAGAACGGCCGTTACGGCGTGTTCGCGGGCATGATGCTGCCCTATGTACTGGTCGCCATCCTGTGTTTTTTCGCCATGCGCGGCCGCTATTACCGCGAGGGCAGCCGCTGGCGTCTCGCGACGCTCGCGCTGGTGTTGATTCCCCTGTCGTACATCCCGCGCAACGCCAACGCCCGGGATTACGCGCTCGACATGTACCGTCACTTCCGCAAGGCCTATCCCGAAAACGTCGCGTTGGGTTACATGGCAGCCAGCATGGAAGTGGCCAAGCTGCGCGACATGGTGAAAACGCCGCCGAGACTGTTTCCTCAACTGGACCCGGCGGCGCTCGCCAATCGCGGCACCTATGTGGTGGTTCTCGGAGAAAGCGCCCGCCGCGACCGCTGGCACGCTTACGGCTACAAGGAGCCGGATACGCCGGTGATGGAAAGCTATCCGGACGTGATGATTTTCAAGGACATGGTAACTTACGGCTTTGTCACCACCGACGCGGTGCCGTTCATCCTGAGCAAGAGCAGCAACGGACACATGAATCCCTCGTTCCTGACGGCGTTCAAGCAGGCCGGCTTCAAGGTCAGCTGGCTAAGCAACCAGGCGCGTTACGGCGAGTTCGATTCACTGATTTCCGCCTACGCCTCCGAAGCGGATAACCTCAAGTTCCTGAACAACCACTCCTATTCGATGAACTATCAGGACAGTTTCGATGAGTTGTTGCTGCCGCATTTCGAGGCGGCGCTGGCCGACCCCGCGCCGCGCAAGCTGATCGTGCTGCACCTGTACGGCAGCCATCCGGATTTTGACAAGCGCTACCCCAAGGCCATGGGCAAGTTCGCCGATCACTATGACAACTCGATCTATTACACCGACGCCTTGCTCGGCCGCATTCTCGACATTACCCGGCAGCAGCCCGGACTGAGCGCGCTGATGTACATCAGCGACCACGGGCTCAATCTGGGCGATTGCCCGAACGTGATCGGGCATATCGACTTCACCCCGTCCTTCCAGGTACCTTTCCTTGTCTGGACCAATGCGGCCTGGCGGCAGGCCTTCCCCGGGAAGCAAGCCGCCTTGATGGCCGTCCGGGACCTCCCCGTGCACGCGGGCGACCTCTTTGACACCCTCACCGACATGGCGGGCATCCGGTTTGCGACCCAGAACCTGCAACAGTCCTTCGCGTCAGATTACCGCCCGCATGTCCGGCTGGTGAAGTCCGCCAACGGCGACATCGACTTTGACCGCAGCCGCACCGGCCCCGACTGTCACCTGCAGCCGACCGTCGGACCATAACAGCCCTTCCGCCGGGCGGGGGATTCGGCTAGACTCCCGCCCTTCGCCTGCCGTGCCCCTGCCGGAGTCCCGGCGATTGTCCCGTCATCCAACCGTAAGGGTGCGGCAATCGTCGCCGGAAGCGTCTCTGTTGTCGGCGATCTTGAGGTTACGTGGCCCCTGGTAACGGCCACCACTGCTAAAAGATGAATTGCCCAAGGAATACATCATGCCTGTCATTACCCTGCCCAACGGGGCGCAGAAAGAATTCGCCCAGCCCGTTTCCGTTGCCGACGTTGCCCTGAGCATCGGTCCCGGCCTGGCCAAGGCCGCGCTGGCCGGCAAGATCGGCGACCAGCTGGTCGATACGTCCCACGTGATTCACGAGGACGTCGCGCTGAGCATCATCACCGAGAAGGACGCCGAAGGGCTCGAAGTGCTGCGCCATTCCTGCGCGCACCTGCTGGCGATGGCGGTACAGGACATTTTCCCGAGTGCCCAGGTCACCATCGGCCCGGTGATCGAGGACGGCTTCTATTACGACTTCGCCTTCGAGCGTGCTTTCACCGCCGAAGACCTCGTGAAGATTGAGGCGCGCATGGAAGAGCTGGCCGCCGAGGATTTCCCGGTCAGCCGGAGCCTGATGTCGCGTCCGGACGCGATCAAGCTGTTCGAGGACATGGGCGAGAAATACAAGGTCGAGATCATCGCCTCGATTCCCGGCGATGAAGACCTGTCGTTCTACAAGCAGGGCCACTTCATTGACCTCTGCCGCGGCCCGCACGTGCCGTCCACCGGCAAGCTCAAGGCCTTCAAGCTGACCAAGGTCGCGGGCGCCTACTGGCGCGGCGACAGCAACAACGCCATGCTGCAGCGCATCTACGGCACCTGCTGGGCGAACAAGAAGGATCTCCAGGCCTACATCACCCGTCTGGAAGAGGCCGCCAAGCGCGACCATCGTCGCATCGGCAAGCAGCTGGGCCTGTTCCATGTGCAGGAAGAAGCGCCCGGCATGGTGTTCTGGCACCCGAACGGCTGGACCGTTTACCAGGTGCTGGAGCAGTACATGCGCCAGGTGCAGAAGGACAACGGCTATCAGGAAATCAAGACGCCGCAGGTGGTCGACATCGTCTTGTGGGAAAAGTCCGGGCATGCGGCCAACTACGCCGAGAACATGTTCACCACCCACTCGGAAAACCGCCAGTACGCGGTCAAGCCGATGAACTGCCCCTGCCACATCCAGGTGTTCAACCAAGGCCTGAAGTCTTACCGCGACCTTCCGCTGCGCCTGGCCGAGTTCGGCTCCTGCCACCGCAACGAGCCCTCCGGTTCGCTGCACGGCATCATGCGCGTACGCGGGTTCACCCAGGATGACGCGCACATTTTCTGCACCCGCGAGCAGATCGGCTCTGAAGTCGCCAACTTCATCGCGCTGACCCTGCAGGTGTACCGCGACTTCGGCTTCGACGACGTGCAGATGAAGCTGTCCACCCGTCCCGCCAAGCGCGTCGGCGACGACGCCCTCTGGGACATGGCCGAAAAGGCGCTGGCCGACGCGCTCGACGCCGCCGGTCTGAAGTGGGAGCTGCAACCGGGCGAGGGCGCTTTCTACGGCCCGAAGATCGAATTCTCGCTGAAGGACTGCCTGGGCCGGGTCTGGCAGTGCGGCACCATCCAGTGTGACTTCAACATGCCGGTCCGCCTGGACGCCAGTTATGTGGCGGAAGACAACAGCCGTCACGCCCCGGTGATGCTGCATCGCGCGATCCTCGGATCCTTCGAGCGCTTCATCGGTATCCTCATCGAACATTACGCCGGATTGCTCCCGCCGTGGCTCGCGCCGGTGCAGGCGGTGGTGATGAATATCACCGATCACCAGGCCGAAGCCGCCGATCGTTACGTGCGCGAATTGAAATCTGGCGGATTCCGTGCAATCGCCGACTTGAGAAACGAGAAGATCGGCTTTAAAATCCGCGAGCGCACGCTTGAGCGCATTCCCTACCTGTTGGTGGTCGGGGACCGTGAAGTTGAACAGAACACCGTGTCGGTACGCACCCGTGAGGGTAAGGACCTCGGCAGCATGACGCTAGATGCGTTCGCCGACCTCCTGCGTCAGGACATTGCCCGCCGCGGTCGTTCCCCTTTGGAGACATAAGTATTAACAAGCCGGAAAAGCCGCAGGCCAAAGACGCCAAGCAGCGTACTGCGATCAATGGAGACATCCGCGCCCGTGAAGTCCGCCTGGTGGACCAGAACGGGGAGCAGAAAGGCATCGTGTCGCTTCGCGAGGCGCTGGCCGCCGCTGAAGCAGTCGAGCTGGATCTGGTGGAAATCGTGCCCACGGCCGAACCGCCGGTCTGTCGCATCATGGACTATGGCAAGCATATCTTCGACCTGAAGCAGAAGCAGAAAGACGCGAAGAAGAAGCAGCACCAGGTCCAGATCAAGGAAATCAAGCTGCGGCCCGGCACCGAGGAAGCGGATTATCAGGTGAAGCTGAAGGCCCTGATCCGCTTCCTGGAAGAAGGCGACAAGGCCAAGGTGACCCTGCGTTTCCGCGGCCGTGAAATCGCACACCAGGAGCTCGGCATGAAGATGCTGCAACGCATCGAAGCCGATCTCACGGAAATCGGGGTTGTGGAACAGCACCCGAAGATGGAAGGGAAGATGATGTCTATGCTCATCGGCCCCAAGAAAAAGAAATAAACGGCCCCGGACGGCGGTTTGCTTCTTACCCCCAGGTCCCGCGTGCTTCGGGATTGCAAGGGTTCACTCAATGTCGAGGTAATCATGGCACAGAAAATCAAAACGCTGCGCGGCGCAGCCAAGCGGTTCAAGAAAACCGCCAATGGCTTCAAGCGCAAGCAAGCCTTCAAGCGTCACATCCTGACCAAGAAGTCTCCCAAGCGTATCCGTCAACTGCGTGGCTGCACCCAAGTGGCTGCTGTTGATGTTCCGTCCGTCCAGCGCATGCTGCCGAACACCTGATAGGGGGAGACAAGAATGGCTCGTGTAAAACGTGGCGTTATCGCCCATCGTCGTCACAAGAAGATCCTGGAACGCGCCAAGGGCTACTACGGCGCCCGGTCCCGCGTGTTCCGCGTGGCTTTCCAGGCGGTCATCAAGGCCGGCCAGTACGCCTACCGTGACCGTCGCCAGAAGAAGCGCCAGTTCCGCGCGCTGTGGATCGCCCGTATCAACGCGGCGGCCCGTCTGAACGGCATCTCCTACAGCCGCATGATCAATGGCCTGAAGAAGGCCGCGATCGAAATCGATCGTCGCGTACTGGCGGACATCGCCGTCCATGACGCGGTTGCGTTTACTGCCTTGGCCGAAAAAGCTAAAGCCAGTCTCGCCGCCTGATCGCGCTGTAACGCTGTAACGAAAAAGGGGGAAGGGCTTTAGTGCCTCTTCTCCCTTTTTTTATGCCACCAAAAACGCGACCTGGCGATGTATGCCGCGCGAGGTCGGGCTCCGGAATCCGGAGTTGATGGTTATGAGTTTGTAGGTCGGGTTTCAACCCGACATCCGGTTTCATTCAAAGACGATGCGGGATGAGCGTTCTTTCCCGCCCGCCGACAGGATTGCACCATGAGTGACTTGCACGCGCTGGTCAGCGAAGCCCTCGCGCACATCAACGCCGCCGGCGATACCGCCGCGCTGGAACAGGCCCGGGTCCAGTATCTGGGCAAGAAGAGCCAGATTACCGAGCTGTCCAAGGGCATGGGGCAACTCGATCCGGAGGCCCGCAAGGCGCAGGGCGCGGTGTTGAACGAGGCCCGCAACGCCATCAGCGGCGCACTGGATGCCCGCAAGGCGATGCTGGAGGCCGAAGCGCTGGAGCGTCAACTGGCCGCCGAACGCATCGATGTCACCCTGCCCGGACGCGGCCAGCCGCCCGCCGGCCTGCATCCGGTCACGCGCGTGATGAACCGCATCACCGATTTCTTCACCCAGGCCGGCTTCCAGGTGGCCAGCGGTCCGGAAATCGAGGATGACTTCCATAATTTCGAAGCCCTGAATATCCCGGCGCACCATCCGGCGCGCGCAATGCACGACACCTTCTATTTCGACGCGCACCGCCTGCTGCGCACGCATACCTCCCCGGTGCAGATCCGCACCATGGAGAGCCGGCAGCCGCCGATCCGCATCGTGTGCCCGGGGCGTGTCTATCGTTGCGATTCCGACCTGACCCACTCGCCGATGTTCCATCAGGTGGAAGGCCTGCTGATTGACGAGCATGTCAGCTTCGCGCAGCTGAAGCATGTGATCCGCAATTTCCTGCAAGTCTTCTTCGAGAAGGATCTGGCCGTGCGTTTCCGGCCGTCCTATTTCCCGTTCACTGAACCCTCGGCGGAAGTGGACATGCAGTGCGTGATGTGCGACGGCCGCGGCTGTCGCGTCTGCAAACACACCGGCTGGCTGGAAGTACTGGGATGCGGCATGGTGCATCCGCAGGTCCTGGCCAATTGCGGTATCGACAGCGAGAAGTATTCCGGCTTTGCCTTCGGCATGGGCGTGGAACGCTTCGCCATGCTGCGCTACGGGGTGAATGACTTGCGACTGTTCTTCGAGAACGACCTGCGTTTCCTCGGGCAGTTCAACTAAGAATACATGACGGAAAATCAGCAGGTTGCCGCGCACTTTTGATGTTTCGGCTCCGGTTTTCCTCCAGTGGATTATTGATCGGGTGACAACATGCAATTCAGCGAACAGTGGCTCCGTGAGTGGGTGAATCCCCGGCTGACCGCCGCCGAACTGGGCCATCAACTGACCATGGCCGGGCTGGAAGTGGACGCGCTGCAACCGGTGGCGCCGCCCTTTACCCATGTGCTGGTCGGCGAAGTGCTGACCGTCGAGCCGCATCCCCAGGCTGACCGCCTGCGCGTGACCACGGTGAACGTGGGCCATGCCGACCCCCTGCAAATCGTTTGCGGCGCGTCGAATGTGCGGCCGGGACTGAAAGTGGCGGTCGCCGTGGTCGGCGCGAAGCTGCCGGGGGACTTCGAGATCAAGCGCGCCAAGCTGCGCGGTGTCGAGTCGCTGGGCATGCTGTGCGCCGCCCAGGAACTGGGTCTGGAGCCGCCGACCGAAGGGTTGATGGAGCTGCCCGCCGATGCGCCGGTCGGCCAGGCGTTGCGCGACTACCTGAATCTGGATGACAACCGTTACGAGCTGGGCATTACGCCCAATCGCGGCGACTGCCTGAGCCTGACCGGGATTGCCCGCGAGGTGGCCGCGTTCAATGGGCTGGAGGTCTGCACCCCGGTGGTGGCTCCCGCGCCGGTGTCGATCAACGATGCGCCGTCGGTCCGCCTCGACAGTGAAGACTGCCCGCGCTATGTCGGCCGGATCATTCGCGGTATCAACCCCAAGGCCGCCAGCCCGGACTGGTTGGTGCGCAAGCTGGAGCGCAGCGGCATCCGTTCGCTTGGGGCGGTAGTGGACATCACCAATTTCGTGCTGTTGGAGCTGGGCCAGCCGATGCATGCTTTCGACTTGGCCAAAGTGCAGGGCGGCATTGTCGTGCGTAAGGCGACGGACGGGGAAACCCTGAAGCTGCTGAACGAGCAGACCGTGACCCTGCGCGACGACACGCTGGTCATCGCCGACCACGAACGTCCGCTGGCGTTGGCCGGGATCATGGGCGGCGCGGATTCCGCTGTTGGCGATGACACGGTCGACATCCTGCTGGAAAGCGCGTTCTTCCAGCCGCTGGCCCTGGCGGGCAAGGCGCGCAGCTACGGCCTGCATACCGACTCTTCACATCGTTTCGAGCGCGGCGTGGACTTCACGCTGCAAGAGCGCGCGCTGGAACGCGCCAGCAACCTGATCCTGTCCATTGCCGGCGGGCAGGCCGGACCGGGCGTGGAGGCGGTGCATGCGCTCGCATTGCCGGTGCGTGCGCCGATCCTGCTGCGGCCGGAGCGCATCGAGCGCCTGCTGGGCTTCGCGCTGGTTGCCGAGCGCGTCAGCGAAATCCTCACCCGACTGGGCATGAAGGTCGAGGCGCTGCCGGACGGCTGGCGCGTGACGCCGCCAAGCTGGCGCTTCGATATCGCTATCGAAGCCGACCTGATCGAGGAGCTGGCGCGCGTGCACGGCTACGACAACTTGCCGATGCTGGCTCCCCGTTTCGATCTGGACCTGCTGCCGCGCGCTGAACAACCGCCGGTTGACCGCCTGAAGGACTATCTGGTGGGGCAAGGCTATCAGGAGGCGATTACCTTCAGTTTCGTCGATCCGAAGATACAGGCGTTGCTGGAGCCTGGCGTCCCTACGATCAGCCTGGCCAATCCCTTGTCCAGCGAGCTGTCGACCATGCGCACCACCCTCTGGGCGGGGCTTTTGCAGGCCGTGGCCTATAACCAGAACCGCCAGCAGGCGCGTGTCCGCCTGTTCGAGACCGGTAGCCGGTTCCTGCCCGGTGCGGACGGCGCGCTGGATCAGGACCCGATGCTGGCCGGGGTCATCACCGACACCGTCCTGCCTGAGGGTTGGGCCAACGGCAAGGCCAAAACGGACTTCTTTGACATCAAGGCGAATGTTGAAGGAATTCTTGCACTTACAGCCGCTTCTGATAGAGTTGAGTTTAAAGCGGCGCGTCATCCGGCCTTGCATCCGGGACAGACCGCCGAGCTGGTCCTGAGCGGCGGCAAGCGCGTCGGACTGGTCGGCAAACTTCATCCGCATGTCCAGCAACGCTTGGATTTGCAAGGTTCCGTGTACGTTTTCGAACTGGATCTGGCGGCCATCCTGGCGCCGAAGATTCCGGTTTTCCGGGAGTTGTCCCGCTTCCCGGGCGTGCGACGCGACCTGGCCATCGTGCTGGATGCGACGATCGAGAGCGCGGAAGTCCTGAAAACCGCGCGCGCAGCCGGCGGAGAATTGTTACAAAGTGTGTGGTTGTTCGATGTGTACCAAGGTGTCGGCATCCCGGACGGCAAGCGCAGTCTGGCCATCGGCACCCAGTGGCAACATCGCGAGCGCACGTTGAACGATGAAGAAGTGAAAGCCGGCGTCGCCGCGATTTTGTCGGCGCTGGAGGCGCGGCATCAGGCTGCATTGCGCTGACAACAAGACCACGAGGTAGGGCATGGGCGCATTGACCAAGGCGGAGATGGCGGAGCACCTCTTTGAGGAGCTCGGCCTGAACAAGCGGGAAGCCAAGGAGCTGGTGGATGTCTTCTTTGAAGAGATCCGGCTCGCGCTGGAACACGGACAGCCGGTGAAGCTGTCCGGCTTCGGCAACTTCGATTTGCGGGAGAAGCGTCAACGTCCCGGACGCAATCCCAAGACCGGCGAGGAAATCCCGATTACTGCCCGCCGGGTGGTGACCTTCAAGGCTGGACAAAAATTAAGACAACGAGTGGAAGCCTATGCTAGAGCCCAGTCATAACGCGGAACTGCCGGCCATTCCCAACAAGCGCTATTTCACCATTGGTGAGGTAGGCGAGCTGTGTCTGGTGAAGCCCCACGTCCTCCGTTATTGGGAACAGGAGTTTCCCCAGCTCAAGCCGGTGAAGCGTCGCGGCAACCGTCGCTATTACCAGCTGGAAGATGTGCTGATCATCCGGAACATCCGCAGTCTGTTGTACGAGCAGGGTTACACGATCAGCGGCGCCCGCGTGCAGTTGCAGACGGACGCACGCGCCAAGCCGGCCGTGGTGGAAGAAATCGCCCCGGCTCCGGCGGCGGCAGAGTCGCCGACAGCGGCCCTGTTGGCCTATCAGGCGCAGGTGAGCCAGAACATGCTGAATCTGGTGATCAAGGACATGATCCGCGAGCTGGAGGTGGTGGCGGCGCTGTTGCGCAGCTAAGCGTTCCGGTCGTCAAGAACCCGCCAGTTGGCGGGTTTTTTGTGCCTGCGCGGTCGGCCGGGCCAAGGCGCTTGGCGGTGTTTAGCGCTTTAATCGGAAAAAATCGTGAGGAGCGGGTGATGTCGGGTTCAGGCGAGGCGGAATGGGATGTGGTCGCGCCGTTCGTGTTTCCGGTGACGGTGGGCGAGGCGCATCTGGACGAGTACCGGCATACCAACAACGTGGTGTACCTGCAGTGGCTGGAGCAGGCGGCCTGGGCGCATTCGGCCTCGCTGGGACTGGACATGGCGGCGTACCAGCGGCTGGGGGCGGGCTGCGTGGTCCGCAAGCACGAGCTGGAGTACCTGCTGCCGACGCATCTGGGCGACCGGCTGCGGGTGGGCACGTGGATCAGCGCCAATGACGGACGGCTGACGACCACGCGGGAATACCAGATCGTACGCGAGCGGGACGGCAAGACGGTGCTGCGCGGGATGACGTTCTTTGTGGTGGTGGATACGGTGTCGGGCAAGCCGCGTCGCATGCCGGCGGAATTTTCGGCGTATGTACCGGCGGAACGGGTGATCAAGGCTGGACAAACGCTCTGAAATCCGTATGATAGCCAGCTCTTCGGGGCGTAGCGCAGCCTGGTAGCGCACTTGCATGGGGTGCAAGGGGTCGCGAGTTCAAATCCCGCCGTCCCGACCAAACAAATCAACGGGTTACAGATGAAAGTCTGTAGCCCGTTTTTGTTATTTGCTAAAAAATTAGTCATTCGGGTACAACATCGGGTACAACTTGGCGGATGCTACCTGTGTTCGCCTACACCTATGATCGCAACTTGATGTGATCCGTTGAGGGTCGAATTGAGTTTGCTGCGCATTTGGCCTCAAGGCGCTTTAGCGGGCATTTCTGCTGCATCCAACTGGGGACAGACTGCGGTTGCAACTTTATCCACTTAACGCTGCTGCGATCCTGAAGAGACAGCGATGAGTAGTAACCCGGCACGGTTGGTGGGGAGGGCAAGTGTGGAACTGGTCTCTGGTAGCGCTTGGTTCAATCCGGTATTGATCAAACTGTGATGGCGGCGAATGCTGCATTAAAAACGTAAAAAAATACCCGCCACCTTGAAAACTGCCGTATTGTCCACATCGATATAATCTCGCAGAGTTTATTCCTTTTTAAGTTCAGCGTGTCTTTCCGTTATCAGTCTTTCAAGTACATCCGCAGGCTTGCAGCCATAGTTTTCAGCCAGCCAATCAAGCCTTTGTCTCGACTTAATTGTCAGTGGAAGGTAATAGGCTTTCTTCGCTTTGCCAGAGTCACGAAATTTCTTTTGGCTCCAAGTCTTTCTCATTTTGTCGATGAACAAGGTTTTCTCAGCGAAATGCTTATAATAATTCATGTGGTCAAGTGAGGCAAATACGGCACCGATAAACTCATTAATGTTTGTTGGTTTGGGGATTAATATTGCCGCCTGATGCTTCTGGAGGTAATCCCAAGCCCAAGCCAGTTGATCAGAATCTGTTTTATTAATCCATTTTGTCTTTGTATCTTGAGAGGTTATATCGGCCCACTCATTTTTCTTTTCAAGAAGAAATGCAATTTTTGCATCTAGATTAAAATCCCAGCAATCTAGCGCTGTCACAATTGATTCGTAACGGTACTCGGGAAATACTGTGCTAATCGACGGCATAAAGGGAAGTGGTAATTGATTATAAGGATTTATTGGTTGATTTGTAATCACATACGGAGTTGATGAGCGAACCGGTTGGCCAAGATGACACATTG
>JAYRMT010000019.1:0-22193 GCA_041912575.1 Fluviicoccus sp. | reverse complement strand
CGGTAATGGCATACTCGCGGAATCACGCAAACCCAGCCTCAAGACCGCTCATCATGTCAAACCCGATCCGTTTCCGTGCAACCGTGCTCGCCTGGATAGCCGCTTTTGGCGCGATCCTGCTGATGTTGTGGGCCAGCGGGCTGTTCTCGGTGACCGGCAAACCGAAGTCCCGCATCACCCAGAGCGCCGAAATCGTTTCTGTCACCGAGCGGGCCTGGGAAATCAGCCTCGCGAACGGAAAGACCGCGCGCCTGCTGGTGCCCAAACCCTCGATCCGCAAGCCCGGCGACCGTATCGTGGTGCAGGTCGTGACCTACGATACCGGGCGAATTGAGGCAGTCTACCTCGGGCGCTAGGTCAGACCCGGTCAGCCTTCCGCCCGTCCGATCGGCATCTGCCTGAGCGACTGGAATTGCGCCACGGTACGGGCGCATGCCGCTTTGTGGTCGACCATCGGCGCGGGATAACCCAAGGCCGGACGAAAGCCCTTGGCGTGCGGTTCATGGATAAGATCTCCGCCGACGCCCGCCAGTTCCGGGACCATGCTGCGGATGAAATTTCCCTCCGGGTCAAATTTCCGGCTTTGGAGTAGCGGATTGAATATCCGGAAGTAGGGCGCAGCATCATTTCCCGTGGAAGCGCTCCATTGCCAGCCGCCGTTGTTGGCCGCCAGATCGCCGTCGATCAGGTGCATCATGAAATGGCGCTCGCCGAGCCGCCAGTCGATGAAAAGGTCTTTCACCAGGAACATCGACACGATCATGCGCAGCCGGTTATGCATCCAGCCGGTTTTGAGCAACTGGCGCATGCCGGCATCGACGATCGGAAAACCGGTCCGTCCTTCGCACCAGCGCTGGAAGTCTTCCGGCGCATCCCGCCATGCCAGAGCGCGCGTCTCGGGCCGGAAGGGTTGATAACGGCAGACACGCGGAAAGCCGACCATCAAGTGCTTGTAGAATTCACGCCAGCAAAGCTCGCTAATCCATTGATCTGCCTGATCACTGGGTCCATGTGCGAACAGTTCGTTCTGCGCGGCGTGCCAGCATTGACGCGGAGAAACCGCACCAATGGCCAGGTAGGGTGAAAGGCGGCTGGTGCCGTCATCCTGACCGGGAAAGTCCCGCCATTCCTTGTAACGGCGCAACGAGCCCTCGACAAAAACAGCCAGTCGCTCCAGCGCCGCTTCCTGTCCCGCCGGCCAGAGCGATTCCGCCAGGCGGGGTTCGACATGCGATGCAAAGCCGCGGACCTGATCCGGTACCGGATCGGGCGCATGCCATAGTTCATGACGTTTGTCAGGTTCTTTACAGACATCGATGTGTTTATTTACAAGAAGTTGCATCCAGGACTTCTTGAAAGGCGTGAAGACGGTGTAATGACGGCCGTCGTTGGTCAGCACCGTACCGGGCGTCGCCAGACACTGATCGTCGTGCGCCGACACCGAAATGCCTGCGGCGCCTAATGCGTTCGAAACGGTGTCATCCCGCAGGCGTTCGTTCCATTCGTATTGGCGGTTCCAGTACACCGCCTGAAAACCGTGGCGACGGCACAAGGCCAGCAGATCGTCCGGCAACGTAGTGAAGTCGCGACTTTCGAGCAGGAACAGCGGAATGCCCAGCGCGGCCAGCCGCGCGCTGAGTCCCCGCAGGGTCCGCAATTCGAAATCGACCTGCACGCCCGCCTTGTCGTGCGCGGCCCACTGGCCCGGTGTCACAATGTAAACCGCCCCGACTTCGATGCCGGGTTCGCGACAGGCGGCGTCAAGAGCGGTGTTGTCGATCGTGCGGAGATCGGCGCGGAACCACACCAGATGCCGCCGTTTCACACTCGTCATGCCGCCTGGACCCCGCGAATCCGCCGCCATCCCTTGACCGCCTTGATCACACTGGCCAGGTCATGGAAGACCTGTACGCCTTCAATGGTCCGCCGGCAGGTACGCAGCGCGTTGCCGCCAACCCAGATGCTGGTGGCAAGCGGTAGCCGGAAGCGCAGTTCCTCGATGAAGTCGAGTGCGCGGTTGGCCGGGAAGGCGGCGCTGAACGACAGCAGGACAATATCCATCCGGTGCCGCGCCGCGCCCTGGACAATGTCGCGGACAGGCATCTGGGTGCCGAAGGAGAAAGTCTCGATGCGTTCCAGTCGCAGCAACGCCTCTACCATCAGCAGGCCGAGGGAGTGATGCTCGTCCGGGGCCGTGGTCAGCATGACGCGGGGCGGCTGCTTCCCGGGTTGTAGTGTGGAAAAACTCTGCCTGACCAGGGTCTGGAGCTCCTCGGTGTAGAGGTGTTCCTCGAATATCTCGATTTCGCCGCGCATCCAGGCGTCACCGACTAGGGTGTTGGCATGCTGGACCAGATCGAGAATGAAGGACTCGAGCCCCATGCGGACGAGTTGGTGATGAAGGTAGGCACGTACCTGCATGGCATCCCGGCTTTTGAGCGCTTCAAGCAATTCCGACTCGAGGTTGGGCGGCAGCGAGGGGCCGGGATTGCCGTGGCTGGACGCCACCAGCGCTTCCAGTTTGTCCAGTTCCAGGCCGATGATCTTGCCCGGACGGAATCCCGAGTCCAGAAGTCGGCGGATGATCCGCAGCTTGTTGATCTGGTCCGGCGCATAGATGCGGTCGCCGTTGGCGTCGCGCTCCGGATTCGGGAAGCCGTAACGCCGTTCCCACATGCGCAGCAGTTCCTTGGAAATGCCGGTTTCCCGCTCCACGGCATTGATGGGCAGCAGCGCGGTGTTCGAGGCATCGGCCCCGGCGGTGTTCAGATCGGTGGTGAGCATGGTTTGGCCCTCCGGTTCAGAAGCATTTTTTCAGGAGCCGCAGCAAGGTTCCGATGCCCGGCAGTTTTTCATACAGTTCTTCCGCGGCGTCCCAATAGTCGCGGTGGTAGCAGACGCGCCCCTGCGCGTCGAATTTCAGGTGCGAGCCGCCGATGATTTCCATCGGGCGTCCGCGCACCGTGAAGCGGAAGGTCCAGGTCAGGAAGATTGCCTGATCCTGCGCGACAGTCTCCGTGATCGTGAAACGGGGACTGCCCAGTTTGCGGAACATGTCGGCAAACAGTCGTTCGATGGCGTCGCGCGAGGTCAGTTCGTTGAACGGATCGCGAAACCAGGCGTTCTCGCTGTAAAACGTCCGAATCGCGGGCAAGGAGGCCGGAGACAGGCCTTCATACCAGGCGACCAGACGTTCCAGCGTTCCGGACGGCAGGCTCATGACGTTATCTCCCCGGACGGCTCAGGATGACCTGGCAGACATCGGTGCGCCCGGTCAGGAAACCGGCTTCGCAATACCAGTAATAGAAGCGCCACAGCCGGACAAAAGCTTCGTCGAAACCCTGGTTGCGAATACTGTCGAGCTGGCGGTCAAACACCAGCCGCCAGCGCTTCAGGGTTTCCGCGTAGTCCAGGCCGAAGGTGAACTGGCTGTCCAGCGTCAGCCCGGCCTCCAGCACTTCGCGCCGCAAGCGGGACGGCGAAGGCAGCATGCCGCCCGGGAAGATGTATTGCTGGATGAAGTCCGTGCCCTGGCGGTAGTTGTCGAAATAGGCATCGCCGATGGTGATGGTCTGGATCGCCGCGCGCGCGCCGGGCTTGAGCGCCTTGCGTACGGTCTGGAAGTAGGTCGGCCACCAGGTCTCCCCGACAGCTTCCAGCATCTCGATGGAGACGATGCCGTCGTACTGGCCTTGGATGTCACGGTAATCCTGATAGCGGAATTCGGTCAGCGCCTCGGCGGGCGTGCCTTTCACCCGGTCGCGCGCCCACGCCAGCTGCTCGCGGGACAGGGAGAGACCGGTGACGCGAAGGCCGTATGTCGTAGCGGCGTATTCGGCGAATCCGCCCCAGCCGCAACCGATTTCCAGTACATGCTGACCGGGCTTCAGGTCCAGCAAGCGCAGCAGGCGGTCGTACTTGGCGATTTGCGCTTCGGCCAGATCCTGGCCTGCGTGGCTGAACAGCGCCGAGGAATAGGTCATGGTCGGGTCGAGCCACAGGCGGTAGAAGGGATTACCGATGTCGTAATGCGCATGGATGTTCTTGCGGCTGTTGCGACGGGTATTGCGGTTCAGCCAGTGGCGGACCCGGTAGGCCAGCGTTCCCAGGAAAGAGCCGTTAAGCGCCCGGTCCAGCGCATCGCTATTGGCCAGAGCGAAAAGCAGGACCTGCAGCATGTCGGGGCTGTCGATAAGCCCGTCACGATACGCTTCCGCCACGCCGATATCGCCGCTGCGCAGGATGCGGCCGATACCGGACCAGTCCAGCACCTGGAGCTCGGCGACCGGGCCGTCGCGGCGGCCCCGGAATTCGGCGCTTTCGCCGTTCGGCAAGGTGAGACGCAAGGAACCGGCATCCAGCCGTTCCAGCATGCGGATAAACAGCTGCGCTTGCCAGGGCAGCGCAGCGCCCATCACGGTGGACTGTGTCGTCATGAACTGATCTCCAGGGTGGGAGGGGCGGGTTTGCGATGGAAAACGGCGCCCTTGCGCCACAAGTGCAGGGCTTGCCAGTGAATGCGGACCACCACGAGCAGGGTCGACCAGCCCAGGCTTGCCAGCGCCTTGAGCAGGTTGGGCGTATCCAGCTCGCGCGGGATACCGGTGACGGCGGTTTTCAGGGTCAGCTCGCCGTTGCGCCAGTAGTCAATGCCGACGGAGCAGCGACCCGCCTCGCGGCGGAAGCGGAAACGGTATTCGCCGTCCACGGGAAAGAAGGGCGAGACATGGAAAATCTTGCGGCACGCCAGCGTCTCGCCCGCGCGGATTTCCCCCCCGGTCGGAGGCTGTGAGCAGGTAACCATGTCGTTCGCCGAAGGTGTTGTTCACTTCGCAGAACACGGCGCGCAAGCGATCCTCGCGGTCATGGCAATACCAGAAGCTCACCGGATTGAAGACGAAGCCGAGCATGCGGGGCAGGGTGTGCAGCCAGATCTCGCCACTGGCGATGCCGTCCAGACCGTGCTCGCGCAGGATGCCGCGCATCCAGGCCTCCGCGTCCCGGCCGTCGCCGTGGTCTTTCTGATGGAAAGAGAACAGGTTGAAGCGGTCAACCCCGAACAGCGGTCCGCGCAATTGCCGCACGGCCGACAACGGGAAACAGACGAACAGGGCCGGATAGCGGAAGCCATGCGTAGCGTGTCCCAGACGCTTGTGCGCCACGGTGCCGAGATAGAGCCAGCGAGCCATGATCCTTCCCTCAGTCCAGGACGGCGTTCCAGGGGATCGCGACCCCGAGGCCGCGCGCCACCCGCATGCCGGACTTCAGCCCGTCTTCATGGAAACCGTAGCCGGTCCACGCGCCGCAAAACCAGATCCGTCGCTTGCCCTGGATGCGCGGCAGCTCCTGCTGCGCCTGACGCGCCGCCGCATCCAGCTGCGGATGCGCGTAGGTGTAGCGGGCGATGACGTTGGCGCTATCCAGCGGTTCAGGCGGGTTCAGGGTGACGAATACCGGCGAAGTGAACGGCAGGGGTTGCAGGGCGTTCAGCCAGTAGGTCACCGCGACCGGGCGGTCGTTGTCCTGGCTGTCGGCGGCGTAATAATTCCAGGCGGACCAGGCCTGACGGCGTTGCGGCATGGCGGCGGGATCGGTATGCAGCCAGGCTTCGTTATCGGCGTAGCGCACCGCGCCGAGAATCCGTTGCTCCTCCGCGTCCGCATCGGCCAGCAGCCGCAGCGTGTCAGGGGCATGGGTCGCCATGATGACCTGATCATAGGTGGTGACATCAGTGATGGTGCGCACGATCACCCCGTTAGACGTACGTTCGATATTCAGCACCGGTGTGGACAGCCGCACATCGCCAATGCCCGCCACCAGGCGACGCACATAATCGCGCGAGCTTCCTCTGACCGTCTTCCATTGCGGCCGGTCGTTGATCTGCAGCAGGCCGTGGTTCTGGCAGAACCGGATGAAGGTGGCCGCCGGGAAATCGCGCATGCCGGTCACCGGGGTGGACCAGATCGCGGCACCCATGGGCAGCAGGTACCATTGGGCGAAGGGCTGGCCGAAGCCTTCGGCGTCCAGCAGTTGTCTCAGCGTCAGGTTTTCCGACTCCGCGCGCGCCAGCAGGCTATCGGCCTGACGGTTGAATCGCAGGATGTCGCGGATCATCCGCCAGAAGTCCGGCCGCAGCAGGTTGCGCTTCTGGGCGAACAGCGAGTCCAGGGTGGCGCCGGCCCACTCGATGTTTTCCCGCGGCAACCGTACGCTAAAGCTCATGTCGCTGTCCGGGGTCTCGACCCCGATCAACCCGAACAGTTGCATCAGGTTGGGATAGGTGCGGTCGTTGCACACCAGAAAGCCGGTGTCCACGGGGTGGGTCAATCCGTCCAGCGTCACGTCGACGGCATGGCTGTGACCCCCGGCATAGTCGGCGGCTTCGTACACCGTGACCTGGTGATGGCGTGCCAGCAACCAGGCGGCGCTGAGTCCGGCGATGCCGGAACCGATAACGGCGATTTTCATGATTGTCTACTACAAAACATCAATATTCGGAATTGATCGCATCATGCTGTCCAACACAAGGGGGTTGTACTGAACAAAACGGGAATTTTTTGTAACTCGATTGTCCAGAACAAACCCCGGTGCCTGAACACCTTGTCCAACCCTGTCTGATACGAAAACGGTGGCGGAGTGGATGCGCGTCACGGCGTTTTTTTCTGCGCCGGACGACGAATGTGCTAGATTCCCCTTTTATTTTTCCCGATCGCCCTTATGTTGCATCCCAGTCTCGAACCGTCGCTGGCGATGCTGCCCGACGACCGTCCGGTGGCCTTGCTGACCCGGCATTCCCTGCGCGAGAACGCGCGCGAGCCGAACGGCGTTCCCGGCTATGACTTGCCGTTGACGCCGGAAGGTGTTGTGCTGGCCGAACAGTGGGGCGCCCGGCTCGACCGGCCGATCAGCAGCTTTCACTCCAGTCCCGTCGGCCGATGCATGGATACCGCCCGCGCCATGGCGCGCGGCGCGGGGCTGGCGGAGCCGGAGATACTCGCCACGCCGCTGCTGGTTGAGCCGGGCTGCTATGTCAGGAGCATCCGCAAGATCGGACCGCTGTTCCTGCAGATGGGGCCGCTGGCGTTCGCCAACCACCATTTGCAGCAGACCGTGGACGGCTTGTTGACGCCGCGCGACGGCGCGCTGCAACTGCTGGGGCACTTGCATGCGGCGCAAGGCGCGCCGGGGGAAATCGCGCTGCATGTGACGCATGACACCATCCTGGCGGCGTTCATCTACCACTTGCTGGGCCGGCGGGAAATTGCCGAGGCCGACTGGCCATGGATGATGGAAGGCGCCTGGTTGTGGTTCGACGACGACGCGCATGTCCACTGGATCTGGCGGGGCGAACCCGGCCGGCGTCCGCGGGACCTTCCAACCGACATCTGAGGCCTTCATGACCGACGCCTTGCGCCTGCACGATGTGCACAAGACCTACCGCAACGGGTTCCAGGCCCTCAAGGGCATCGACCTGACCGTCAGGGAAGGGGATTTCTACGCCTTGCTCGGACCCAACGGGGCGGGCAAATCCACCACCATCGGCATCATCAGCTCGCTGGTGAAGAAGACGAAGGGCGATGTCAGCATTTTCGGCCACGACATCGACCGCGAGCTGTCCCTCGCCAAGCAGCAGCTAGGCGTGGTGCCGCAGGAGTTCAATTTCGGGATGTTCGAGAAAGTCTTCGACATCCTGGTGACGCAGGCGGGCTACTACGGCATTCCCGCGCGCATCGGCCGCGAACGTGCCGAGAAATACCTGCACAAGCTCGGGTTGTGGGAAAAACGCGACAATGCCGCGCGCCTGCTGTCCGGCGGCATGAAGCGCCGCCTGATGATCGCCCGCGCGATGGTGCACGAGCCGCGGCTGTTGATCCTTGATGAACCCACTGCCGGCGTCGACATCGAGCTGCGCCGCTCGATGTGGGACTTCCTGACCGAATTGAACGGGCAGGGCACCACCATCATCCTGACCACGCATTACCTCGAAGAAGCGGAAATGTTGTGCCGCGACATCGCGATCATCGACAAGGGACAGATCGTCGAGGATACCGACATGAAATCCCTGCTCGGCAAGCTGCAGGTGGAACATTTCCTGCTCGATCTTCGCGACCCGCTCACGGCCGTTCCCAGCCTGGGCGAATACCCGGTCAAGCTGGTGGATGAACGCACGCTGGAAGTGGCGGTGGCGAAATCGCAGTCCTTCAACCGCGTCTTCACCCTGCTCGGCGAGCAGGGCATCGAAGTGCTGAGCCTCCGCAACAAGGCCAACCGTCTCGAAGAACTCTTCGTGGCGATGGTCGAAAAAAACCTGAAGACGGCCTGAACCATGACCCGTGACCAGAACCTCGTCGCCCTGCAAACCATCCTGGTGAAGGAAGTCCGCCGCTTCACCCGCATCTGGCCGCAGACCCTGCTGCCGCCGGCCATCACCATGAGCCTGTATTTCGTCATCTTCGGCAATCTGGTGGGCAGCCGGATCGGCCGCATGAGCGGCTTCGATTACATGCAGTACATCGTGCCCGGCCTGATCATGATGGCTGTCATCACCAACGCCTACTCGAACGTCGTGTCCAGTTTCTACAGCGCCAAGTTCCAGCGCAGCATCGAGGAACTGCTGGTGTCGCCGGTGCCGCACCACACCATCCTGTGCGGTTATGTCCTCGGCGGCATCGCGCGCGGGCTGGCGGTCGGCGCGATCGTCACGGTGCTGTCGCTGTTCTTCACCAGCCTCCAGATCCATCATCTCGGCGTCATCGTGTTCACGATCACCGTCACGGCGGCGCTGTTCTCGCTGGGCGGCTTCGTCAACGCGGTGTTCGCCAAGTCCTTTGATGACATCTCGATCATTCCCACGTTCGTGCTGACGCCGCTGACCTATCTCGGCGGCGTGTTCTATTCCATGGACCAGCTCGCGCCGTTCTGGAGAGCCCTGTCGCTGGCCAATCCGATCGTTTACATGGTCAACGCTTTCCGCTACGGCATTCTCGGCGTCAGCGACGTGAATATCGGCTTTTCGCTGCTGATGATCACTTCGGTGACGGTGGCCCTGTACGTTTACGCATACCGTCTGCTGCAAAGCGGTCGCGGGATGCGGGAGTAAGCCATGGCCTGGACGGAAAGCACGGCGCTGGGGCAGGCCACGGCTTACGGCAGAACCTATGACCCCGGCCTCTTATGCCCGCTGGATCGCCGGGAAGGACGTCGCCAGATCGGGCTGGGGGATGCGTTGCCGTTTCACGGGGTCGATATCTGGCGCAATTACGAGGTGTCCTGGCTGGATGCCCTCGGTAAGCCGGTCGTTGCGATCGCCAATCTGGAGGTGCCGGCGGCATCGCCTTTCCTGATCGAGTCGAAATCGCTGAAGCTCTATTTCAACGGTCTGAATTTCACCCGGTTTTCCGGACCGGATGACGTGATTACCGTCGTCAGCCGGGATCTGAGCGCCGCCGCCGGTGTGCCGGTGCGGGTAACGCTGTTCCAGAGCACGGTCTCGCCCGGACCGTCGGAGATGCCGGGCGTCTGCCTTGATATGCTGACGCCGGACATCCGCCACTATCATCCCGAACCGGGCTTGCTGAAAACGACCGGCGGTCCGTCGGTGCGCGAGGTCCTGCATTCGCACCTGCTGCGCTCGAACTGCCCTGTGACGGGACAGCCGGACTGGGGCAGCGTCGCGATCCGCTATGAAGGCGCGCCAATCGACCACGCCGGGCTGCTCGCCTATGTGGTGTCCTTCCGCGAGCACAATGACTTCCACGAGCAATGTGTCGAACGCATGTTCCATGACCTCATGGCGCGCTGCCGTCCGGAAAAACTGACCGTCTTCGCCTGTTACACCCGGCGCGGCGGGCTGGACATCAATCCGTTCCGCAGCAATTGGGAGCCGTCGCCCGCAACCGTGCCCCGGTTGGCGCGGCAATAACCTTGCCAAGGCGACGGCTTGTCGCCACAATCACCCCATCGAAAGAACGATAACCGTTTACAGGGAGCCCCCGCATGACCGCCTACCTCGGCTTTTTCCCCAGCGAATCGCTCAAGAACGACATCCAGACCCTTCTGGCCAATGTCGACCGCCGCGCTTCGGAACCGCAGTTCCACCTGGCTAACCATATTGCCGCGCAGATGACCGATGAAATCATCGACAACCTGCTGCTGAACATGGTGACCAACATGGGCAGCGGTGAAAGCAGCAAGATGATCAACTTCCTCGGGGCGTTCCTGAAGAAGACCATGCACGTCATGCTGAAGATGATGCTGGGCAAGGCCGACAACGCCGAAATCGCCAAGCGCGCCGTGTACATCCGCGCCCGATTCCTCACCCTGCCGAACGATCAGCCCCGTCTGGGTTTCGCGTTGCCGCATGACCTCTACGACGAATTCCAGAAGCATTTCGCCGCTGTCGATAACGGGCAGGGCCAGGAACACATCGAGGCGATCGTGAACGCCATGATGCGCTTCTCCGATCTGAGCCTGGAATACTATTACGACGAGTTCATCGCCACCCTGAATCTCGGCATGATCCTGCGCAAGACGACCCAGGTCACCCGTTCCACCTTGCACAAGGAACTGCATTCGGTGTTGCCGAAGATGGTGCGCCACCTCAAGAACGAGGAGCTCAAGCACCTGGCCGATTACATCCGCAAGATGCTTGTCGAGCGCTGAGCCGCCATGACCACCTACTACGCCATCCCGTGCCCCGACCGCCTGCGGCTCAATTTCGACAAGCTGATCCACGCGCTGGATCACCGCCTCTCCGAGCCGCTGAGCCCGTTGCTGATTGATGTCGCCAACGATTACACCGACGTGATCGTCGAGGTGATGGTGCTGGGCAACAGCAACCTGATGCCGCCGGGCAGCATGTCGCGCAAGGTGCTGGAAGGCGTGGCCTCGGTAATTCGCGGCACCGCGCATACCATGAACAAGCAGGTCCTGCACAAGATGCACAACGCGGAGATGGCGCCGGTGGCGGCCCAGATCCGCGCGCGCAAGCTGGTGCATGACGGCAGGGAATACATCAGTTTTTCCCTGCCGGACGATCTGGCGGCGACCTACCGGCGCTGTTTCGCGGCGATCAAGGCCGGCGATACGTCCGTGCAGCACGATTTCACCCATGCGGTAGCGCGGTTTTCCCAGCTGGCGCATCACCATTTTTATGTGGAGACGATGAAGTCGCTGAAGATGGGCATGATCGCTCGCAAGCTGGTGGATCTCGGCGGTGTTGCCATCGAGAAGGCCTCGCACTCGGCGGTGTTCAAGCTGGTGCCCGCGCTGAGCCTGGAAGAGTTGAAGACTTTTGTGGAGTACCTCGAGCCGTTGTTCGTCGACGTGCCCTGAGCGGATACGAGGCGAAGGTCAGCGTGATCGTCTGGAAGGGCGGTCCCGTTTTTCTTTGGGCGACGAATCAGGCCCTGTCGAGGCGTTCGATAACCGCGAGCGCCAGCCAGTGCTCAAGCAGCAGTTGCGAGTTGGCAGGATCCTGGGCTTTGGCGGCCAAGGCAGCCGGGGTCAACAGGCGCTTGCTGCAGGCGACCCGTGCGGACTGGCGATCCTTGAACTGGCGTGACCGTTGTCCGCGTTCGTCCTTGTAATGGACGATGAGACGGCCGTCTGGTTTGCGCTGAAGGTTAAGGAGCTGGATGGTCATGGTCATGTCCCTTCGCCATTCTGGTTGTTATTTGTTCGGGGGCGATGGAATTTAGCACAGTCGTACAGGCTGCGGAATGACCGGAATGACCTTTTTTTGAGCGGGCGAGGGAGGGGCAACGGAGGGACGGTAAAGATCGCGTTATGGAAAAATCCGCCGCAATTCGCGTGCCGAATCAGGCCTTACAAGTGGGGATGGATTCAAGTGGTGCCTGGAGCCGGAATCGAACCGGCACGACGGTCACCCGTCGAGGGATTTTAAGTCCCTTGTGTCTACCAGTTTCACCATCCAGGCAGGACAGCGCGGGAGAAGGGAAGATGGAGGCTGGGGTCGGAATTGAACCGGCGTACGCGGAGTTGCAGTCCGCTGCATGACCACTCTGCCACCCAGCCGAGGGACGTGAATCATATAAATCCCCATGCCGTCCGTCAAGCAAAAATGCCCGGAAACCCTGACGATTGCACAAAGCCTATCCATCTGATTGTGCGGGAAAACCGGAGCCGGTCGCCGGACAAATCTGGTCTCCCGCGGTCGCTCATGCGACAATTGCGCCCTTTCCGACATCCACCCTTGCAAGGAATATCCCATGTCCGCGCTCATCCTCGACGGCAAGAAACTCGCCACCCTGATCGAACAGGATCTGTCCGCCCGCGTCGCCGCTCTCAAGGCCCGTACCGGTCGCACGCCGATCCTCGCCACTATTCTTGTTGGCGACGATCCCGCCTCGGCGACCTACGTCAAGATGAAGGGGAATGCCTGCCGTCGCGTCGGCATGGATTCGGCGCAAGTGGTGATGCCGTCGACGACCACGACCGAGGAGTTGCTGGTCCGCATCCGCGAGCTCAATGCCGACCCGCTGGTACAAGGCATACTGTTGCAGCATCCGGTGCCGCACCAGATTGACGAGCGCCGCTGCTTCGATGAAATCGCCTTGAACAAGGATGTCGACGGCGTGACCTGTCTCGGTTTCGGCCGCATGAGCATGGGCGAGCCGGCTTACGGTTCCGCCACCCCGCAAGGCATCATGACCCTGCTCAAGCACTACCGGGTCGAACTGGCGGGCAAACATGCCGTGGTGGTGGGGCGCAGCCCGATCCTCGGCAAGCCGATGGCGATGATGCTGCTGGCTGCCAACGCCACGGTCACCATCTGCCATTCGCGCACGGCGGACCTCCCGTCGCTGGTCCGTCAGGCGGATATCGTGGTGGGGGCGGTGGGCAAGCCGGAGTTCATTCGCGGCGACTGGATCAAGCCGGGTGCGGTGGTGGTAGATGCCGGTTACCATCCGGGCGGCGTGGGCGATGTGGCGCTGAAGGATGTGGTGGAAACCGCCTCGGCCTACACGCCGGTGCCCGGCGGCGTTGGCCCGATGACGATCGCCACGCTGATGACCCAGACCGTCATGGCGGCGGAGTCCCAGTGGGCCTGAGCTGTCCGGCAGGCCGCTGAAAAGAAAAAGCCGGGTTGATCCCGGCTTTTTCCTGTCCGTTGTAAATCCTGCATCAGGTCCAGAAATAGCTCTTCTGGTTCTTGATGATGTTGTCGGCCATGTAGTGCGCCATGGCCGCCACGGTCAGCAAGGGGTGCTGGATGGCAATCGAGGGCAGCACGCTGGCGTCGCAGACGAACAAGCCGCTGGCTTCGTAACTCTGTCCGTAGGGATCGACCACGGCTTTCTCGGGGTCCGCGCCCATGCGGCAGCTCCCCTGGGCGTTCAGGGAAATCAGGCGCATCGCGAAGATGCCGAGCGTACCGAAACTGATACTGTCCACCACCCGGTCGATTTCCTCGACCGAGGTCGCTTGCAGGCGTTCGTACGTGGGGAAATACACGCGTTCCGCACCCGCCGCGAAGAAGATGTGCGCGGCGCGCTTCAATCCGAGCTTGAACTGCTCGAACTCATCCATGCTCATGTTCCATTCGATGCGCTTGGCGCCGCCCCGCAGCGGTCCGCTCCAGTGGACATAGCCGTGACCGTTGTCCGGAATCAGCACGTTCAGGCCGGAGAAGTACTTGAACTCCTCCACGAAGCGGATGTGGTCGACACCCAGCGAGAGTTCGTTCTGCGCCATCAGCTGCACGGGGGCGGCCAGCGCCGACTCCATCAGCATCTTGCCGCCTTCCTCGTTGAGGAACTCGTCGACATGCATCCCGGCCAGCGCGCCGCGCCAACCGTAGATCGGCACCGGGAACTTGCCGAGCACCACGACCACGGGGTGCAGGGAAAGGTTGCGGCCCAGCTGGTTGTTCTTGTTCGGCAGGCCGCTTTTTTGCAGCAGGATGGGCGACTGGATCGCGCCGGCGGCCGAAACCACCAGCTGCGCGTTCACCTTGATGTTGCACACCACGTCATGGTTGTCCGGGTCCTTGATCTGGCCGACCACGCCCACGGCGCGGCCGTTCTTGATCAGGATCTGTTCGACGTGGGTATCCGCGAAAATTTTCGCCCCTGCAGCCACCGCCCAGGGCAGATAGCTGACCTGCATCGAGGTCTTGCGGTCGGAAGGGCAGCCCGCCAGGCAGTGACCGGTCAGGGCGCATTGCTTGACGTTGCGCGACTGCGGACGCCAGGACCAGCCCAGCGATTCGCAGCCCCGGATGATGGTGTTGGCGGTGTCGTTGATCTCGTGCGGTTCGTTCAGGTGAACGTGCAGGCGTTTTTCTACCTTTTCATAATAGGGATAGAACTTGTCGGGTGCGAAACCGGGAACGCCGTGGTCTTTCGCCCAGGATTCAAGCACATAGTCCGGCGCGCGCACGGCGATGGAGGCGCTGATCACGGACGAACCGCCGACACAGTTTCCTTCCAGCACCACGACGTCGCCGATGGTGTTGGTTTGCGTGCCGACGTCCTTGTAGAGGTTTTCCAGCGACCAGGCCATGTCCTCGGTGAACTGGCTGCTCGGAATGTAGCGCCCGGCATCGAGGATCACCACGCTCTTGCCCGCCGCAGCGAGTTCGTGCGCGATCACCGCGCCGCCTGTGCCGGAGCCGACCACGACCACGTCCGCATTCAGCACGATGTCCGCGCTGCTTCGGAGGTCGCTGGCCTGGGTGACCGGGAGGCCTTCTTTGGGCATGTCTTTGTAAATCATCTCGGGTCGTTTCCTGCTGTCTCGGTGGCCGGCGGCGTCAAACGTTCAGGTCAACATCGTTGTCGTGCGGGAGGGGCAGGTTGCCCAGACGACGAATCCCCCACTTGGCGGTCACGGGACCGTCATATTCCAGCGCTTCCCAGGTGCGGGGATCGCGCCAGTAGGCTATGCCGAGCAGCGTCTTCATCGACACGATCAGGCCGCCCTGGAAGGCCAGGCCGCCTTGCCAGGCGCGAATCTGCTTGATGGCCTTGTCGTCGCTCAGGCTGGAAAACCGCGCGAACTTGTACAGGGTGCTGTATTCCAGGGTTCTGGCGCCAAGGCCGAGCAGGAATCGGGTATCGCTGTTCATTCGGCCGACGAGGTGGTCCAGGTTTTCCATGACCGGCACCATCGTGGTGCTGGGCAGATTGGGAAAACGCTGGGTCGGGAGGAACACGGCGCGCAGCTTGTCGAAAATGCGGTATTCCGTTTCCGATAGGTTGCGGATGCCAACGGGCAGGGCGGTATCCGCCAGCGCGCGTGCGGGGAAGGTCAGCGCCGCGCCCGCGCCGGTCCCGAGTATGAGGCCTGTTTTCAGGAAACGGCGACGGGACAGGGTGGCGAGCTGGTTCTCGACGTCAGCGAGTGTCGGCTCTTGCTTCGACATGGTCATCCTCGACAGTGACATGTGGGATGTCGGTTGTTGGAGTCGGATTTCTAGTTATTTGTCCGTCAAGTCTAGCCCAATCCGGTCAACTGTTTAAGCCTGAACCGACGCTTAAACGGCCAATTATGTGTTTTTTGCGTTTCCTTCGTCCATCCGGACGGTCAAGGGACCCATCTCACCGCTGTTGACCGTGATCTGGGGGAACGGGATGACCACGTTGTTTTCGTCAAAGACGCGCTTGATGGTTTCCTGCAGCGAGTCTTTCACGTCGGCAAAGTTTTCCCGGCGCGTCCAGACCGTGAATTGCAAGTCGACCGAGGAAGGGCCGAAATCCTGGACCGTGACCTGCGCCGCCGGTTCGTCGAGCGCCAGCGGGTGGCTGTCCGCGGTTTCCAGCAGGAGACGGCGCACACGGCCGATGTCCTCGCGGTAGTCCACGCCGATGGTGATGGCGAGACGGCGGATGGGGAAACGGGTGAGGTTGGTGACTTCGGACTTGATCAGTTGTTCGTTGGGAATGCGCACATAGAGATTGTCGGCTGTGCGCAGCTTGACGGACAACAGGTCGATGGAGAGGACTTCGCCGATGGTCTTGTTGACCTGGATGGTGTCGCCGATGGCGAAGGAGCTTTCGCCGATCAGGAACAGGCCGCTGATCAGGTTGGAGGCCGAGGTCTGCGCCGCGAAGCCGAGCGCGACGGTCAGCACGCCGGCGGCGCCCATCAGCACGCTCAGCTTGAAGCCCATTTCGTGCAAGGCCGCAATGGCGAACCAAAGGAACAGGAAATAGAAGATCGTACGTCGCCAGACCAGCAACTGGTGCGCCGTCAGACGGTGGTGCATGGTCCGGATGAAGGCGTGGGTCGCGGTGCGGGCGAGAAGATAACCGAACAGGAGCAGGATGACGCCAATAATGTAGCCTTCGACGCGTTCGCTCACCGGCAGGTCGATCATGCGGTTCAGCGTGCTTTCGGGACGGGGATTCATGTCGGCGCGGGCCTCAGTCAAAAAAGTGGTCGAACATGGTGCCCAGGGCGCCCGCATCGGTTTCCCGGGGTTGGGCCAGCCGCAAGAGCTTGCCTGCGGATTCGGGGGGACGGGCCTCGATCACCACCTTGGGCAGTCGTGTGTGCGCCTGCCGCTCGACGCGCAGGCCGGGTGTCCAGAGGCGACCGTCCTCGCCGGACAAGAGATCCAGCTGGGGCACGGGGAGGCTGAGGCGCTCGACCGGCATCGGACCGGGTCCGTCGTTGCGGATGGTGACCGGCGTGACCGCCCGAAAAGGCCGCACGGGGAGGTGATCCAGATCCGTCCGCCCGAAAACCTTGGTGGCGTAAGCGATCTGCCCCCGGATCGGCGAGATGCCGAACCACGTGTCGCTGGGACGGATCACCGGAATGTCCAGCAGGGGGAGGTCTACGCCTTCCACCCAGGCGTTAACCCACAGCGGCGTGCTTACGAAAAGGGTGGCGCTCTGGCCGGGCGCGATGAACAACGGGCTGACGGGGCGGATGACCACCGGCCTGTCGGCCAGGCGGGGCAGCAGGCGCAGGCGCTCAGGCGCGGCGGTAAAGAGATGGCGTTGCAGTCGGGCGCCGCCGATTTCCTCGGGGCTTTGCATTTCGATGATCCAGTCCTGATGGTCTTCATGCTGGTCCGGTCGGCGCAGGGTCTCGATGCGCCATTCGCCCTGACGACGGCACAGTCGCAGGTCCAGGCCGGCCAGTCGCCAGAGTCGTCCCTTGTCGAGATCGAAGGAAAATTCGCCCCACCAGGCCATGCGTGTCATCCTCTTGTCACCGTTTCCGGCGTGTGCGCCAAGGCTACGCAACTACCCTGAAAAAACAATGGCCGATTGTTCAGAACATCCACAAAAAGGCCGCCGGGGCCGATTGAGAGGCCCCCGCGCATCCAGTATGCTTCCTCAAAACCAGAATACCGTGAGTGTCCGTCATGTCCCGTCAGGGCCAGCTTCCCTACAGTTTCGCCAAGCGCCATGGTGTGTTGCTGGTCTTCCGGCCGGACAGCCAGGCCGAGCTGCTGATGCGCGAGGATGCGAAGCCCGCGAGCCTGGCCGAGGTACGGCGCGCGCTCGGGCACGTCGGCCCGGTGCACCGGGTGTCGGCGGCGGATTTCAACCAGCAGCTGGCGCAGTCGTATCAGGGCGACAGCGGCGAATCCCAGCAAGTGGCCGCCGGGCTGGAGGATCACCCGGACCTCGAGAGCCTCGCGGAGTCGGTGCCCGAAACCGAGGACCTGATGGAGCAGGAGGATGACGCGCCGATCATCCGCCTGATCAACGCCATGCTTAGTGAAGCCATTCGCCTCAACGCCTCCGATATCCATGTCGAAGCCTTCGAAAAGCGCTTGTCCGTGCGCATGCGCGTGGACGGCGTCCTGCGCGAGATCGTCCAGCCCCGTCGCGAACTGGCGCCGCTGCTGGTGTCCCGGATCAAGGTGATGGCGAAAATGGACATCGCCGAGAAGCGCGTACCCCAGGACGGTCGCATTTCCCTTCGTCTCGCAGGTCGCGAAGTCGATGTCCGGGTGTCCACCTTGCCTGCCAGCCACGGCGAGCGGGTGGTGATGCGCTTGCTGGACAAGCAGGCGGGGCGCCTGGATATCGGTCATCTCGGCTTGCTCGGGCATGACCACAAGCGCTTGCGCGAGCTCATTTACAAGCCGCACGGCATCATTCTGGTCACCGGGCCGACCGGCTCGGGGAAAACCACCACGCTCTACGCCGCCCTCACCGAGCTCAATGACCACACCCGCAATATCCTGACCGTCGAAGACCCCATCGAGTATCAGCTCGAAGGCATCGGTCAAACCCAGGTGAACACCAAGGTCGACATGACCTTTGCGCGCGGCTTGCGCGCCATGCTGCGTCAGGACCCCGACGTGGTGATGGTGGGCGAAATCCGTGACATCGAGACGGCTGAAATCGCGGTGCAGGCGTCGTTGACCGGTCACCTGGTGTTGTCGACCCTGCACACCAATTCGGCGGTCGGCGCGGTCACGCGCTTGCAGGACATGGGCGTGGAGCCTTTCCTGCTGGCGTCCTCCCTTCTGGGCTCGCTGGCGCAGCGTCTGGTGCGCGTGCTGTGCACGCATTGCCGCCAGCCGGTCAAGGCGGATAGTGAAGAGTGCGCCCTGATGGGGGTTTCCCCGGACCATCCGCCGACCATTTACCGCGCGGTGGGCTGCGACAAGTGCAATTTCAGCGGTTTCCGGGGTCGTGTCGGCATATACGAACTGGTGGTGATTGACGATACCTTGCGGCGCCTGATCCACAGCCATGCGGCGGAGCACGAACTGGAAGCGCATGCCCGGACGATGGGCCCCGGCATCCGCGCCGACGGCCTGCGCAAGGTGGCGATGGGGGTGACTACCCTCGAAGAGGTCCTGCGCGCCACCCGGGAAGGCTGAACGCAATGCCCGCCTATGATTTCATCGCCGTTGATACGGCCGGCCGCCGACAGAAAGGAGTCCTTGAGGGCGATAGCGCCCGTCATGTACGGCAGCAGTTGCGCGACAAGGGCTGGATGCCGGTCATGGTGGACGCGGCCGCCAACGAGCAGAGCCAGGAAGAAAAGACCGGACTGTTCCAGTCACGCCGGGGCATGAGCGCTTACGAGCTGGCGCTGGTCACGCGTCAGCTGGCGACCCTGATCCAGGCGGGTATCCCCCTGGAAGAAACCCTGAAGGCCGTGGCCCGCCAGACCGAGAAACCCGCCACGCAGAGCCTGTTGCTGGCCGTCCGCGGGAAAGTGCTGGAGGGTTTCCCTCTCGCGCAAAGCATGGCGGCCTTTCCTCGCGCCTTCCCGGATCTTTACCGGGCGACCGTGGCCGCTGGGGAGAAGTCCGGGCATCTCGATCTGGTCCTGCAACAGCTTGCGGATTACACCGAAAACCGCTACACCACCCAGAAGCAGATCCAGGGCGCGATGATCTATCCGGTCATCCTGACCACGCTGGCGCTGCTGATCGTGACCGGTCTGCTGACTTATGTCGTGCCGGATATCGTCAAGGTCTTCAACAATTCCCACCAGCAGCTGCCCTTGCTGACCCGCGGCCTGATCGCGATCAGCCATGCCGTCAAGAGCGCCGGACCGTTCCTGCTGGTGCTGCTGGTCGCCGGCGGCTGGCTGACCGCCCGGTTCCTGAAAACCGAGCGCGGGCGATACGCCCTGGACCGCTTCGTGCTGAAGGTCCCGCTGGTGCGCCGGATTTCGCGGGGGGCCAATTCGTCGCGTTTCGCCAGTACCTTGAGTATTCTCAGCCGCAGTGGCGTGCCGTTGGTGGAGGGCCTGCATATCGCCGCCTCGGTGAGCGGGAACTGGCTGATCCGGGATGCGATCAAGGAAGCGGCCGTGAAGGTCACGGAAGGGGGAAACCTCAGTCATTCCATCGAGAAGAGCGGTTTTTTCCCCCCGATGATGGTGCAAATGCTGCGGAGTGGCGAAACCGGCGGCGACCTGGACGAAATGCTCGGTCGCGCCGCCGCCATGCAGGAACGCGAGCTGTCGTCGCTGATCACCACCATGGTGGGGCTGTTCGAGCCGATGATGCTGCTCGTCATGGCCGGAGTCGTGCTGCTGATCGTGCTCGCGATCATGCTGCCGATCGTCAGCATGAACAATCTGGTGCACTAGTCATCCAACCCTAACAGGAGGCGGGTAAAAAGCCCGCCATCAAGCTGCCCGAGGCAAATATGAAGCAAAACGGTTTTACCCTGATCGAGGTCATGGTGGTGGTGGTCATCCTGGGCATCCTGGCCGCGATTATCGTGCCGAACGTGATCGGCAAGGATGAGCAGGCGCGTATCACCACGACCCAGGCCAGCCTGTCCAGCCTGTCGAACGCCCTGGAAATGTACCGGCTCGACAACCACAAGTATCCCACCACCCAGGAAGGTCTGGACGCCTTGGTGCACAAGCCGGCTTCCGCGAAGACCTTTCCGGACGGCGGTTACCTGAAGAGCCTGCCCAACGACGCGTGGGACAATCCCTTCCAGTACGTGGCGCCGGGCCCGAACGGCAAGGGCTTCCTGCTGTATTCCTGGGGTCCGGACGGACAGGAAGGCGGCGAAGGGCAGAATGCCGACATCTTCCTCAAATAATCCGCTCGGCGCGGCGCCATGGTGAACAACGGCCCGGTTCGCTCCTCCCTTCGCGGGTTTACCCTGCTGGAGGTGCTGCTGGTCGTGTTGCTGATCGGCATTGTCAGCGGTCTGGTCCTGCTGGCGGCCAGCCCGTCCGACCCGGGCCGCATTGTCGTCGGCGAGGCGGACCGGCTGGAGGAAAGCCTGAGCCTGGCCGAGGACACCGCCGTGAGCGACAACGAACAGTTCGGCCTGCTGGTGGATGAGCACGGGTACCGTTATCTGGTCTACGACGACGCCAGCCGTCAGTGGCTGCCGAGCGACAATCCCGCCTTCGCGCCCTACGAGTTGCCCCCGGAAGTCAGTCTTCGTCTTCTGGTCAATGAAAAGCAGAAAGCTCCCAGCCTGGATTTCCGTACCGGCTCCGACCGTCCCGCGCCGGACAAGAAGGCTCTGACACCCCAGTTGTTCATTCTGTCCAGCGGCGAGACTACGGCGCTGACCTTGTCGGTGGAAGCCGAGCGCGTGACGCCGGAGCGTATCACGCTCGACGATATCGGCAATATCCGGCGCAACATGACGGATTCGTCCTCCCGTAATGGCGGACCCGCATCATGAGCCGGTCGGCGGGTCGCGGGTTCACCCTCCTGGAGGTGCTGGTCGCGCTGGCCATTTTCGCGGTGGCTGCCGTGGCGTTGTTGCGGGTGGGTGAATCCCAGCTCAGCACCAGCGGACACCTGGAGGAAAAGACCTTCGCACATTGGGTCGCGCTGAACCAGATTACCGAAATGCAGGTGCGGCAGGCCTGGCCGGATATCGGCGAGGATCGCAGCCGGACCACCATGGCCGGGCGTGAGTGGTCCCTGGTGGTGAAGACGTCCTCAACGCCGGTGACGAGCATGAAACGGGTCGAGGTGGCGGTGACGCCGGTCTCAACTGACAAGAATGACTCTGCGGAAAAAACGCCGGTCACGGTTCTGACCGGCTTCCTCGACCAGCCGCGCGCGCCGGCCAAGGATGCTCGGCCATGATCCGGCGTCAGGGCGGTTTCACCCTGCTGGAACTGCTGGTGGCGATAGCCATTTTCGCCTTGCTGGGCGTGGGCAGCTACCGCCTGCTGGCGAGCACGATCCAGACGCGGGATGTGGCGCGCGAGCATGACGCGTCCCTGTTGCGCATCCAGAAGGCGTTCACCGTACTGTCGCGCGACCTGACCCAAGTGGTTGGCCGCCCGGTGCGCAACGATTTTGGCGATTCCGAGGGCGCACTGATCCTCAAGAACAACACGCTCGAATTTTCCCGTCAGGGCTGGCCGAATCCCTTGCATCTCCCGCGCAGCGAGATGCAACGCATTCGTTACGAACTGAACGCCAAGGGCGAGCTGTGGCGGATGTCCTGGTCCCAGTTGGACCGCGAGCGCAACATGCAGCCGCAACGCAGTCTGGTGCTGGAGCATGTCGACAACCTGCAGGTCAAGGTGATGGAGTCCTCGGGTCAACTCGATGCGGAGTGGCCGCTGCTCCAGAGCCGTGACCAGACGCAGACCGGCGATGCCGCACTGGCGGAGCTGCCGTTTGCCGTCGAGATCGTGGTGGGCCTGAAGCCCTGGGGCGATGTCCGGCGGATTTTCCGCCTGCCGGAGAGTGCGGGAGGCGCCAAGAGTGGCTCAAGCGCGGGGTGAACGCCAGCGCGGCGTGGCAT
>JAYRMT010000018.1:0-22475 GCA_041912575.1 Fluviicoccus sp. | reverse complement strand
AAGCTCATGTCCGGCCCGAACAGGGCGTGTGTATACCCGCCCAGAAATCCCACAAACGTCACAATCATGATCAGCGGTCCCGGCGTGGTTTCTCCCAGCGCCAGACCGTCCATCATCTGTCCGGCCGTGGCCCAGTGAAAGTGGTCGACGGCGTTCTGGAAAACATAGGGAAGCACCGCGTAAGCGCCGCCAAAGGTGAGTAAGGCCGCCTGGGTGAAGAACCGGCCCATTTGGGTCAGCGTATGCGCCCAGCCGAAATATCCGGCCAGGAAAAGCATGGGAATCAGCCAGCAGAGGCCTCCGGCCAAGAGCACCGCCGCCAGTCGGCGCGGGCTGAAGCGCGCATGTGCCGGGGGCGGCGTGTCATCATCAATGAACGCACGCGGATGCGGGGCAGACAGGGACGGATGCCCATGCCCGGTCTGGAACCGTGACGGCGCCAGCTTGCTGCCTGCATAACCGATGAGGGCGGCCGCCGCCAGGATGGCCGGGAAGGGCAAGTGGAGGATACTGATGCCGGCGAATGCAGCCAGCGCCAACGCCCAGAGCCAGCGGTTTTTCAGGCTGCGCGTACCGATCCGGTGAGCCGCTTGGAGAACGATCGCCGTGACGGCCGGTTTGATGCCGTAGAAAATCCCCGCCATGACCGGTAAATCCCCCCAAGCGACATACATCCATGACAGCAGGATCAACAAGACGAGCGAGGGCAGCACGAACAGTGCGCCCGCGACGATTCCGCCCAGCGACCGGTGCATCAGCCAGCCGATATAGGTCGCCAGTTGCTGGGCTTCCGGTCCCGGCAACACCATGCAGTAATTCAGCGCGTGGAGGAAACGCCGCTCGGAAATCCAGCGGCGTTTTTCCACCAGCTCCTGATGCATGATGGCGATCTGTCCGGCCGGACCGCCAAAGCTGATGAAACCGAGTTTGAGCCAAAAACGAACGGCGTCACGAAAAGGGATGTGCCCAGAGGCATCCGGCGATTTTGACATGAGAACTCCTGGCCTCGGTGTCAGAAACGCAAAAGGCCGTTCCCTTGCGGGAGCGGCCTTTGCGAAAAGCGTTTGGGGTGAGGACAATCACACTCGGTCTGGAAACGATTGCGGCACAATGGTTCACGTTTTCGGTGTTCCGATTATGCCCCCAATTATGCCCCCAGAAATGCAATGCTACCCCCTTGGAGAGGGGTAAAAGGCCGGGGTGAGTGTATGCGGAAGGGGATGACGGGGTAAAGAACGGGATGCGGCGGGACGGCATGGCGGCTATACTTTCCCTATGCCCGCCATCGTTTCGGACGTTGGGGCTGTCGGCAGCATGTTGCAAAACACGCTGAGCATCAGCCGTGGCGGGATACTTCCGCATCGAGAATCCGGAGGCATGGCCTCCGTTGATCCAAATCCCCTTTCTGTCTATCCTCCCCCCTGGGTGCTGCATGTGGCCACCTGTCCCGGTTTCGGTCCGGTCAGCAAGAGGGGCTTCCATGCGGCGCTTGGCATCCGGGAAAGTCCGGTTTGACCCTTCGGGGTTATTGGGAAAGCGGGAGTCCCCACCTGCGGCCGTGAGCCCGGATGCCACCCACATTAGGATTGATCGGATCGGCGCGGGAGAGTACATTCTTGCCAAGCTTGTTAATTAGCCCATCGGGAATAGTCCGAGTTTGCTGCAAGCTGACAGCCTCCGCTTTGCCGGGGGCTGTTTTGTTTCCGGCGGTTATCCCGCCTATACTGTGACCGAACCCGTTAGAAGGGGAGTAGGTGATACCGAGTCGGATTCCGGCGAAGTTGATCTCTCCGCCGCCCTGGCGGGTTCGTCCCCGCTCCCACACTCCGGTCGCTAGAGTCAGCCGGTTTGTGCGTAGCTCCGTTGGTGTCATTGGCCTCCACGGACGCATCGGGGTTTCTCTCCCTCTCGGATCACTGCAAGCCCTCCAGCAAGGCAGCCTCCCGCAACGCCTTCCCCTCCGAACAATGCAGCCCCCGCCCTGGCAAGCAGAACATGCAGCGCCCGGCGTGCGCCAGCCACTCCAATTCTGCCGGGCCGGGCGGTCGGGCGGCCTGACCGTCCCCGGCGGCCTCCAGCATCCGGAAGCCGGTTTCCGTTCCGCTGATGCGAGAACGTATCACGGCATCCATGAACCGCTCGCGCCGCGCCTCCCCGTCATGGAATTCCGTCAGCAGGTCATCCATGCCCGCGCCGTCCCGCATCCCTTCGCGGCAGTACAGGCGAAGATCGGCGCAGCACTCACGGCAGCGCGTCAGGTGCGCCAGCTGGCGGCGCTGAACGGTCAGCAGGTCATGGGTGCTCACCAGGGGAGGGCGGCCAAGGTAGGCCAGTTGCCGGGCGTCCTGTGGCAAGGTTTCGGGTGAGGTTTTGGGTAGGGGCGGCCGTAAGTTTTCGTAAGGGTGTTCTCCCCCTACCTTGGCGGGAGAGGTAGGCGATTCATCGGCCGGTGCCGACAGCAGCGTCAGCAGTTCGGCCTTGTGCGCTTTAAACTCCTCCAGCAGGTCGGTCGGCGGGACCGGCCGAACCCTCAGCCGGTCTCCGGTGGCGGTGAGGGTGTAACCGGAATTCCGGGCCAGGTTCAGCAGGTCATGGGCGGTATTCATATAATGATCCCCTCGGACTCATCGCTGAATCCAAGTTCGCTCCCCTCTTTCTCCTTCACCCCTTGCGAAGTTGGCGAATCTGGCGAACTTGATTGCGGCGCAAGGCTTTCCCCAAGTTCGCAGCCGTGCTTAGTTGGCGAACTTGGATTCACCCCAAGCGTGCCGTCATTCCAAGTTCGCAATCCAACTTCGCCAAGTTCGCAATCGTGCGAACTTGGATAGACCGTTGCAGCGCAAGCAAGTTCGCCAAGTTCGCCAAGTTCGCGCACCTTGTATAACTTGGGGAGCTTGCCGTTGGTGGATTTCTCGCCCTCGATCACCTCGATGCGTGGCGGGGTGTCGCGCAGCAGCGTATCAATGGCCTTGTCCACGTCGCCCTTGCTGGCGTGACGGGTGAAGCAGTCCACCATGATGTCTGTGCGGGTCGCGGGTTTTCTCCGGCCCTTCAACCACTGGTAAAGCCGCTCCGCCTTGTCGCAGGTCTTGGCCTGTTCGATCTCGTCCCGTGCGTTGTTGAAGATGAACTTGACCGACTCCCGCCAGTAGCGCACCCATGCAAGGGCGGCCTCCAGGTGGCGCGGCTCGATGATTTCCGACAGGTCGGAGAGGGCGAACAGCATGGCCATGCGCAGCAGGTAGGCCGGGGCGCGGTGCAGCAGTCCGGCAACCCGTTCTCCGTCCTTCTGGCTGTTCAGTTCCCCACGGTACAGCCGGGCATAAAGCGCGGACGCCTCGCGGCTGAGTGTGACTTCCCGCCTGTCCATGCAGGCAAGCTCTGGGTTTGCGTCCCAGACATATCCCCCTTTGGCAAAAGATGTGATCTCCAGCAGGCGGCGGGCCAGCCCGGCGACAACCGGGGCCGGGGTCGATCTCGGGAACGGCTCAAGGCGCGGCATCTCGGCGTGAAACACGATAAACCTGTTAATAAACCCGTTGTCCCGGTCGGTCGCCGTCAGGGTGGCCAACAGCTCGGCGGGGGTGATATTCCCGTAAATGCCGACGTGCGGGGCCGATGCTCCTACCGGGTTCTTGGTAAGGGGCATGATTTTCTTGCCGTCCCACAGGTCGCGCAGGGCGGCGGACAGGGTGTTTCCGCTCCGGCCTGCCTGGTGCAGCACGTTGACGAATTCCGACTCAACTGCAAGCATCCGCTTGTCGTGAACCGGGGGGATGCTGGTTTCCCCCTGGGCTATTCCGTCATGCAGGAAGTGCGTCACTCCCTCCCGTGATGAAAGGCCGCCAGTGTGTATCTTCGGCAGCAGGCGAGAATCGTCCGCAATCATCCCGCCGTTGCCGGTGCGCTCCTGCCTGTCCATCTCGCCGATGATGCGCCATAGAAGATCCATTGCCGTCCCCTTGCGCCCCACGCTGGAACGTCCGACATGCAGGGAGAACAGCCTGGCATGGTGCGTCCCGTTCCCAATGCGCAGATACACCTCCCGCCCCACGCAGGCGGAAAAGAAAACCATGGCGTTCATGCAGGCGGCGTAGGGGTTGGCCTCGGTGCCGTCAGCGGCGATGCGGCCGATGTCTCCGAAGATGCCGTAGAGCATGTCCGGGGTGCCGCGCGGCGCATTGCGGTGGGCCTCGATCTCTTCGCCTTCTTCGCGCTCGGGCGCATCATTCGCCGGGCCTGCCGGTTCATCCAGGCGACGAACGCCACGCCCCCCGCTGGATGGCATCACCACGTCGCGCACCAGCGCCAGCGCCTCGGCGGCGGTACAGTGGCGGACATGCCGCACCAGGGCGAAGCCGTCACCGGCCACGGTCCCCGCGCCGCCTTGAGAGCACAGGAAGGAACCTTCCCCGTTCTTGTCGTCGAAGCGGAAGCGGTCCCTGCCTCCGCAGCCGGGGCAAGGCGCGTGCGTGGGCGAGTCGGGCACGGATATGCCCAAGCGCGACAGAACGCCCCGATTGCCCTTGCGCGGCCTTCCTGACGGCATCGAAGCCGCGCTCACCAGAGGGGGGCGGCAGCGGCGTGAAGTCCAGAACCGTGCTCCCCCCTCTGGATGGCTGATGCTCAGGCAGGGAGAGGGGCGCGGCGGCGTCCCACGGCTCGCCGTGAATCCGTTCGGCGAAGCGTTCCGCGCCGGGGCGACAGGACGGCAGGTAGAAAAACTGGCTGATGGTGCGGCTTGCCGGGTCCAGCCACGCGGACAGCCCCAGCGCGGCGGCGAGGGCGTCCGTCTGCCTGGGCAGGTCTGACGGCGGGATGGGGGAGGACAGCGGGACAACCACGCGGTAGCGCGGGCTGGCGGGCTTGCCCTTGTTCAGCTCAGGCGGCGTCAGGTGGTTGTGACTGGTGTAGATCACGCCTTCCATGTTCAGGCGGCGCATCCGGTCGGATACTTCGTCAGGCGGCGGCGGAAGGTCGTCCGCATCCTTGCCCTCGACGTCCAGCATCAGGGCCGTATAGGCGGTGACGTTGGCGGCGCGGCGGGACAGGGTGTGGAATTCCGCGCAAATGATGCCCTGACCGTCCTTGTCCTCGCGCTCCTCGTGCGTGGTCAGGCGGTCGGCGATGGCGTCCCAATCGCTCACCAGGGGGGAGAGGTCGGGGGAGTTTTTCCCGCTCATCAGGTGAACGGCCAGCAGGGCGGCGACGGGTGTTTCGTGGTGTGCGGTGTTCATGCTGCATCCCTCTGGATGGCTTGAGTCATCAGGACATAGCGCCCGATGCGGTGAATCTCGCCGGACTCGGTGATCACCCGGCAGGGCACGGTGTCAATGTCATGCCCCTCCTTGCACAGCTCCTTCTTGCGGGCGCGGGGGTCGTACAGGTCAAGGTAACGGGATGCTTCGTAAGTGGTGACGCTCCCCAACCGCTCCAGGGCGGCGAGCAGACGGGCGCGTTGCACCGATGCCGAAATGCCGGGCAGGACGGAGAGGATCGCGGCCATGGTCGTGATGCGGTGGTTGCTCATGCTCCATCCCTCCGGCAATGCCTATCCAGCAGGCGGGCGCGTTCCCCGTCATGGATGGCGGCGGCCTTCTCGGCGAGGCGTGCCTTTTGTCCTTCGTCCAGCAGGTTCAGGGCTTCATGCAGCAGGGCGTCGGCCTTCGCCAGCTCGCGCAGCAGCTCGGGCGCGTCGGCAATCAAGGCGGCCTTGACCTCGTCGCCGGGTCGGCCGCCAATGGTGCAGACGATGCCCCCGGCGCGTGTCTCCACGCTCCACATGTTGACAATGCGGACGGCCTTCCAGGCGGATGCGGGCGCGGTGTGGTGCTTGTTCATGCTTCACCCCCTTCCGCGTATTCGGCACGAACACGGGCGGCCCGCGCCTCCTCGCGCTCCAGGTCGCCCCACACGTCAACGGATGCCGCGCCGTGGCGAATGAATCGCTCCAGGTGCGCCACGAACCCGACCGCGTAACCGTGCGTTGCGTCGTCATCGTTCCTCGGCCTGGCGAGGGTCGGGGCCATGTCGGAGAGGATGAAATTCAGCTCGCATCCCAAGCAGTTTCCGGATTGCTTCATCCATTGCAGGAAATGTGCGGCGTACCGGCGGCCCATGGTGCAGGCGTGCAGGTAGTCCGTGGTCGGCTCCACGGCCCAATCACTGTTATCCACCTTGCCGCGCTTGCGGCGGTACACGAACGGGAGGTCGGAGAAGGGCTTGCCGGTGTAGTCGATGCGTTCGGTGCTCATGCCGCACCTCCGGACACACGGGCCACGGATACGGAAGTCATCCACCTCCAGCCGCGAGGGCTGGCGTTGTCGGACTCGATGGGCAGGACGGACGACAGCGCGTTCAGGTGGCGCTGCACGGATCGCAGGGAGACGGGAATTCCGGCATCGGTCAATCGCTGGTGAATCTCGGCGGTGCCGGTGCGGACGCCGGGCTTGAGTGACAGCAGGATGACGGCGCTGATCTGGATGGCCCGCTGACGGGTAGCGGACGGATTACGGGCGGGTTTTGCCATGGTGGGCGCTCCAAGTGATGGGTGTAAACCGCCACCAATGGACGCCAATCCATGGGAGGCGGACTGCACAGGGTTGGCGTACCGGCACTTGGAACCGGCGTTCCCGAAGGAACCCCCATGCAGCCCGCCATAACGCGCAGGACTGCAAACGCACAAAAAAACCGCTTGCGCGGTCGTGCGCCAAGTGTAACGGGACGCCAATCCCGTCCGGTCATGTGGACCGGTCGCATGATGGTACTGAGCGACAGGGGCGGACGCCAGCAAAACAAGGCTATTGAATCCGGTATATTGATAGCTGGCGGCTATGGCTGGTACTCGTAAAAACTTACATTCGGAAAAGGGCGTTTTCTCCTGGGTGTTATCGTTTGTTATGGTTTGAACGTCCGGGGTACTTGATAAAACCTGAGTTTCTGACGGCTCGGAAATACTGACATTTGCTGACATTGCCGCCCTGGCTTTGACAGGTTGCCAACCACGGTTCACACTATAGGCGGTAACCGGTGTGGCTGACCCATGTACAAGATCATTCAGAGCAAGAGCTTCAAGGACTGGCGCGAAAACCTGAAAGACCGCCATGCGCTGATGCGTATCAACGCCCGAATCATTCGCATGGAAGGCGGCAATCTGGGCGACTTCAAGCCCCTGCGTGAAGGGGTTTCCGAGTTGCGGATTGATTGGGGGCCGGGCTATCGCGTGTATTTCACCTTGCGCGGCCCGTTGGTTATCGTGCTGCTGGTGGGTGGCGACAAACGCACTCAGGAATCCGACATCGAACGCGCCATCGCCATGGCCAAAAACTGGCGGGAGTGAACCATGACAGAGCAATTCTTTCCCTTCGACCCGGCGGAAGACCTCAAGACCGAAGAAGACATCGCCCTGTACCTGCAAGCCTGCACCGAGGAAGACCCCGGCGACGGCAGCCTGATTCTGCGCGCCCTGGGCGACATCGCCCGCGCCCGCAATATGAGCCAGCTTGCCCGCGACACCGGCCTGACCCGTGAAGGGCTGTACAAGGCGCTTTCCGGCGAGGGTAATCCCAGCTTCGCCACGGTCTTCAAGGTTGTGAAGGCTTTGGGATTGACCGTGGCGCTGCATTGACGCGGCGGCCGGTGCCGGATGACACCCGGCCACCAGCGACAGCAGCAGGATCGGCAGGCCGTCCATCAGGGCGGGGGGAATGGTGTCCGCCAGCCTGGCGGGGAGGTTTTTTAGGTTTTTTAGGTACCCTCCCCCCGCACTTTCAAATTTCATGCGCATGGTCTTTCTCCTTGCTCACCAGGGAGAGAGGCGGCGGGAAGTCGTCCTCAGAGAGGACGGCATAGACTTGGCCGTCAATTGTCGTCCGTGGCGACAGCAGGACATGCGCGGCGTCCTCGGCCTTCCGCTTCACCCTGGCTAGCGATGCAGTGTCTTCCATGTCGGCGCGTTTCCAGCAGGGCCAGCAAAGCAGGTATTCCGACTGGCAGGCTTTCCGGGTGGCGGTATTCACGTAGGCGGCAATGAACAGCGAGTAGGGCTTTGCTCCCTTGCGAAATTTGAGCCCGCAGTTACCGCACTCGTTGCATCCGGGAGAGGCGGCAAGAGCACGCATCCGGGAATTGGCTTGATCCTTGGTGTAAGGGGTCCGTGTCAGGGCTATGCGTTGAATAGTCATGGCGATGCCCTCAAGCCGCATTGCCGATGGTGCGCCCGGCTTCGATGCGGGCCTGAATCCATGCCTTCACCTCGATCTCCACCCACGCCACGGCGGACGCGCCAAGAGAGACGGGGGCGGGGAATTTGCCCTCGCGGATGCGGTCATAGACGCCGGTCCGGGAAAGGCCGGTCATGCGCAGCACTTCCGGCAGGCGGATCAGGCGGGATTGTTCGGTTTGCTGTTGGGTCTTGGCGTTCATGTCATGCTCCGGGCCGTGCGGCCGTCATTGAGAGAATGACCGGGAGGGGATTCCACCGTTTCTCCCGGTATGTCCGGGAATTCCCCGGAACAGACGCCTATGCTATGGCACGTATCGGGCGGTATATGCCCCTTGACTATTGGGTAGTCAGTTGACAGGCGGAAGGCTTGGGCGGCAAGGTATAAGGAGTTCTAAGGGGGTGGGTTGGGGAGAGGTTGCGACAAGTATTGACGCTGGAATTACTGCTTTTTTAGTACCCTTATACAGGGTTTGGGTGCAGGCGGGAGGAGTGGGCGGGAAGGAGGTCGGCCAGCAGGATCGCGCAAACCCGCTTTACACGGTGGAGTCGGTGAAATTTGACGCAATAAAAAGCCCCGTGCCAGAAATGGTAGACGCTGACAGAACCAATGGTTCCCGACTTCTAACCGGCCCCACGGGGCGTGTAGAAATTCTAGTCAATGCTGCCCGCAACTTCAACCACAACACCGTTTTCAAAGTTGTCGATGAGAACGGCGAGCCGCTGGTGGTGTACCGGTATGCAAAGAGCGAGGAGGGAATTTCTGGCGGTGTCCGCTTTGCCCCGCACTGGTTGCGAGTACACTCCGGCCCCTCACGCCCCCACTCTGGATAGCGGAATGATCTCAGCGCCAGCCTTCAGCCGATCCAGATAGTCCGCCCACGCCTGCATCATCACCCGCCGGTCATCCAGGAACTTCGTCCGGTTGTACGTGGGGCCCAGAGGGCCTTTAACCCTGTGCGCGAGTTGATGCTCTATGTGTGCCTCGGGGAACTTCAGGCGCTCATCCAGCATCGTCCGGGCCATGGCGCGGAAACCGTGGCCGGTCATTTCCTCCTTGGGGATATTCATGCGGCGCAAGGCGGACAGGATGGCATTTCCACTCATCGGACGGTCATCAGTGCGCGGACTCGGGAACACATAGCGGCCGTGGCCGGTCAGCGGGTGCAATTCGCGCAGGATCGCCACCGCCTGGCGGGCGAGGGGGACAATGAACGGTGTCTTTGTCTTGCTGGCGATGAATGACCATTCCCCAGCCTCCATGTCAATGTCCTTCCATTCGGCTTGCCGCAATTCGCCAGGGCGCACGAACACCAGCGGGGCCAGTTGCAGGGCGCATCTTGTGACCAGCGTCCCCCGGTATTCGTCGAGCATCCGCAACAGTCCGCCCACGTCGGCCGGTTCGGTGAGGGCGGCCATGTGCTCGGTCTTGGCCGGGGCCAGTGCGCCCCGCAGGTCTTGCGCCGGGTCACGCTCGGCGCGGCCGGTGGCGACGGCATAGCGGAAAATCTGCCCGCAATTCTCCTTCGCACGGTGCGCGGTTTCCACGGCTCCCCGCGCCTCGATGCGGCGCAGCACGGCCAGCAACTCAGGCGGGGTAATCTCGCTGATGGGACGGCCGCCAAGCCAAGGGAAAATATCCCGCTCAAGGCGGCGCGTGATGTTGTGGGTATGGCTTTCCGCCCAAACGGGCGCGTTCTTCGCCAGCCACTCCCGCGCCACGACCTCGAAGCTGTTGGCGTCGCGCTCAACCTTGGCGGCTTTCTGAATCTTGCGCTCCAGTCCGGGGTCGATGCCGTCCGCCAGAAGGGCGCGGGCATCGTCGCGCCTTTCGCGGGCATCCTTCAGGCTGACGTCTGGATATGCCCCGAGCGCCAGGCGCTTCTCCTTGCCCCCAAAGCGGTACTTCCAGCGCCACAGCTTGCCCCCGGCGGGGGATAGCTCCAGATACAGACCTTTTTCGTCCGCCAGGCGCTCGGGCTTGCCGTCGTCGCGGGTGTACCGCGCCTTCTTGATTCCGGTGTCGGTGAGGGGCATTTGGGGGCATCCTGTCTGGGGGCATCGAATATGCCCCCAATCATGCCCCCACGAATACCCGGCTTTCAAGGTACTTGTCGGTACTCATTGGGCAAACAAAAAGGCCGGAACCCTTGCTATCTCTAGCGATTCCGGCCTTCTTGGTACATCGTGGTATGAGAGTTTGGTGGAGGTGAGGGGAGTTGAACCCCTGTCCGACGGCACTACGCCCCTGGATCTACATGCTTAGCCTTGTCTACTGATTTAACAACCGGCTACCCGACAGGCAGGGCGCTGGTCGCGATCCTCTGGTTTTAGCTCCGCGCCGCGAGGCAAGACGTGAAGCGAGTCCGTGTAGCGTACGCGCAAATCCCCCGACCACAGACATTCAGGTTCAATGCTTCGCCTTAGGCGGCGAGTGCGTAAGTTTCGTCGTTTGCGACTATTTGTTTGAGACTTGGATTTACGAGAGACGTCTCACTCTCGACATGCACCACAGAGTTTCATCACCGGCGTCGAAGCCAGTACACCCCCGTGTCAGTCCATTATAGCGTTAATGGCGGCGGCTTGGGGACATTTCAAGGGGAAATCACGACTATCCTTTGTCGCGCATCAGGCGGCCTCTTTCCCGCTGCCAGTCGCGATCCTTGTCCGCATCGCGCTTGTCGTGCAATTGCTTGCCCTTGGCCAGACCGATTTCGCATTTCACCTTGCCGTTCTTCCAGTAGAACGAGAGCGGGATGCAGGTAAAGCCTTTCTGCTGCACAGCGCCGATCAGATGGTCGATTTCCCTGCGGTTCAGCAACAGTTTCCGGGTGCGGGTGGCCTCCGGCACGTAGTGTGTCGACGTGGACAGCAGCGGAGTGATGTTGGCGCCCAGCAGGAACGCTTCGCCATCCTTCAGCAGGACATAGGAGTCCAGCAGGCCCAGACGCCCGGCGCGCAGGGCCTTGACCTCCCAGCCTTGCAATGAAAGGCCGGCTTCGTAGGTCTCTTCGATGAAATACTCGTGACGCGCCTTCCGGTTCACGGCAATGCTGCCGGGCGGCGCTTTCTTCTTGCTGGAGCTCATGACAGTCCGGGATGAACAACGAGGGACGTATTGTGCCTCAAAACGAACCGGCCGCGCATCGGAAATCGCGCTGACGCATTTCGTCAGGCTCCGAAGCGTGATATTAGCCTCTGACGTGCATCCGAACGCCGGATCATCGCGTACTAACAAGAGCCATAGGGCTCGTCATACCAATGAGGGAATTACAGATGCGTTCAGTACTTTTTGCGGGCCTGCTGCTGGCGGGTTCGGTCGCGGCCGCTGACCCGTGCCGGGTCGGTGAAATCACCAGCCTGAAGGGGCAGGTCGAGTTGGAGCGCCAGAGCCAGAAGGTGGCTCCGGAAACCGGGATGAAGGTTTGCCGGGGAGATCTTTTCCGGACCCTCGGGGGCTCCGTGGCCGAGGTCAAGTTGCGTGACGGCACCAAGCTGACGGTAGGACGCGACTCCGAGTTGGTGATACGGGATTACCGGATTTTCCGCAAGAAACCGAATATCGCTTTCTTCGATCTGCTCAAGGGGGCTTTCCGGAGCGTAACCGGCAGCATTACTGCGCGCCCGCATCGTTACGAGGTCAAAACGGCTGTCGCCACCATCGGCGTCCGCGGCACCGACTTCTGGGGCGGATTCGGTGTATCGCCGGAAGGCGCGCTTGATGTGATCATGCTCGAAGGTCATGGTGTATACGTCAAGACCGCGTCCGGACAGGTGGAGCTGGACAAGCCGGGGCTGGGGACCACGGTCAACGCATCGGGACAGGCTTCCGACCCGAAAATGTGGCCAGATGAAAAGGTCAAACGCGCGGTTTCGACCATCACCCCGGACTAAACCGTGATCACAGGGCTGACAAGGATGTCATGCCTTCGGTACCATTGCGGCGTCAACCGCCGGAGCGCCGCTCATGATCACCCGTGTAATCTATCCCGGTACCTTCGATCCGGTCACCAATGGCCACAAGGATCTGGTGGAACGGGCGTCGCGCCTGTTTGACGAAGTCATCGTGGCCATTGCCGCCGGTCATCACAAGAAGCCGCTGTTCACCCTGGAAGAGCGTGTCGATCTGGTGAGGTCAGCCACGCGCCACCTGCCGAATGTCCAGGTCTGCGGTTTCAGCGAACTGCTCGCGACATTTGTTGTGGAACAGAAGGGCACCGCCGTCCTGCGCGGCTTGCGCGCGGTTTCCGATTTTGAATACGAGTTCCAGCTGGCCAACATGAACCGGCAACTGGTTCAGGATTTCGAAACCGTATTCCTGACCCCCGCTGAACATCTTTCCTATATTTCGTCGACACTCGTGCGTGAAATAGCCCGCTTGGGCGGTGATGTCTCCAAATTTGTCCCGCCGGAGGTCGTCCAGGCTTTCCGCGACAAATTCGCCCGGGAGTCAAAGGCCTGATCCGATGGCGCTCAAGATTACCGATGAATGCATCAATTGCGATGTCTGCGAGCCCGTGTGCCCCAACAAGGCGATTTTCCAGGGTCCCGATATCTACGAAATCGATCCGGGGAAGTGTACTGAGTGCGTAGGTCACTATGATGTCCCCCAGTGCCAGCAGGTTTGCCCTGTAAACTGCATCCCGCATGATCCTCGCCATAGCGAGAGCCGGGAGGCGTTGTTGTTGAAGTCGGAGCGCTTGAAGGGAATGCCTAAGCAATAAAAAAGCCCCGGAAGAGGGGCTCTTGTTACCGATGCGCAGAAGGCATTACAGCTTGGTCAGATTGACCTTGTAGCCCGGTTGGTTCTTGGCATGGCTCTGGTTGGTGAACACGGAACGATCATTCTTGAGCACAATCACCTCGAAGAACGGACGGAAACGGTCCTCGCCAATCCCGAAGGCTTGCAGGAATTTGCCGAACAATTGCTGCTCCTCCGGTTCCGCCTGACCGTCTGACAAGGATGAGTCAACCAGATTGACCAGAATGCACATCTTCTGGGCGTCCGTCAGCAAGGGAGTGGCCTCGCCCAGAAACTGGTCCACAGTATGCTTCTTGCGGTAGCGGATCGCACTGTCCAGAAGCTTTTGGTTCTGTGCGCCGACACCGATGTTTCCGCGTCCGTCGTCCTGCCCGCCCAACACGCTGAGCAGGTGGCCAACTTCTTCGTTGTCAATCTCGCCATCGGCGGACATCATGTAAAGCAAAGAGGTGACAAATGCCAGATGCGGAGTCATCTGTTCGCCGCTGTCACCCTTGAACATATCGAAAAGACCCATCAGGCATCTCCGCTATCGTGTCGTCGCATGGCTTACTTGGAAGGTTTCTCTTCCGTGACGGGCTTGCCGTTCCAGGCATCCTGGGTGGCGCTGCAGCCCAGGCAGCGGGTGAAGGTGGACTTGGCCATGCCGACCACGAGGGTATCAGCGGCTTCCTCTACATTTCCGCCCAGCGCGGTGAACGGCAGGGTGGCCACAAACAGGGCCGTGCCGCCCAATGTCCCGGCGAACAGGATCGGACGGGCGATAATGGCATCGCCGAACATGGCCATGGCGCTGGGGCGCTCGTTGATCTGGTCATCCATTTCATCGGCATGGAGGGCCGGCATGGTCATGACGGAAGCGGCGAACAAAAGGCCCGACAGCGCGCGGCGGGGGAAAAGACTCATTCTTATCTCCTTGTGAGGATCGGCGCCGCGGCAATTCAGGGGCGGGTTTCAGCCCGCGCATGAACGCTGACAGCCAACTGCTTGATAGTTTTAATGATGCTGAATCTAATCGGAGTTATCCGACTATGCAAGCCTTTCCGGGTTAAGGGGTTGGCATATCGGGCAAAAAATGCTGCTTCTTCCTCCGATTTTGACGCACTCCAGAGAGGTTGCGCACGTCACACACGGCTCTCCCTCCCGCCCGTAGACTGCTAATTCCTGCTGGAAGTAGCCCGGGTTGCCGCGTCCGTTCACAAAATCGCGCAATGTGGTTCCTCCCCGGGCGATGGCGGCGGTCAGAATGTCGCGTATGACCGCGTGCAGCCGAAGGCAATCGTCCGGTGTCAGGCGGCATGCCGGCATCAGCGGATGAATGCCGCAGCGGAACAGCGTTTCGCTGGCGTAGATGTTGCCGACGCCGACCACTACGCTATTGTCCATCAGGAAGGCTTTGACAGGCGATTTGCGGGAGCGGCTGGCCCGGTAGAGTCCTTCTGCCGTGAAGTGCGGCTCCAGCGGTTCGGGGCCCAGCGCCCGCATCAGCGGATGATCCTTCCAAGGCGCATCCGTCCACAGGAAAAGCCCGAAACGGCGCGGGTCATGAAAGCGCAGGGAAAAACCGTTGTCCAGATCAATCCGGATATGATCGTGCTTGCGCAGCGGTGCGTCTGGTGCAGTCAGCCGGAGGCTGCCAGACATGCCGAGGTGCACAATGAGATGGCCGCCCGTGACGCCGATGATGAGATATTTGCTTCGGCGGGTGAGGGCATCCATGCGGGCCCCCAGCAGTTTCTCATCGAGATCCGCATCAACCGGTTGTCGCAGGGATGGATTCAGGATGGCGACGTCGGTGATGCAGGCCCCGAGGATGGGCGATAGCCCGAGGCGCGTGGTTTCAACTTCGGGAAGTTCAGGCATGGCGGGGCGCTCTCAAAACAGAAAACCCGGCCTTGGGTTGCAAGGCCGGGTTTTCGGGAAGATCGGATCAGGTGATTACTTGATCTTGGCTTCCTTGAAAATCACATGCTGGCGAATCTTGGGATCGAACTTCTTGATCTCCATTTTTTCCGGCATGGTGCGCTTGTTCTTGGTCGTGGTATAGAAATAACCCGTACCGGCGCTGGAAACGAGACGAATCTTGTCACGCATGATGATAACCTCGGATCTTTAGATCTTTTCGCCGCGGGCGCGCAGGTCGGCGACAACGTGCTCGACACCCAGCTTGTCAATGATGCGCATGCCCTTCGAAGAAACACGCAGGCGCACGAAACGCTTTTCCGACTCCATCCAGAAGCGATGGTAGTGCAGATTCGGCTCGAAGCGACGCTTGGTCTTGTTGTTGGCGTGAGAAACGTTGTAACCGGTGATCGGACGCTTGCCGGTCACTTGGCAAACTTTGGACATGATGTACTCCACAATGCAATCAGAGCCGCCGCCTCAGCAGCGGCAGACAGCAAGGGGCGCATTTATACCAAAGCAGCCCCTTGGCGGCAAGCATTACTTACTTCAGCAACACTTTTTCGATGATTTTGTGGGTGGCCTTGTTGAAGGGCGGGGCCAGGAAGCGCATGGTCCAGAATTTCGGCTTCACCAGCACCGAGCGCGCGTTGGAGAATGCGGCGAAACCTTCCTTGCCGTGGTACTTGCCCATGCCGGAGTGACCGACGCCGCCGAAAGGCAGGTCTTCCTCGGCGACGTGCGTGATCACATCGTTCACAGAGAAGCCGCCGGAGCGGGAGTTCTGCAGCACGAAGTTGGCGCGCTGATCGTCATAGTCGAAATAGTAGTAGGCGAGGGGATGCGGGCGCTCGTTCACATAATGCAGGGCGTCTTCCAGCTTGTCGTATTCGAGCATCATCAGCACCGGGCCGAAAATCTCGTTCTGGGCGATCAGCATGGACGGTTTGACGTTGCCCACCATCAGCACCGGGAGCTTGCGGGTGTTGGCGAAGCTCTCGTTGGCCGGGTTGATCTCGAATATCTCCGCGCCTTGCGCCTTGGCATCTTCTATATAGCTGGTGATGCGTTTGTACTGTTTGTCATTGACAATGCTGGTGTAGTCCGGGTTGTTGAGCATCGACGGATACATCTTGCCGACTTGGCTGCGCATGGCGGCCACAAACTCCCGGGTTTTGCCGCGCGGGACAAAGACGTAATCCGGCGCCACGCAGGTCTGGCCGGCGTTCCAGCACTTGCCGAGAGCGATACGTTCGGCGGCGTCCTTCATCGGGAAGGATTCGTGGATGATGCAGGGGGACTTGCCGCCCAGTTCCAGCAGCACCGGCGTCAGGTTTTCCGCAGCGGCGGCCATCACCGTGCGGCCGACGTTGGTGGAGCCGGTAAACGTGATCTGGTTGAAGGGCAGGCGGCTGAACGCGTCGGAAACGACACCCCCGCCGGTAATCACGGCGACCTGGTCTTCACTGAACGCTTCCGCGAGGGCGCGCTTCAGCGTCTCGCCGGTACGCGGGGTGAAGCTGGACATCTTGAGCATGACACGGTTGCCGGCGGCCAAGGCGCAGATCAGCGGACTGATCGCGAGCAGGACCGGATAGTTCCACGGTGTGATGACGCCAACAACCCCCAGCGCTTGGTACTCCACCCAGCCCTTGGCGGGCAGGTGGGTCGGATTCATGTGGCGCTTTTCGGGCTTCATCCAGTCCTTGAGATGCTTGCTGTAATATTTGATGTTTTCCAGCGAGGTCAGAATCTCCGCGAACTTCGTCTCGTGGTGGGAGCGATGGCCGAAGTCGGCGGCGATGGCGACGGCCAGTTCGTCCTGATACTTCACCAGCGCGGCGCGCAGGTTTTCCAGCAAGGCGAGGCGCTCACTGGCCGAGGTGCTTTGGCGCAGTCGGAAAGCGGTGCGCTGGTTGTCGAAAATGCGCTGCATTTCGATCACTTCGGGGTGATCGGTATGGAGAGGGGAGACGCTGGCGGTCATGATTCAGCCTCGGGAAAAGGGCGACGGATGCGCCGTCGCTGACGGATGACGGTTGTAGTTTTAGAGTATTTGCTCTAATGTGTCAAACTTCGGAGCGAACTTTCTGCCGAACGGCAGTTGATCTGGGGAAAAGAATTGAAAACCAAAGACCGGATTCTGATACGCAGTCTGGAGCTCTTTAATCGCGACGGCGAGCGGAACGTCACCACCAACCATATCGCAGCCTCCCTGAATATCAGCCCGGGCAACCTTTATTACCATTACCGTAGCAAGGAAGACATCATCTACGGGATTTTCCTGCGCTACCAGGACTCGATGCTGCAGGCGCTGCGCGTCCCCACCGACCGCTCCATGACGTATGAGGACAAGATGGGCTATTTCGAGTCCATCTTCATCCAGTTGTGGGAGTACCGATTCCTCCATCGGGACTTGGGGCACCTGCTTGAGGAAAGCCAGCGCCTGCGTCAGGCGTATCGCGAGTTCGCCCGCCAGGTTATGGCCCAGGCCTATCTGGTTTATGTCGGCCTGCGGACCGCCGGCTTCATCGATGTCGGGGAGCAGGAGGTCCGCGCACTGATCGTTAATATCTGGGTGATCACCACCAGCTGGGCGTCGTTTGTCACCAGCAGCGGGTTTTTCGGCGATGAGGTTGCCCTGAGTCAGGAGCTGCTGCGCAAGGGGATCTACCAGATCATTTGCCTGGAGATGCCGTACCTCCGGGGCGAAGCCCGCGAGCGCTTGCCGGACCTCCTGAGGCGTTACGGCGACGGCAGATCGGAAAGCGAGCCGACAACTTCACACTCCGTGGAGCTGGCCCCCATAACTGATTGATGTTTTGGTTCTTATCCAGTATAAGTTGGGCAATGGTGCGTCTTGGTATCGATGCCTTCTATTGAGTGACCATCCGGACGTGGCGCAATAGCAACAACAAATGAGGGTATAAAACAATGTACAATCGGGAGCGGTTAACGCGCTGGCTCTTCTATATCTTCGCCGCCTTTATTGTCGCTTCCTGTGGCGGTGGCGGCGATATCTTCAGTGTGAACGGACAGTCCACCAATTCGGTCAGCGTGCAGCTGGATACGGACCAGATCGCCTCCACCGGCGAGACCAACGTAACGGTCAACCTGAAAGACTCCGCGAACAATCCCCTTACCGGGAACGTGACGCTCGCGCTGAGCGGCGCCGGCGCGCTCGGCAGCAAGTCCCTGAACGTGGTCGGCGGCGTTGGCACCACGACCCTCAAGGGCAATGGGGCCCTGATCGGCTCAACGGGCGATGTGCAGGCCATTTTTGTGGATGCGCAGAAGAATGTCAGCAAGTCGGTCCCCGTCGGCTTCACTATCATCGATCCCGCCACTGTCCCCTCGAATTTCAAGCTGTCTGCGCCGACTGTGTGCGTCCCCGGCGAAACCGCACCCTGCAACAGCGTGATATTCATCTCGGGCACACAGAAGTCTTCCGCTACGGTTTCCGCGACGGTGCTCACGCCCGCCGGTGCGCCGGTCGTGAACGGCCGCGTTGTGTTTACGCTGACGGTCGCTGATCGCGGCACACTGAGCAGCAGTGTCGTGGATGCGGATAACTCGTCGACTCAGGCGATTGGCCGCACCGATGCTACCGGCAAAGCCTCTGTCACGTTGTCCGGAATCGGCGCGTCGGTGGGCTTCGGCACGGTACGTGTGGTGTACACCGATCCGAGCGGCAGCATCGTGTCGAAAGATGGTTCCTACAAGGTGCAGAGCGGTTATTCGATCAGCCTGTCTTCCGGGGCCAGCAACGTGATGACGGCTGCGATCGGTTCCGCGATGGACATTACGGCGACGGTGACCAATGCCGACGGCGTGACCGCGAACAATGTACCGGTGACTTTCTCGATCAAGACCGCCGGATTTGGCGGTGCGACGCTCACCAAGGGGGCTACCGTCAATACGGTGGATGGGCAGGCGGTACAGACCCTGAAGCTGGTGAATCGCAGCCAGTTCAACAATGGTTCGATCGTAGTCTCCGCACGACTGGCCAGTGATGCGTCTGTGGACCCTGTCGATTACACGGTCCAACTCGCTGGCGCGACGCTGGGCCTGAAGGCTGATGTCACGACCGTCCAGCCGGACCAGACCCTCAATATCACGGCGACCCTCAAGGATGGCGGTGGGTCCGGTATCCCCGGGGAACAACTTAATTTCGTGCCGACCAATCTGTCGGTGGTGAGCGCCAGCAATGGCGGCCTCACGGATGCCGCCGGCCAGATTACGGTGGCTGTCAAGGTTACCGGGACGACCGGTTTGGCTACGCTGGCCGCCAACTGGAACGGCTCGACGATTGCCGACACCAAGAGCCTGAGCATCAAGTCCACCATCTTCAAGATTGAGAGCACCGAGGCGGGCATTAATCTCTCCCGCGTGCCGATTCAGGATGCGGTAGGTTCGGTGATCAAGCATCCCTTCCAGATCACCCTGAGCGGAGCTGCGGCCGGCGCGGTGCCGAATATTTACACTACTCTAGGCAAGGTCACGGATTTTGCCACGGTTTCTGCCGGCGTCTGGACGTTCAATATCAGCTCCAGTTTCCCCGGTGAAGCCCTGGTGGTGGCCGAGGCGGCCAACCCGGATACGGCGGATACCGCAAACCCCACATTGCAAGTTGCCCAGAAGCTGAGTTTTGCGTCCACTTTCCCGAAGACGCTGACCCTGCAAGCGGCCCAGACTTCCCTGAAGTCCGGCAGCCAGACCCAGATCATCGCCCGTGTGACCGATATCAACGACAACCCGGTCAGTGGTGTGACGGTGGCCTTTAATCGGCTGACCGACCCGTCTAACGGGACCTTGGACTTTCCCATGGCGGTGACTGACTCGGTCGGTAAGGCGGTGGTGACGTTTACCGCGGGCCCCAATACCACGGGGACTGACAAGGTGCGCATCGAGGCTTCGACCCCGAGCGTGACTTCCTCAAGCACCGTGGATATCACGGTGGGCGGCGCGGCGGTATTTGTGTCGATCGGCACCGGGAATACCCTGAATGAGGATACGACCACCGGGTATCAGGTCCCCCATCAAATCACTGTTTCCGATGCAGCCGGTAATCCGGTGAGTAATGCGACCGTGGCGTTGAAGGTTATCCCGGTGAAATACTACAAGGGCGTTTACTTGTACGATGAGCTGAAGAAAAACTGGGTGGCCTACAGCGGGGACAGGAAGAATTCTCCGGTTGAGTGCAGCAATGAGGATATGAACCTCAATGGCGTGCTTGACAAGGACTTTGAAGATAATGATGTCAGGGATGGTGTCGCGGGTATTTCTTTGGGCTCTGCGGATTACCCCAGCCCCGTGAGCGTGAACGTTGAGGACAATGGCGACGGCATTCTGTGGCCGGGCAATCCTGTGACCTTGAGCTCCGGTTCTGTCACAACCGGCACCAATGGCGTAGGTTATTTCTCCGTCAATTATGCCCGTAGCCAGGCAAACTGGATCAAGGTGAAGATTGTTGCAACGGTTTTGGTCAGCGGTAGCGAATCCAAGGCTGAGCGTGTCTTTATCCTGCCGGGCTTGGCGAAGGACTTTACCGACCCCGCCATTATGCCCCCCGGCGGTACGGTCAGCTTCTATGGTCAGGCGCTGACATGTCAGAATAGAAACTGATCGGTTTGCCAGCTGTTAAGAAGAAGGCCGCAGATGCGGCCTTCTTCTTTTGGAGTGCGAGCCAAACAGGGAATGAGTTAATTGCGAAATAAAAAAGGCTGCATTCGCAGCCTCTGAAGTCACGCAACGGATTTCAGTGGAAGGAAATCCGGATGCCGGCGCTGACGGCAGAATAATTGTCGGAATACTTGATGTAATCGGCATTCAGACGAATCTTGTCGTAGAGTTTGAAGTCCACGCCGCCGCCATACGAAAATTGATGCTTATAGCCGGACACATTCGGTTGGATGATGGTGTTATCGGAATTGGCTGACGCATTCAGGTAGCTGCCGCCGGCCAGACCATAAATACTGGCCACCGACCCCAGACTGAATTGGGGGCGAACAAAGAGCGCATAGAAGCTGTCAATGGCGGTATCCAGATGCACTCCCGGCAAGGTCATGGTGTCTGACGCTGTCTTGATGGCGGCTTGCGCAACCACAGCCAGATACGGGTTCAGTTCAGAGCCGCCGGAAATACGGAATGCCTCGGGCTTGGCCTCCTTGCCGTTGAGCTTGAAGGTACCCATCTGGTAATCAAGACCGATATACGGATTCTCAATCGCCAGGGCCATTTGGGAGAGCGCGGCAGCCACAAGGGCGAGGGTAAGGCGTTTCATTGTAATTCCTGTCTGTTCTAGAAAAATGGTTTCCACCATGATTCGCTGATGATTTGCAAAACACCAGACATTGTCAAGGGAAACGGCATTAAAATCGCAACGGCAAGAGGCTAGAATCGGCCGGACCGGCGTCACGCATTCGGATGACGACGGGAACGCCCGGAATACGGGAGCAAGGGGTTTACATGACGATCAATACGCCGGCAAACGCACGGCTTCTTATTACCTGTCCGGACAAGCCCGGTATCGTGAGTGCTGTCTCCAGCTTTCTCTACAACCATGGCGCGAACATCACGGATCTGGACCAGCACGCCACCGCGCCCGAGGGCGGGACGTATTTCATGCGTCTGGAGTTCGAGACGCCGCATCTGGATCTGTCCCGGCAAGTACTGGCCAAGACATTCGAGGAGCGGGTCGCGCGGCATTACGACATGCAGTGGCGTATCAGCTACGCGGAAGACCGCAAGAAAGTGGCTGTTCTGGTGTCACGCTATGACCATGCCATGCTGGAGCTGCTGTGGCGATGGTCGCGCGGGGGGTTGCCCTGCGAGATTACCGCCGTGATCAGCAATCATGAGGATTTGCGCGAGGCGGTCGGGCGTTTCGGGGTGCCGTTCCATGTGATTCCGGTTACGCGCGAGAATAAAACCGAAGCCGAAGCCGGAATAATGTCGCTGGTTCAGGGGAACGATCTGCTGATCCTTGCGCGCTACATGCAGATTCTCAGCGCGGATTTTGTCAGCCGTTGGCCGCACCGCATCATCAATATCCATCACTCCTTCCTGCCGGCATTTGTCGGTGCGAATCCTTACCAGCAGGCCTATGACAAGGGCGTGAAGCTCATCGGCGCGACCGCGCACTATGTGACGGCGGACCTGGATCAAGGGCCGATCATTGAGCAGGCTGTCGAGCGCGTCAGCCACCGGCATTCCGTGGAGGACCTTCGCGTTCTGGGTGAGGATGTCGAGCGCAACGTGCTGGCGCGCGCGGTCCTGTGGCATCTGGAGGACCGGGTGATCGTCCACGGCAACAAGACGATTGTGTTCGCCTGATGCCGTCGTTGCGTGCGCGTTTGGGCGTGCTTCTGTGCCTGTATGTGGCCCAGGGTTTGCCAACCGGGATATACAACCAGGCGCTGCCGGCCATCCTGCGCGCGCATGGCGTCTCCCTGACTGCCATTAGCCTGACGGCGCTGCTTGCTGCACCGTGGGCCCTGAAGGCGTTCTGGGCGCCCTGGGTGGACCGATGGTACTGGCCGCGGTTAGGTCGCTCGCGAAGCTGGATCCTGCCGCTGCAATTGTTCTGCG
>JAYRMT010000017.1:0-22885 GCA_041912575.1 Fluviicoccus sp. | reverse complement strand
ATCGGTTCCGGTGTGATCGTGCTGGCGGCTGTCGAGGGCGAAAAAGCGACGGTGATTGCGGGCGTCACGGCGGACCTGACGGCGCGCTTCAAGGCCGGCGATATCGTACAGACCGTGTCGGCCGAACTGGGCGGCAAGGGCGGCGGACGTCCGGACATGGCCCAGGGCGGCGGCACGGATATCGCCGCCCTGCCCCGCGCCCTTTCCGGCGTGGCCACATGGCTGCGGGCACGTATCTGACACGTCTGCCGCCTTTGCGCTGCGGACAGGCAACACCCATGAAACAAGGCTGAATATTCCATGGCACTTATCGTACAGAAATACGGCGGCACCTCGGTCGGCTCCCCGGAGCGGATCGAGGCGGTGGCCGAACGCGTCCAGCGCTGGCATGCCCAGGGCCATGACATCGTGGTCGTGGTGTCCGCCATGAGCGGCGAAACCAACCGCCTGATCGGCCTGGCCAAGGCGATTACGCCCGATCCGGACCCCCGTGAACTGGACCAGATGGTCTCCACCGGCGAGCAGGTCACCATCGCCCTGCTGGCCATGGCGCTGAAGAAACGCGGTCTCGGCGCCAAGTCGATGACCGGCGCGCAGGTCGCCATCCGCACCGACAGCGCCTTCACCAAGGCCCGCATCGAGTCCATCGATGACGCCAACATGCGCGCCGAACTGGCCAAGCGCAACGTGGTGATCGTCGCCGGTTTCCAGGGCATCGACCCGGAAGGCAACATCACGACCCTGGGGCGCGGCGGTTCCGACACCACCGGCGTGGCGCTGGCCGCCGCCCTGAAGGCGGATGAATGCCAGATCTACACCGATGTCGACGGCGTCTACACCACTGATCCGCGCGTGGTGCCGCAAGCCCGTCGCCTCGACACGATCACCTTCGAGGAAATGCTGGAAATGGCCAGCCTGGGCTCGAAGGTACTGCAAATCCGCTCGGTGGAATTCGCCGGCAAATACCAGGTGCCCCTGCGCGTCCTCTCCAGCTTCACTGAAGGCCAAGGCACCCTCATCACGACTGAATCCGAGGAAACCATGGAACAACCCGTCATCTCCGGCATCGCCTTCAACCGTGACGAAGCCAAACTGACCGTGCGCGGCGTGCCCGATCTGCCCGGGATTGCCTTCCGCATACTGGGCCCGATCGGCGAGGCCAATATCGAAGTCGACATGATCGTCCAGAATGTCGGCGCGGACAAAACCACCGATTTCACCTTCACTGTGGCGCGGGGCGAAATGAAGAAGGCGCTGGCGGTGCTGGAAGGCGTGGCGAAGGAAATCGGCGCCCGTGAAGTCACCAGCGACGACAAGATCTGCAAGGTCTCTCTGGTCGGGGTGGGCATGCGCTCCCACGCCGGTGTGGCGAGCAAGATGTTCGGCGTGCTGGCCAAGGAAAACATCAACATCCAGATGATCTCCACTTCGGAAATCAAGATCTCCGTGGTGGTGGAAGAAAAGTATCTCGAACTGGCCGTGCGCGCCCTGCACACCGCTTTCGGACTGGATGCCTGATTTACGGCCTGATTTACCGGCTGACCGGCCGGTAAATCACCGATTACCCCGTTTATCTTTTACCCACCTTGCGGCATACTCGAAACGCAACAGTGTGGAATACAACAACTCAAGGAGCCCTATCCATGTTGATTCTGACCCGCCGTGTCGGCGAAACCCTGATGATTGGCGATGAAGTAAGCGTGACCGTGCTGGGTGTGAAAGGCAATCAGGTCCGCATCGGCGTCAACGCGCCCAAGGAAGTGGCGGTCCACCGCGAAGAGATCTACCAGCGCATCCAGCGCGAAAAGGTGATCAGCCAGCATCAGGATATGGAAGACTGATTCTTTAATAATCCGTTGCTGCGTCAAAATAGAAAGACCCGGGACTTCATCCTGAAGCCCGGGCTTTTCTGTTGGTGCAACAATTAGGACATCCTGTGACGCCATACCTGGCTTTCCCGCAGCTTTTCCTGTCCTTTATACGTCCTGTCGGCTCCTTGTGCTGCAACAGCCGTGTTTCTTCCTGAAACGTCCGCTATCCCTACCCTTCCCTTCAAGTTCCGTTTCTTCCTGCGACACACTGTTTCCCGGATCATCCTGATCGTTCCCTTGCGTCGTGAGGCCATTATGCCCCGCTGGCGCATAATGGCAAATCAGCCGATTCGGCAATCCGTGTAGGATTTTGCCTACAAAAACCCGACGTTCATGCCTACACGCTATGCAAGACGGAAAATCACCCTATAATCCCCGCACGCAATTCAGACACCCATACACTGGAGAACAAGTCATGAGCCATGACCCGATCGTCATCGTCAACGGCGCCCGCACCCCGATGGGGGGCTTCCAGGGCAGCCTGGCCAGCGTCACCACCACCGAACTGGGCGCTGTCGCCATTCGGGAGGCCGTGACCCGCGCCGGCATCCAGCCGCAGGACGTTCAGGAAGTGGTCATGGGCTGCATTCTCTCCGCCGGCCTGAAGCAAGGCCCGGCACGCCAGGCAGCCCTCAAGGCGGGCCTGCCGACCGCCACCGGTTGCACCACCATCAACAAACTGTGCGGCTCCGGCATGCGCGCCACCATGTTCGTGCACGACATGATCGCGGCGGGAACCATCGAAATCGGTGTCGCGGGCGGCATGGAATCGATGACCAATGCCCCGTACATCCTGCCTAAGGCTCGTTCCGGCTACCGGATGGGTCATGGCGAAGTGAAGGACCACATGTTCCTTGATGGCCTGGAAGACGCCGAAACCGGTCGTTTGATGGGCTCGTTCGCCCAGGAAATGGCGGACAAGCTGGGCTATACCCGCGAGCAGATGGACGAGTTCGCCATCACCTCGCTGAAACGCGCCCAGAAGGCGATCGCCGACGGCAACTTCGCGGCGGAAATCGTGGGTGTGCCAGTGCAGTCGCGCGGCGGCGAAACGCTGGTGACCATTGACGAACAGCCTGGCAACGCCAAGATTGACAAGATTCCGACCCTGAAGCCCGCCTTCTCCAAGACCGGCACCATCACCGCCGCCAACGCCAGTTCGATTTCCGACGGCGCATCCGCGCTGGTGCTGATGAAGGAAAGCACCGCCAAGGCGCGGGGCCTGACCCCGCTGGCCCGCATCGTGGCGCACAGCACCCAGTCGCAGCATCCCAGCGAGTTCACCATCGCCCCGATCGGTGCGCTGACCAACCTGTTCAACAAGACGGGCTGGACGGCGGACTCCGTGGATCTGTACGAACTGAACGAAGCCTTCGCCATGGTGACCATGGGCGCGATGGACGCTCACAAGCTGCCGCATGACAAGGTCAACATCTACGGCGGCGCCTGCGCCCTCGGCCATCCGGTCGGCTCGTCCGGCTCCCGGATCATCCTGACCCTGATCCACGCCCTGCGCCAGACCGGCGGCAAGCGCGGCGTCGCTTCGCTGTGCATCGGCGGCGGCGAAGCCACCGCGATGGCGATCGAGCTGATCTAAGCGCGGTCCAGGGCAGCCAGCGCGGCGGCAAGATTACGCCGCGCCGGCTGTTCGAACCGCGTGAAAAAGACCGGTGTCTGAAAGATGGCCGGTCGCTCCAGAAATCCCCGCAAGACCCGTCTCCTCCCCTCGCGGTAATCCGACGACGAAATCCAGCCGTATTCGGCGCGAATCTGCCTTTCGTATTCCGCAAACCGGGCCGCATCGCTCCCCAGAATGGCGAGATCGATATCCAGCAACCGGGCTGTTACCGGATCATTTCCACTGTCATGGGTTCGGGTCGCCATAACGAGTGCGACGATCCGGACGATCACCTCGTCGGCGACGCCGGCCGCCCCCAAGGTGCGCGCCGCCCAGTCCGCGCTGCGGGCCTCGTTATCCGGAGCGCGGGGATCGTACACCGCGTCATGGAAATACAGCGCCAGCGCAATCAGCAGTTCCTCCGGATCGCCCTGACGGATTTCATCCCACAACAGCAGGCACTCCTGCAGGTGTTGCGCGGTATGGTATTCCCGCCAAGGTTCGGCATACGCGGCGCGAATCGCATCCAGCAACCCCGGAGGTTCGGGTCGATCCAGACCGGCCCAGATGTCGCGCCAGATCCGGTTCAGCATGCCGGGACTACCTCAGGATAACCGGGCCACGAGCCGAAATCATGGCGCAGGGCCTCGCTGCTATTCCGCCACAAACGCTCGGACAACGCCGGCAACGTCATCGTTTTGGCCTGGGCCAAGGCCTGTGCGATACAAGGCAAGTAGGCTGGCGAATTGCGCGTATGCGTTTGCGCGGGATTGCGGTAAGGACGGGGGATGATGTCCGGGGCATCGGTCTCGATCACCAGCGATCCGATCGGCATTGCCGCGACCACGGCATGCAGCCGTTTCGCCTGGTCGTAGGTCAGGCTCCCGCCGATCCCGAGCCGGAAGCCCAGCCGCTCATACATCCGCGCTTCCTCCACCCCGCCCGAGAAGGCGTGCACGATGCCGCCCAGATTGAATTTCTGTTCCCGGAGCAGCCGGAACACGTCCGCATGCGCCTTGCGGACATGCAGGATGACGGGCTTGTCGTAGCGCTTCGCCAACGTCATCTGGTCAATAAAAAAAGCCTGTTGCTGCCGGTACATGTCACCTTGCCGGATATCCGCCACGTAGGTATCCAGCCCGATTTCTCCGACGGCAATGCAATGCCCGGACTTCAACCGGGACTCCAGCAGGTCGAGGTGTTCCGGCCGGTGGTCGCGGATGTAGCAGGGATGCAGGCCGGGAGCCGGAAGGAGACAAGGAATGTTGAGAGAGGAGCAGACGTCAAACAGGCGTGACCAGCGATCGGCAACATAGCCTGGAATCACGATGGCCTGGACGCCGCTTGCGGCAGCCTGAGCGGCCACTTCTGGGCGATCCGCGTCAAAATCAGCGACATCGAAGTGGCAATGGGTATCGATCCACATGCCTGGACTCCGGCTCTAGCGCAGGTAATCGGGCTTCAGGATGCCGCCCAGTTTCGCGTAAGGCACCGTGAACTCAGGCTGGCCGAAAGCGTACGGGCCGATATCGTAATTCTGATATTTGACTCGGACACCCTGTGCGGTCAGGGCGATATTGTCGGTCGGGATGAAGGGCCAGATCTTTACGGAGTCGGCATCCGCCAGGTCGTTGTCCTTGATCCAGCGCGCATGCTGCTGTTTCACCAGCGCCCAGAAAGCCGAGTCCTGGCCCGGCAGCAACAGATCGGAGAGCGACAGCCGCTTGTTGGCCTGATTCCGGTCCACGATCACCGAGCGGGTCACGCCGACGCTGTGCGCGCCGCCGTTGTAGATTTCCGCATCGAGTTGCAGCGTCAGCACGCCGTGATGCTGGTCCACGACACGAGACGTCAGCCACACGCCCCATTGCGGCCGGGCAACCTTCCAGAAACGGGCGGTGAGCTCCGCCAGCGAGGCTGCCGGCCTGGGCTTGTCTTCGAAGAACGCCGACATCCCGGCCAGTTCCTTTTCCACCAGCGTATCCAGGGCCGGATCGCCCAGCGTGACCAGATCCAGGTCAACGACGGGGCAATCGTCGCCCTTGCAACCGGACTTGACGGCATGCCGCTTGGCGGCGGTCGGTTTCAGGTCGGGCATGGACGGCGGGGTCGCCGGAACGACGACGACGGGGGGTACAACCGCTGCCGATTTCGGCGGTTCGGGCGGCTTGTTGCAGGCCGCCAGCAACACGGCCAGCAGCGGAACCGGCCCCCATGCCCACCTGATGTCCATGCCTCTCTCCTCTGATCCTTGCCCTCGAAACGCTCAGTGCTCGCGCGTCGGACGGAAACGGATGTCCGGATAGCGCTCCTGCATCAATTGCAGGTTGACCCGCGACGGCGCGAGGTACGTCAGGTAACCGCCGCCGTCTTCCGACAACTGATCATGCGCCTTCTTCTTGAACTCGGCCAGCTTGCGCTCATCCTCGCAATCAATCCAGCGCACTGTGGCCACGCTGACCGGCTCGTAGACGCAATCCACCTTGTACTCCTCCTTCAGGCGGAAGGCCACCACATCGAACTGCAGCACGCCGACCGCACCAAGGATCAGGTCGTTGTTCAGGAACGGCATGAACACCTGCGTCGCGCCCTCTTCCGACAGCTCTTTCAAACCTTTCTGCAACTGCTTGCTTTTCAAGGGGTCTTTCAGGCGAACGCGACGGAACATTTCCGGCGCGAAGTGGGGAATGCCCAGGAACTGCAACTTCTCACCTTCGGTAAAGGTGTCGCCGATTTGGATGGTGCCATGATTGTGCAAGCCAATGATATCGCCCGGCCAAGCCTCTTCCAGATGCGCCCGTTCCCCGGCGAGGAAGGTCAGCGCATCAGCGATGCGCACTTCCTTGCCGACACGCACATGCTGCATCTTCAGGCCTTTCTCATACTTGCCCGAGCACACCCGCAGGAAGGCGATGCGGTCCCGGTGCTTGGGGTCCATGTTTGCCTGGATCTTGAAGACGAAGCCGCTGAAACCGGTCTCGGTGGCTTCGACCATACGCTGGGAGGTCTTGTGCGGCTTGGGCTTGGGCGCCCAGTCGACGAAGCCGTTCAGGATATGGTCCACTCCGAAATTGCCCAGCGCGGTGCCAAAGAAGACGGGCGTGAGCCGGCCCGCAAGGAAAGCCTCCAGATCGAAGGGGTGACTGGCGCCCTGCACCAGTTCCAGCGAGTCGCGCAAGGCCTGGATCTGGTCGCCGATCACGGCATCCAGTTCCGGATTGTTAAGTCCGTCGATGGTTTTTTCCGCGACGATTTCGCTGCCGTGTCCCGGCTGGTAAAGGTAAATCCGGTCTTCAAGCAGGTTGTAGACGCCCTTGAAGTCCCGTCCCATGCCGATCGGCCAGGTGATCGGGGCGCACTGGATCTTCAGCACGTTCTCGATTTCATCCAGCAGTTCGATCGGCTCGCGGTTTTCCCGGTCCAGCTTGTTGATAAAGGTGATGATGGGCGTGTCGCGCATGCGGCAGACGTCCATCAGCTTGATCGTGCGGTCTTCGACGCCCTTCGCGCCGTCAATCACCATCAGCGCCGAGTCGACTGCGGTCAGCGTGCGGTAAGTATCTTCCGAGAAGTCTTCATGACCCGGGGTGTCGAGCAGATTGATGATGTGCTCCCGGTAGGGGAACTGCATGACCGAGGTTGTGATCGAGATGCCGCGCTGCTTTTCCATTTCCATCCAGTCGGACGTGGCGTGGCGGTCGGACTTGCGCGACTTCACCGTTCCGGCGACCTGGATGGCCTTGCCCCACAGCAGCAGCTTTTCGGTAATCGTGGTCTTACCGGCATCGGGGTGGGAAATGATCGCGAAGGTGCGGCGCACGGCGACTTCGGCCGTGAGTTGCTGGAGGTCAGTCATGGAATCGGGTTTGCAGGAGCTGGAAATTGCGCGGATTATAAAGGAATCCCCATCGCCACCCTACCCCTTCGGAGCCAGGCATGCGCGCCATGCAACTGCAACAGCTTGGACCGGTGACCCCGGATCGTCCGCCGCTGGTCGCCGTGGAATTGCCCGTGCCGGAGCCCGGTCCCGGGGAAATCCGTGTGCGTGTGGAGGCGTGCGCCGTCTGCCATACCGAACTGGATGAAATCGAGGGACGGACGACGCCGCCCGTGTTGCCGGTGATTCCCGGGCACCAGATCGTCGGGCGGGTGGAGGCGTGCGGCGCGGAGAGCACACGCTTCAGCACCGGCGAGCGGGTGGGGATCGGCTGGATTTTTTCCGCCTGCGGGCGGTGTGAATGGTGCCGGCGCGGCGAGGACAACCTCTGCCCGGCGTTCCGGGCGACCGGCCGGGATGTGAATGGCGGTTATGCCGAATACGTGTGCGTCCGGGAGGATTTCACCGCACCCATACCGGAAGCGTACACCCCGGAAGAGGCCGCTCCACTGCTCTGCGCCGGGGCGATCGGCTACCGCAGCCTCCGACTCGCGATGCTGGCGGACGGTCAGGTGCTGGGGCTGTCGGGCTTTGGCGGCAGCAACCATCTGGTGTTGCAACTTGCCAGGCATCTTTACCCCTGCTCCCCCATTTTTGTGTACGCCCGATCCGCTGCCGAAAGGGCGTTCGCGCTTTGCCAGGGCGCATCCTGGGCCGGAGACTACACCGAAGCACCGCCTCGCCCGATGGATGCCGTGATCGACACCACGCCGGTCTGGAAACCGATCCTGAGTTTGTTGCCTCATCTGGCCCCCGGCGGGCGCATGGTGATCAACGCCATCCGCAAGGAAAACACGGACCGCGAGCAATGGCTGCAACTCGATTATGCGCGGGATCTCTGGCAGGAAAAAATCATACGCTCGGTCGCGAATGTCGCCAGCCGCGACATTGTCGAGTTCCTGCCCCTGGCGGCGCAGGCGGGAATCAAGCCGGAGATTCAGGTGTATGCGCTGGATGAGGCGAACCGGGCCTTGCAGGAACTGCGCGCCGGAAAGATACGCGGGTCAAAGGTATTGCGAATCGGCCCGGCGCAGATCAGCTGATCCGGACGGGCCTTTCCGTCAGGCCGCTTCCAGCTTGCGCTGTCTTAAGGAAGAAATGACGGACAACACGATAAAGGCCACACCGATGAAGCCGGTGACGACCTCCGGCACTTCATACTTCATGCTGACCAGCATGATCACGGCCAGCGCGCCGATGGCGTAATGCGCACCGTGCTCCAGGAAGACATAGGCGTCGAGGGTGCCCTTCTCCACCAGGTACACCGTCAGCGACCGCACGAACATCGCGCCTATCGCCAGACCGAGCATGATGATCACGACATCGTTGGTAATCGCGAACGCGCCGATCACGCCGTCGAAGCTGAAGGAGGCATCCAGCACTTCCAGGTAAATGAACGCACCGATGCTGCCCTTGCGCACGATTTCGCTGACCGCCGGATCTTCTTCCTCTTCCTGTTCAAGGAAGGCGCCGAGCACATTCACGCCCACATAAACCACAATGCCCCACACGCCGGCCAGCAGTACGCGGATCTTTTCCTCGTCATGCACCAGCGACAGCGAGGCCAGCAACGCCAGAAGCGCGAAGAAAATCGCCACCGCATCGACCTTGCCGAGGCGGGCGAGCCGGACTTCCAGCCAGTGCAGCCAGTGCACATCTTTTTCTTCATCAAACACGAAGCTGAGGAACACCAGCATCAGGAACATGCCGCCGAAGGCCGCCACTTCTGCATGGTGGGACAGCAACTGACGTGAATATTCCTGCGGGTTGTTGAGCGCAAGTTGCGCGACCTCCACCAGCCCCGCGCCCGTGGTCTGCGACACGATCAGCAAGGGAAACAGCAAGCGCATGCCGAACACGGCCACGAGAATGCCGACCGTGAGGAAGAGTTTGCGCCAGAATTCATCCCAATCGCGCAGGACGGAAGCGTTGACCACCGCATTATCAAAAGAGAGAGAGACTTCGAGGACAGCAAGGACGCCGACCACCCAGAGCGCGCCGAGTCCGGCCGCGACGCCGCCGGAATGACTGCCCCACCAGAAGGCGAGCGCCAGGCAGATCACGGCGAAAATAATGGAAAAACGGAAATGCTGCATACGACGGTACCTGTTCATGAATTCCCGCCGCGATGATATCAGCCCTGCTACGCGCTAAACACCTTACAACATCAGGGCCATCATCAGGGCGTCTTCCTTGCCGCCCGCCGCCGGATAGTAATTGCGGCGACGGCCGATCTCGTTGAAGCCGTTGCGCTGATAGAGGTCGATCGCCCGGGTGTTGCCGGCACGTACTTCGAGGAACATCATCCCGGCCCCGCGCGCTTGCGCCGACGCAATCAGCGCCTCCAGCAGCTGCCTGCCTGCGCCGCGCCCCTGACACGCCGGATCGACCGCGATATCCAGCAGGTGCGCTTCGTCAAGGATGTATTGCACTACGCTAAAGCCGGTGATCCTGCCCGCAGCATCGGTCAGCACGCGGCACTCATGGCCCCGCTCCAGTCCGTCGGCAAAGAGTTTTTCCGACCAGGGGGCGTATTGCACCTGACGCTCGATGGCGAGCACCACCCCCAGGTCCGACAAGGCCATCGGTCGGATGGTCATGCCTGCAAGGCTCGCCAGAGATCGCGCTTCAATCCGGTTTGCTGAAGCATGAGGGACAAGCCCGCACAGGGGACGACCGGTAGCCCTTGGGCATCGGCCAACAACGCCAGCAGGTCGGTTTCGTGATCCCCCAGAACAATCCAGCCGCGCGCGTCGCGACCGTGCCGCGCCAGGAAAGGCCCCAAGGCTTGCAATGCGGCAGGACGGTGCTGTGGCATGGCGGGGTTATTGACCATCGGCCAGTTGAAGGGCAGCGGCGTCCCGGAGGCGTCAATCGCCCGGAGGATATTCGAGAGCAAGCGGTTTTCACTCGGGCTCAGCAACTGGAGCCGGGGAACTACGATCCGCCAACGCGCGCCTGTGAATAGCGCGAACTGGAATCGGACCGGCGGCAAGTGCTCGGTCGGAAGGGCATGGGACGGGACGGCCGTTGTTGCCGGAGTCGGCACGGCGGACCGGCTATCCTGCCCGCGAAGTTGCCGGGAGAGCCCCTTGCCGGTCTGCGCCCCGGACTCGGCGGCTGCGGTGATTTCCGGATCATCCAGATAGGCATCCAACGGAGGCCCGTCGTCCGGCGGCCCATCGCTCCATGGCGGGGAGCCGGTCTCGAGCGCGCTGACGGACGAGACAGCCGTCGCATCATCCGGAGCGTCTTCTTCCTGCGCCCGGGGCTCCGGATCGTTTTCTTCCTCAACGTATTCCGGAACGTAAGCGGTCCACTCCAGCGGCAGCGACGGCGCAGCGGCCGGCAATGGCGCACGCGCCGTCCACAGAGGGATCTCCAGCGCCGCCAGATACGCCTGGCGGCGGCCTTCCTCCCCCGGGGTGAACATCAGATGTCCTCGCCTTCCTGCGGATGCGCGCGATCAACCTTGGCGTTCATCAGGTTCAGCGCGTTGAGATACGCCTTCGCGCTGGCGATCACGATGTCGGTATCGGCGCCGTGACCGTTGATGATGCGACCGGCCTGGTTCAGGCGCACGGTCACCTCGCCCTGGGAATCCGTACCGCTGGTAATGGCGTTGACCGAGTAAAGCTCCAGCGTGGTGCCGGAGTGGGCGATCGCCTCGATCGCGCGGAACGTGGCATCCACGGGGCCGGAGCCTATCGCGGTGACCGCCTTGCTTTCGCCGTTCACCTGGATGGTCAGGCGGGCTTCCGGCTTGGTGCCGGTCTTGGAGGTGACCTCCAGGCTGCCCAGCTTGTAGGTCTCCGCCGCCTCGGTCTGGGTATCGCTGACCAGGGCGTGGAGGTCCTCGTCGAAGATGTCGTGCTTCTTGTCCGCCAGCTCCTTGAAGCGCATGAACAGCTGGTTCAGCGAGTTGTCGCTGCCGACTTCGATGCCCAGCTGCTCCAGCCGGGCGCGAAAGGCGGCGCGGCCGGAATGCTTGCCGAGCACCATGCGGTTGGCATTCCAGCCCACATCCTCGGCGCGCATGATTTCGTAGGTTTCCCGATGCTTGAGCACACCGTCCTGATGGATGCCGGACTCGTGCGCGAAGGCGTTGGCGCCCACGATGGCCTTGTTCGGCTGCACCGGAAACCCCGTGATGCTGGACACCAGTCGCGAGGTCGGGACGATTTCCTGGGTGCGGATGGTGGTTTCGACAGGAAACAGGTCGTGGCGGGTGCGTACGGCCATCACCACCTCTTCCAGCGAGGCATTGCCTGCGCGCTCGCCCAGACCGTTGATCGTGCATTCGATCTGACGCGCGCCGTTGATGACCGCCGAGAGGGAGTTGGCGACCGCCAGGCCCAGGTCATTGTGACAATGCACGGAAAAAATGGCCTTGTCCGCATTGGGAATGCGCGCCAGCAAGGTCTTGATCGTCTCGCCGAACTGCCCGGGAATGGCGTAACCGACCGTATCCGGGATATTGATGGTGCGGGCGCCCGCGTCAATCGCCGCTTCAATGATGCGGCACAGGAAATCGATCTCGGAACGACCGGCATCCTCGCAGGAGAATTCCACGTCCTCGACCAGATTGCGGGCATACTTGACCGCACGCACGGCGCTTTCGATCACCGCATCCGGCTCCAGGCGCAGCTTGTACTTCATGTGGATCGGGCTGGTCGCGATGAAGGTGTGGATCCGGGACGCATTGGCGTTCCGCAGGGCTTCAGCGGCGCGGTCGATATCCTCGGCGCGCGCACGGGCCAGCGAGCAGACCCGCGAGTCCTTCACCGCCTCGGCGACCGCCTTCACGGCGGCGAAATCGCCGTGGCTGGCGATGGCGAAACCGGCCTCCATGACATCCACCCGCATGCGCTCCAGCGCCTTGCCGATGCGCACCTTTTCTTCCAGGGTCATCGACGCGCCGGGGCTTTGCTCGCCGTCACGCATGGTGGTGTCAAAAATAATCAGCTTGTCTTTGCTCATGGCGGACGCTCTCGGGAAACCGGGACAGGAGTCGGGCAACGGAGGCGGCTCGGAAGACATGACCGATGCGCTCACGGAAGGACCGAGCGCTGAGCGGGATGAGAGAGAAGCGTTCGCCCGTGGACAGGGGCGCTTGCGAACCGAGCCGGCGATACCGGATTGGCGGGGACTATAGCGGCTCGGTGGGGCTTTGCCAATAGACAGGGATCAGGGGGCGGCGAACGCCGTCTGGCCGGCAAAACCGCCGGACCGGGTATCGTTGCTGCTTTGCTTGTTGCCCTTGCTGCGTTGCAGTATCTGGTCTCGCATCCACTCGCCGACGCACAGGCGCAGCTCATCCATTTCACCGATGGTCATGGTGTCACGCTTGTCTTCATCAGCGAATTTGGCGGCCAGATCGCCGCAAGTATCAGCCAACGCCGGCGTCGTATTCAACGCGGCCAGCAGCAAGGATGCGGTTAACATGCGCATGACTTCCCCGTCGTAATTCTTGTTGTGTGTTCAACGAACGTGGTTATTTTAGGGTAACGCCGCCGAAAAAAGCTACAAATGGTCGCTTTTCTCCGACGAGCTGTATTGCCCGCTAGTTCAGCCCTCCAGGCACTGCCAAGGAAAACCGATTATCATTCAAAGGGTAGCACAAAAAAAGGGGGCGTTCATCACGCCCCCTTCCTTCATCAGCTCACGCCGTCGGCATGTCGGGTGGCCCCGGTGCATTGCTGCACCAGCGGAGCCCCCTAAGAACCGTACTTGCAAGTTTCCCTGCATACGGCTCAAGCCTCTCTAAGCCTTTACAACCGGCTTACGCTACCAAGACCTTTTGATGATGTACTTGTTGATGGCAGTTCGGATGTAACAGACGAAGGTTGTAAAGCTGGTCGCCTCCCCCTCTGGCCCTTTCGAGCAGATGGTGAACGTGCCACCCTGTTTCTTCCGTCAGCGCATGCCGACAGAAGGCGCAGGCTCCTTGCTGCAACCTCATCAACGAGACGATCCGCGTCAGATAGTCCAACTTGCCAAGCATGACATTATTCCGCCGTTGTTCCAGATACAGCTCCCACGTCAATGCAAAGGGGTTAGCCTCCGCCTTGATTTTGGTGTGTCGGCTGATTTTGGTCTGGCTGGCTTCATAGAGCTTGACATCGAACGCATCCTGTCCCGCCTTCCCTGCCTGTATGGCCTTGAACACCCAATTTCTGCCGCCTTCCGAATGAAAGTATTTAGCCTTCACCCATGTGCGCGGTTTGTTAGGATGCCTCCGCCTCGCCCATCGCCACAGCTTCTCCCAAATCTTGGTATCGACTCGGGAAAATGCCTCACTCGCAACCTGACTCCGGTGGTAATAACACCACCCCCGGATAACGGGGTTTAACTCCCGAATCAAGGCCACTTGAGGGCTTGCCCTATGACGGCTGATGACCTCCTTGACCTTCACCAAAAACCGCTTGGTGTTGTCCTTGGACGGTTTGACCAGCAATTTTGCACCGTACTTGCGCACATTCCATCCTAGAAAATCGAACCCGTCTTCAATATGAGTCAGCTTGGTCTTTTCCTCGGAGAGCATGAGCCCCCGTTGTGCCAGAAAACCTATCACCAGCGGCTTGACCTCGTTTTCGAGCAACTCTTTCGAGATACCGGTAATCACGAAATCATCCGCGTATCGGACAAAATTCACTTTGGTTCTATAGCTCTTTTTCGTGTTCTTTTCACCGAAAGCGGCTTCCAGTTCACGTCCAAGGCCATCCAGAGCCATGTTTGCAAGGGTTGGCGAAATGATGCCGCCTTGAGGCGTCCCCGCATCAGTCGCTTGGAAGCGCCCGAACTCGACAACGCCGGACTTCAACCACTTCTTCAGCACTGCCTTGTCCATCGGTATGTGACGAACAAGCCAGTCGTGGTCGATATTGTCAAAGCAGCCCTTGATATCGCCTTCCATCACCCACTGAGCGGAGTTACTTCGCGAGAGATTAACGAAGCATTGCTCAATGGCGTCTGCGGTGCATCTTTCCGGGCGAAACCCGTATGAGTGCCGGTCAGCGGTGGTTTCCGAAATGGGCATCAAAGCTAGCAGGTGGAGCGCCTGCATTGCCCTGTCCAACAAAGTTGGAATACCCAGCGGCCGTTGCTTACCATTACTCTTCGGGATGTACACCCGCCTGAGCGGTTTTGGCTGATAACCGTGCCGAGACATCCGGCTGATTGCCTGCCATTTCTGCTCTGGCGTGGACCAGGTTTCACCGTCAACTCCCGGTGTCGCCTTGCCCCTGTTCTCGGTAACCCGTCTTACGGCGAGTGCCCTGCCGCAAAACGAGCGCGTCAGGAACCGTTGCAGTTGCTTAACCCTGCGCCAGTCCCCTTCAAGCGTTGCCTTAGCGATACGAATCTGTATCTCCCTGACATTCCGTAGCACCCGCCGCCAGTCAATCTGGTGCCAGTGTTCAGGTCTGCCGGTGAACGCAGATTCCGGTGTCGAAACGCTATACATGCTGTCCTCCTACTTGGAATTACCAAGAAAGAGAACGGAACCCGTTGGCCTTGAAGGGCAACGGATATACCGTTCCCTTCTTGAGCCTTGGAGTCATCAGTAGCTAAGCCTACCGATTTCTCCTAGAGAGTTGCCCAGTCTTCTCGCTATGAGAGACCAGTTGGAAGTCTGCTCCCTTTCGGGCGGGATGATGTTTCAACCCCTATCCGAGCCATTACAGCCCGGCATTCGCTTTTTCCAACCTCCTTTACCCGCACCCCCAACAGCCTTCCTTGCGGTTAGCCTGCCTCTTGCGAGGCGGAAATACGGGCTTACCGAGTTCCACTTCAACGACACGAGTGGTTTAGGTGCTGCCTATCCGCCGGTGGTCATTTGCCAACGCATCCCCAGATGTAAAAAGGATGACCGACCTAGTACCTTTTGGTTGAAGCCTGTCAGCTAATTTGGCTTCTCGCGGCTGACGACGGTTACAGCAGTTCACTTCAGTTCACCATGCCACCCAGCCTAGCATCTCATCCGCATTTAGCTTGCAGAATCTGCGTAACCCCTCACGGGGCTACACACCGTGGAGGGATTACATTGTCAGGTTGCTCCGCACACCTCCGTTACCAGTGGTGCACTTACCCTAGGCTACTGCTGGTTGGACAGCAGGTCCGCTTGATTGTCTTGATTCCCTCGCCCAATGGAGGACGGAACGCACGCACACAACGTATGGCGCTGACAACCGCAGGACAATCGTCGAAGCAGCTTTAGTACTGCGTTGATACCGTTTGCGCCGTCTTTTCAGACTTTACAAAGGTACCTCCCCCGCGCGCACAATGTATGGCAGGGTTGCTCGGATATTGGCGATACATCCAAACGGATGAAGACCTCTATCTCCGCATCTCTGGTTCAGGGCACTGCCCCAGAGACGACAAGGTCGGCGAGAAGCGCCGACCTGTCAACGACAACTCATTAAACATCAATGAGTTATCGTTCCGCAGTACGACTCTCGTCGCACTACATCATGCCGCCCATGCCGCCGTCAGGCATCGCCGGCATGGCCGGCTTGTCTTCGGGGATGTCGGTGATCATGCATTCGGTGGTCAGCATCAGCGCGGCCACGGAGGCGGCGTTCTCCAGCGCGGTGCGGGCCACCTTGGCCGGATCCAGGATGCCCATGGCGATCATGTCGCCAAACTCGCCGGACGCGGCGTTGTAACCGAAGTTGCCCGAACCCTCCTTCACCTTGTTCAGGATCACGGAGGCTTCGTCACCGGCGTTGGTCACGATCTGACGCAGCGGGGCTTCCATCGCGCGACGCAGGATGTTGATACCGGCGGTCTGGTCGTCGTTGTCACCCTTCAGGGATTCCAGAGCCTTCACGGCGCGAACCAGCGCAACGCCGCCGCCGGCCACGACGCCTTCTTCCACGGCGGCGCGGGTGGCGTGCAGGGCGTCGTCGACACGGTCCTTCTTTTCCTTCATTTCGATTTCGGTGGCGGCGCCGACCTTGATCACGGCCACACCGCCGGCCAGCTTGGCCACGCGTTCCTGCAGCTTTTCCTTGTCATAGTCGGAAGTAGCTTCCTCGATCTGCACGCGGATGGTCTTCACGCGGGCTTCGATATCGTCCTTCTTGCCTTCGCCGTCGATGATGGTGGTGTTTTCCTTGGAAACGATCACCTTCTTGGCGCGACCGCAATCATGCAGGCCGGCCTGCTCGAGGTTCAGGCCGATTTCCTCGGAAATCACCTGGCCGCCAGTCAGGATGGCGATGTCCTGCAGCATGGCCTTGCGACGGTCGCCGAAGCCCGGGGCCTTGACGGCGCAGACCTTGACGATGCCGCGCATGCTGTTGACCACCAGGGTGGCCAGCGCTTCGCCTTCAACATCTTCGGCGATCAGCAGCAGCGGCTTGCCGGACTTGGCGACACCTTCCAGCACCGGGATCATTTCACGGATGTTCGAGATCTTCTTGTCGACCAGCAGGATGTACGGGCTGTCCAGCTCGGCGGTCATGGAGTCCTGCTTGTTGACGAAGTACGGGCTGATGTAGCCGCGGTCGAACTGCATGCCTTCGACCACTTCCAAGGTGTCCTCGAAGCCGGAACCTTCTTCGACAGTGATCACGCCTTCCTTGCCGACCTTGTCCATGGCCTGGGCGATCAGGTCGCCGATGGTGGTGTCGGAATTGGCGGAAATGGAACCGACCTGGGCGACGGCCTTGCTGTCGGCGCAGGCGGTGGAAATGGCCTTGATTTCGCCCACGGCGACGCGTACGGCCTTGTCGATGCCGCGCTTCAGGTCCATCGGATTCATGCCGGCGGCCACGGCCTTCAGGCCTTCATTCAGGATGGCCTGGGCCAGCACGGTGGCGGTGGTGGTGCCGTCACCGGCGACATCGGCGGTCTTGGAAGCGACTTCCTTGACCAGCTGGGCGCCCATGTTCTCGAACTTGTCCTTCAGCTCGATTTCCTTGGCGACGGACACGCCGTCCTTGGTGATGTGCGGGGCGCCGAAGGACTTGTCGATCACCACGTTGCGGCCCTTCGGGCCCAGGGTCACCTTGACCGCGTCGGCCAGGATGTTCACGCCGTTAATCATCTTCTGGCGGGCGGAGTCGCCGAAACGTACGTCTTTAGCAGCCATGATTCTTCAACCTCATCAAGATTCGGGGGAAAACGGGAAACGATCAGCCTTCGAGCACGGCAAAGATTTCGGACTCCTTCATGATCAGGAGTTCTTCGCCGTCGACCTTCACGGTGCTGCCGGCGTACTGGCCGAACAGGACCTTGTCGCCGACCTTCACGTCGAGGGGGCGCTTTTCACCGGCCTCGGTAATCTGGCCGTTGCCAACGGCAATCACTTCACCTTGCGAGGGCTTTTCGGCGGCGGAGCCGGGCAGCACGATGCCGCCGGCGGTCTTGGTTTCTTGTTCAACGCGGCGAATGACCACACGGTCGTGCAAGGGACGGATTTTCATCGTTCGCTCTCCACAATGCGATGTTCAACAGGTTTTTCAGGGAACTCGCCAACCTTTCATGCGGCGATTCACCCACCCGAAAAAAGGATATGGGCGGGACTGAGGGGGAAATGGGGACGCGCGGGAAGGCTTCAAGGCCCATGCGTGAAAGTTTTTTGCATCGCGCCGCAGCCTGACGGTGCGTTAGCGAACCGTTCGTCGCGCGACCACCGGAAAAGTGACAACTGCGTCATGAAATTAACGTCTTGCCAACTTTTCCCCGGATAGGATGACTTAACAAAAAACTTCTCAGGCCCACAAACTCTGGATAACTCAACAACATGATCACTGATCCGGAAGAACGCTTCACCAATGCCATGCATTTCGCTGCTCACGCATGGAAACTCGCCCTGGATCGGCGTCTCAAGAATCATGGATTGAGCCGCGCAGGCTGGAAGACACTGGCCGTCATCGCCCGCGCGCCCGAACCCCTTTCGCAGGCCGCCATTTCCGACATGGTCGGCGTGGAAGGCGCCACCATGGTCAGCACGCTGGACCGCCTGGAGAAATCCGGGCTCATCCAGCGGCTGGTCAGCAAGATGGATCGCCGAGTCAAGCTGGTGACCCTGACCGGACCGGGGCAGCAACTGTTCAATGAGGTCCAGTCGGTGGCGACCTCCGCCCGCAAGGAGTTACTGGCGGGCATATCCGCCGCCGAACTGGCCAAGGCCACCTCCTTGCTGGAAGAGATCGCCGCCGCCGCGAACGACATCAAGTAATGTCTCAGCCGCGATAGAAAAAGGCGGCCGCCGGTCTTGACCCCGGCAAGGCCGCCGTGTTTATTTGCGTGACCACAGAATCATAATGCACTGCCCTCCGAAGGCAGTCCAGTGACGGGGTTACGCATGTCCCAGCCTTTATACACTCCCCCTTCCTCTTCCGCCCCGCAGGATGACGTCCTGTCCCGGCGCACCTTCCTCAAATTCGGCCTGGTGGGCGGAGCGGCGCTGTCGGTGACCGGTGTAGCGGGCTCACTGACCGGTTGCTCGAAACGGGAGGTAGCCACCGCCAAGGGTTTTTCATTCCTGCGTGATGCGGACATCGCCCTGTTCAAGGCACTGATCCCGGTCATCCTGGCCGGACAGGTCAAGGGGGATGACAGCCATTACCATGTCGTCGAGAGCCAAGTCCTGTCAAACATCGACGGCGCAGGCGCGAAACTGAACCAGTTTACCCAAGGCGAGGTCTACAAGCTGTTCGACCTGCTGCACATGCGCGCCACGCGCTGGTTGACCACCGGCATCTGGGCGAACTGGGCCGAAGCCTCCACGGCGGACATCGAGGCTTTCCTGAAGCGCTGGCAAACCAGTTCGATCAGTGTCTTCAACACCGGTTACCGCCTGCTGACCAAGCTGGTTGCGGTGTCCTGGTACCTGACGCCGGACTCCTGGCCCGCGGCCGGTTATCCCGGCCCGCTGAAATCCCTCTACGACGCCGCCAACAGCTGACCGACAGGACATTCCGACCATGGCATTCAACGACATCTACTCGGACGGCATCAAGAACGGCTGGAAAGTCCGCGACGCCTCCGCCCTCGACAAGAACCTCACGCTGGAAGCCGATGTCGTCATCATCGGCACCGGCGCGGGCGGCGGCACGGCGGCCGAAATCCTGACCCAGGCCGGGCTCAACGTGATCATGCTGGAAGAAGGCCCGCTGAAGACCTCCGCCGACTTCAAGGACATGGACGAGGCGCGCGCCTACCGCGACCTCTATCAGGAAGGCGCCGGACGCGCCTCCAGCGACGGCGCCATCGCCATTTTCCAGGGCCGCGCTGTCGGCGGCACCACCGTCGTCAACTGGACCTCCAGCTTCCGCACCCCCGCCCCGACGCTCAAGCACTGGGCGGAGGTCCTTGAAGTCAAAGGACATTCTCCCGAAGACATGGCGCCCTGGTTCGCCCGCATGGAGCAGCGGCTGGGCGTTGCGCCTTGGGCGCAGGACCCGAATCCGAACAACATGGTGCTCAAGGACAGCGCCAAAAAACTGGGCTGGGAATGGCATGTCATTCCCCGCAACGTGCGCGGCTGCTGGAACAGCGGCTATTGCGGCCTGGGCTGTCCGGCCAACGCCAAACAGTCGATGCTGGTCTCGACCATCCCCGCCGCACTGGCGGGCGGCGCGACGCTGATCCACAAGGTCCGCGTCGAACAACTGCTGATCGAGAACGGCAAGGTGAACGGCCTGCTCGGTCTGGCGCTGGACAAGGACACCCGCAAGCCGACCGGCATCCAGGTCACCATCAAGGCCAAGCAGTACGTGGTCGCGGGCGGCGCACTGAACTCCCCCGCCTTGCTGATGCGCTCCAAGGCGCCGGATCCGAACAAACTGCTCGGCAAGCATACCTGCATCCACCCGGTGGTGCTGACCATCGCGCGCATGCCGAACGAGATCAACCCCTTCTACGGCGCGCCGCAATCCATTGCCTCCGACCAGTTCCAGTGGAAGGACGGCGCAACCGGCCCCATGGGCTACAAGCTGGAAGTGCCGCCGATGTACGCCGGACTCTCCAGCGGCGTGTTCGGCAATTTCGGCCAGGCGCTGGCGGATGACATGAAGCAGTTGCCGCACACCACGGCGATGCTGGCGCTGATGCGTGACGGCTTTGTCGAGCAGAGCCCCGGCGGGCAGGTGCGACTCAGCGAAAAGGGCGATCCGCTGCTCGATTACGATGTGACAGACTACATCTGGGATGCCGCCAAGCGTTCGTACCTGTCCATGGCCGAAGCGCAGTTCGCCGCCGGCGCCACCGCCGTCCGCGCCGCGCATCTGGATTCCGCGTGGGTCACCTCCTGGGATGCCGCCAAGGCGCAGATCGAAGGACTGAGCTACAAGAAATTCCGCACCGCCCTCTTCTCGGCACACCTGATGGGCGGCTGCGCCATGAGCGAGAATCCGGCCAAGGGCGTGATCAACAGCGCCGGCCGCCACCACCAGGTGGAAAACCTGTGGGTATTCGACGGTTCGGCTTTCCCGACCAGTATCGGGGCCAATCCCCAACTGTCCATCTATGGTCTGGTGGCTCAGAACGCGACCGGACTCGCCAAGCTGATGGGCGGCAAGGTCGCCTGAGTCTTTCGGGGCGCATGTCATGCGCCCTCTTCCCCCCTTTTGCAGGTCGGACTTGAGTCTGACAATATCCTCTGATCGAAGGGTTTTGTCAGGCTCGAGCAAGACCTACAGGGCGTCCCCGCCGAACAACCCCGCCAGCCGCCATCCGTCGCCTGCCATTCTCCGTCGGCTTGACAGGGATTTCGCTCGCCCCTAATCTGAGTGTACATTTGTTCACAGAAAAAGATCGCCATGACCATAGAGCAAACTGCCACGGCCGATAACACCCCCTCGAAACCCCCGATATTCCATGCCTTCGGCAGCGTCATTCATGCCGCCAGTCATGGTGCACGCGAGTTAACTCATCTGGTGGCCGAGGTCCACGGCACCATCCGGCAACTCCCCTTGCCGTTCAACCGGGAGTTCCAGCCGCATCACCGGCACGCCCCCTTTCCCTATCGTCTCGTGGCGCATGGCTTCCAGTTACTGGCGCGCATGAGCCGCACCTTCCTGCCCGCCAATACCGAGTTCAGCCACCCGCACGCCCGCCGCGCGCACGCGGCCCTGAACGGCGTTTGCGGCGACAAGCTGGATGACTGGCGCAGCCCGCTGGCAAGCCCGGTGACGCTGCGCAACGCGGACGGCACGCTGATGCCCTTGTCAGAATGGACGGATCCCGCAGCCAAGGGGCAGGTGCTGTTCATTCACGGCCTCTGCTGCAGCGAACTGGACTGGCAAGGCAGCGAACATTTGGCATTCGTGGACCAACTGAGCCGCAAGGGCTACCGCGTCGGCTGGCTGCGCTACAACAGCGGGCGCGGCATCCCGGAAAACGGCGCGGAGATTTCCGCCTGGCTGGACATGGCGTTCGCCGATACCCGCAAGAAGCGTCCCTTGATCCTGATCGGCCACAGCATGGGCGGATTGCTGATCCGCAGCGCCTGCGAACAGGCGGCGCGTCAGGAATCGACGTGGTTGAAGCGGGTGACGCATGCCGCCTATCTTGGCTCGCCGCACTTCGGCGCCCCGCTGGAACGTCTGGGCAATGCCGCCAACGGCCTCCTGGGCTATACCCCGTACACCAAGCCGTTCATGCGCCTGGGCAACATCCGCAGCCAGGGTATCCGAGACCTGCGCACCGCGCGCCTGACTGTGGATGAGACGCAACCGCCGCTCCAACCGCAGATCGAACACCTGTTTCTCGCAGGGGCGCTGACCGAGCCGCGTCTGGATCACGTGGTGGGCGACGGGCTTGTCCCGGTGTACAGCGCCCTTGCACAGGATCACGCCGGCGACCTGTTGAGTGCGCCACATGTCCATCGCGCGTTTATCGACAAACTGGGCCATATCGCCATGATGACCGATGCGCAAACCTACGATGTACTGCGCGAGTGGCTGGGGGTACACTGATCGGCCCATCGCCGGTCCGGAGCCCTTGCCGTCATGCGTTACTCGCTTGCCAACAGCCACTTGCAGATTGCTATCGACAGCCTGGGGGCGGAACTGAAACGCGCACGCTCGACGGAGGGAAACCGCGAATATCTCTGGCAAGCCGATCCGGCGTACTGGGGACGCACCTCGCCGGTGCTGTTCCCGATTGTGGGCCGTTTGACCGACAACACTGCTTACGTGGACAGCAAGCCCATTACCCTGCCCCAGCACGGATTCGCACGTGACCTCGAATTTGCCCTTGCCACCGCCAGAGAGAACAGCCTGCGCTTTGAGCTGGCCTCATCGGAGGCGACCCGCGCCAATTACCCCTTCGATTTCACGCTCGCCATTACCTATACGCTGAGGGACGATGTGCTGGCGGTGGATTGGGAAGTCGTGAATAGCGGCACGGGAACCATGCCTTTTTCGATCGGCGCGCATCCGGGGTTTTCCACGGCGCTGGAAGATGGCGATGTGTTCGAGGACTATGAGGTCGGCTTCGATCTCG
>JAYRMT010000016.1:0-23030 GCA_041912575.1 Fluviicoccus sp. | reverse complement strand
GCGGTGCTGGTTTCCGCGGAGGGCGAGGTGCTGGGCGAAGGCTATAACCAGCCGATCCTCGCACATGACCCGACCGCGCATGCCGAGGTCGTCGCCTTGCGCGCGGCAGCGGAGCGCATCGCCAATTACCGGCTGGAAAACACCACGCTGTACGTGACGCTGGAGCCCTGCACGATGTGTGTGGGCGCGCTGGTGCATGCACGGGTGGGGCGGGTGGTGTTCGCGACGACGGAGCCCAAGGCGGGCTCGCTGGTCAGCGCCCGCCGCCTGCTGGAGAGCGGGTATTACAACCATGTGTTCCGCGTGGAGGGCGGGTTGCTGGCGGACGAGGCCGGACGGCTGCTGTCCGGGTTCTTCAGGGTGAGGCGGGAGGCGGCGCGCAAACCCGCGCCGCCGGATGATCAGTAAACCACCCGCCAGTGCCCATCGCGGCTGGCGAACCACCCTTCGTTCGGCTGCGTCATCAGCAGCGCGTCATAATAGCGGCGGACCTCCTGCACATAGACCAGCGCCTGTCCGGCGCGCGGATTCCGGCGCAGATGCTTGCTGACATCCAGCCACTTGTCCGGATCGTCGCCGGCCTTGGCCGCCCAGTCGCGTGCCTTCAGGATATTCCCCGGTCCCATGTTGTAGGCCGCCAGCGTCATCCAGGTGCGGTCGGGCTCACGCACGCTGTCCGGAATTCGCGATTCGATCAGCTTGTAGTAGTTCGCGCCCGCCTTGATGCTCTGCGCCGGATTGCCGCGATTGGTCACGCCCATATCGCTGGCGGTTTCCCGGGTCAGCATCATCAGGCCGGTCACTCCGGTTGGAGACGTGGCTTTCGGGTCCCACTTGGACTCCTGGTAGCCGATCGCGGCCAGCAGGCGCCAGTCCATCTCCAGCTTGGCGGCTTCCTTCTCGAAGGCCTTGCGGTACTGCGGCAGGCGCGCCTGCATGTCGTGGCGGAAGGTGCGCACGCCCACGGTGTCAAACGTCTTGCCCTGGCCGTAGAAGCTGGTCAGGCGCTGCAGGGTGCCGTCGTCGGCAATCTCGCCCAGGAAGGCGTTGGCGGCTTTCAGCAGCTTGTCATCCTTGCGCCGCAGCGCCCAGGCCAGTTCGGCGCGGCGCAGCTGTCCGCTCACTTCCAGATCGGGGAAGGCGGCACGTCGGGCAGCGAAATCGGTTTCATTGAGGACGGCGAGGTCCGCCTTGCCCTGGCCGACCTGCAGCAGCAGTTTTTCCGGCGTGGCGTTGCGGACCTGGATCAGTTTCTCGTCCGGCAGGCTGCCCTTGAGGTCCACGGCTTCGGCGCTGTCCTGGCTGACGGCAATGCGCGGATTGTCCAGGGAGTCCGCCGCGTCGTCGCTGCGCTGGATGAGTTGCTGGTTGACGGCGAGATAGGGGTCGCTGAGCAGCAGCGGCTTCAGGCGCGGATCATCGCTGGCGAGGCCGGTGATACCGATGTCGGCTTCGCCCAGTTGTACCTTGCGGATGACGGTTTCGGCATTCGGCGCGGTTTCCAGCACCAGGGTCACGCCCAGGGTGTCGGCGAATTCGCGGAGCAATTCGTATTGCAGGCCACGGGCGGCGTCGCCCTGCGGCAGGAATGTGGTCGGACCGGCGACTCCGATCACGTGGAGTTCACCGTTGGTGCTGACTTCGTCCAGGGTGTTCTGCACCGGATGAAGGCGGTACAGGGACCAGACGGTCAGGATAGCGATCAGGGTTCGCCAGAAGACCTGTTTTTTTGCAGCGTTTGCAGCAAGTACCGTAGCGTTGGCTGGCAAGGCCGTCGTGCCGGGCATGTTCACACCTCGCAGATTTTCGTTTATCAACTGCAACCGGTTGGTTTTGCAGCCGTTTTAGCGTTGTCTTTTGAGAGTGATCCCTCCTGTTTTGTGTGAAAAACCGTCAATCGGGGGCGGAATGTACCCGGTTGACCTTCAGGATGTCCAGAAAAAAACGCCAGGCGGTGGAATTCTGTCCGACAAATTTACGTCGTTCCGACCGTCCGGCCTTGCGATTTCCGGCCGAATCCTTGCGGATTGACGACAGGCAGACGGCGAAATTGTGAGCGGATTTTACCGTCGCGACGCCGTCGCCCGGCGGGAGACGTCCAAGGCGCGACCGTTTTCGGGTATCATGTCGCCCTTCGTTTTTTCTCCCAGCCAGTGAGACTCCCATGCAGGTCTTCAGCGGATCCCGCGCCCTTTCCGACTTCAAAACCCGTCGTCTGCTCGCCGAACTGAAGGCCATCGCTCCGGGGGTACGCGGACTGACCGCGCGTTTCGTGCATCTGGCGAAGACCACGCGGCCGCTGCATGAAGACGAAGGCCTGCGCCTGAACGAGCTGCTGCATTACGGCGAGGATTTCCATGCGGAAGGCTTCACCGATGCGGAGTTTGACGCCCTGTTCGTCGTCGCGCCGCGTGTCGGCACCATTTCGCCCTGGTCCTCCAAGGCGACCGATATCGCCCGCAACTGCGACCTGTTCGTGGTCGAGCGCATCGAGCGGGTGACGGCCTACTGGCTGCAATGCGACGCCGAGCTGACCGGGGAGGAGAGCGCCGCCATCGCCGCGCGCCTGCATGACCGCATGACCCAGAGCGTCTTCGCCAGCATCGAGGACGCGGAAGTCCTGTTCGGCACGCATGCGCCGCAGCCGCTGCAATCCATCGATATCCTGGGCGGCGGCCGCGCCGCGCTGGAGCAGGCGAACCGCGAGTTCGGCTTCGCGCTGTCGCCGGACGAGATCGATTACTTGGTGGACAGCTTCCGCCAGTTGGGCCGCAATCCGCACGACGTCGAACTGATGATGTTCGCGCAGGCCAACTCCGAGCATTGCCGCCACAAGATATTCAATGCCGAATGGACCATCGACGGGCAGAAGGCCGACAAGTCGCTGTTCGGCATGATCAAGAACACCTTCAGCTGTGCGCCGGACAACATCCTGTCCGCCTACAAGGACAACGCCTCGGTGATCACCGGTCATCAGGCCGACCGCTTCTTCCCGGACCCGCAGACGCACACTTACGGTTACACGCACGAGCCGGTGCACATCCTGATGAAGGTGGAAACGCACAACCACCCGACCGCCATCTCGCCCTTCGCGGGCGCGGCGACCGGCGCGGGCGGGGAGATCCGCGATGAAGGTGCGACCGGGCGTGGCGGCAAGCCGAAGGCGGGCCTGACCGGCTTCACCGTGTCCAACCTGAACATCCCGGGTTTCGAACAGCCGTGGGAAAGGCCGTACGGCAAGCCGAACCGCATTGTCTCCGCGCTGGACATCATGATCGACGGCCCGCTGGGCGGCGCCGCTTTCAACAACGAATTCGGCCGCCCCAACCTGAACGGCTATTTCCGCACCTTCGAGCTGGAAGCCAACGGCGTCAACGGTCGTGAAGTGCGCGGCTACCACAAGCCGATCATGATCGCCGGCGGGCTGGGCAACATCCGCCAAGGCCATGTGCAGAAGAACAGCATCCGTCCGGGCGACAAGCTGATCGTCCTCGGCGGCCCGGCGCTGCTGATCGGCCTGGGCGGCGGCGCGGCGTCGAGCATGACCAGCGGCGCCAGCGCCGAGAACCTGGATTTCGCCTCGGTGCAACGCGACAACCCGGAAATGGAGCGCCGCGTGCAGGAAGTCCTGGACGTGTGCTGGGCGATGGGCGACCACAATCCGATCGTCTCCGTGCATGACGTGGGCGCGGGCGGCCTGTCCAACGCCATGCCGGAACTGGTGCACGAGCACGATCTGGGCGCGGTGCTGGAACTGCGCAATATCCCCAACCTCGAACCCGGCATGAGCCCGCGCGAAATCTGGTGCAACGAGGCGCAGGAGCGTTATGTCCTCGCCGTGCATCCGAAGCGGCTGGCGGAATTCGAGGCGATCTGCGAACGCGAACGCTGCCTGTTCGCCGTGCTGGGCGAAGCCACGGAAGTGCGCCAGCTGGAAGTGAAGGACGCCCATTTCGGCAACAAGGCCGTGGACATGCCGATGCAGGTGCTGCTGGGCAAGCCGCCGCGCATGTCGCGCGCCTTCGAGACCCGCGCCGTCGCGCAGGATGCCTTTGATACGTCGTCGCTGGATCTGGCCGACGCCGCCGAACGCGTGCTGAAACTGCCGACCGTGGCCTCCAAATCCTTCCTCATCACTATCGGCGACCGCTCCGTGACCGGACTGGTGGCGCGCGAGCAGATGGTGGGTCCGTGGCAGGTGCCGGTGGCCGATTGCGCCGTCACCGCCAGCGGTTTCCACAGCGTGACCGGCGAAGCCATGGCCATGGGCGAACGCACTCCGGTGGCGCTGATCGACGCTGCTGCGTCGGCGCGCATGGCGGTGGGCGAGGCGATCACCAACATCGCCGCCGCCCGCATCGCCAAACTGGGCGACATCAAGCTGTCCGCGAACTGGATGGCCGCTGCCGGTTACGGCATGGAAGACCAGAACCTGTTCAACGCGGTGAAGGCGGTGGGCATGGCGCTGTGCCCGGCGCTGGATATCGCCATTCCGGTGGGCAAGGATTCGCTGTCGATGCGCACCGTCTGGAAGGAGAATGGCGAGGACAAGGCGGTGACCGCGCCGCTCTCGCTGATCGTGTCCTCCTTCGCGCCGGTGCAGGACGTGCGCCGCACGCTGACGCCCGAATTGCGCCCCGAGGCGGACAGCGTCCTGCTGCTGATCGATCTGGGACAGGGCAAGAACCGTCTGGGCGGTTCGGCGCTGGCGCAGGTTTACGGGCAACTGGGCGATGTCGCGCCGGATCTCGACAATCCCGAACTGCTGAAGGATTTCTTCGCGGTCATCCAGTTTCTCAACGCCGACGGCAAGCTGCTGGCCTATCACGACCGCAGCGACGGCGGCCTGCTCGCCGCGCTGGCGGAAATGAGCTTCGCCAGCCGTCTGGGTCTGGATATCGAACTGGCGCCGGTCGCGAAGACCACAGCCGATGTCCCCGCCGCGTTGTTCAATGAAGAGCTGGGCGCGGTGATCCAGGTCCGCGCCGCCGATCTGGCGACCGTGCGCGAGGCCTTCGCGACCACGTCGCTGGCGGGTTGTGTGCACAAGCTCGGCCGTATCAACACCACGGGTGCGCTGAACTTCCTGCACGAAGGCTTCCGCATGCTGGGCGGCGACCGCGCGACCTGGCAGCAATGGTGGGCGGAGACCAGCTACCGCATCCAGTCGCTGCGCGACAACGCCGATTGCGCCGCCGAGGAGTTCGCGCTGATTGCCGATCCGGCGCATCGCGGTCTGGTGGCCAACCTCAGTTTTGATGTGGATGCCGATGTCGCGGCGCCGTTCATCGCCACCGGCGTGCGGCCGCGCGTGGCGATCCTGCGCGAGCAGGGCGTCAACGGCCATGTGGAAATGGCGGCCGCGTTCGACAAGGCCGGGTTCACCAGCGTCGACGTGCACATGAGCGACCTGCTGGGCGGGCGCGTGAGCCTGAAGGACTTCACCGGGCTGGTCGCCTGCGGCGGCTTCTCCTACGGCGACGTGCTGGGCGCGGGCGGCGGCTGGGCAAAGTCGGTGCTGTTCCACAGCCGGGTGCGCGACGAGTTCGCGGCCTTCTTTGCACGTCCGAACACTTTCAGCCTGGGCATCTGTAACGGTTGCCAGATGATGTCGCAACTGAAGGACCTGATTCCGGGCGCCGACCTGTGGCCGCGCTTCGTGCGCAACAACAGCGAAGTCTTCGAGGCGCGCACGGCGCTGGTGCGGGTGGAAAAGTCGCCGTCGATCTTCCTGGCGGGCATGGAAGGCTCGGTGCTGCCGATCGCGGTGGCGCACGGGGAAGGGCGGGTGCTGACCGAGCAGCCGCAAGCCCTCAGCGACAGCGGTCTGGTTGCCCTGCGTTGGGCCGACAGCGCCGGCAACGCCACCCAGACCTACCCGCTGAACCCGAACGGCTCGCCCTTCGCGATGACCGGCGTCACCAGCCGCGACGGCCGTGCCACCATCATGATGCCGCACCCGGAGCGGGTGTTCCGCGCCGTGCAGCAGTCCTGGAAGCCGGCAGGCTGGACCGACGATGCGGGCTGGATGCGCATGTTCCGCAATGCGCGGGTGTTTGTCGGGTGATTGTGAGCGGTATTAAAAACAGGACGCACAAGTGCCCTGTTTTTTTGAATCTATTCATCGGATGACGTGATTGCCATGTCGCTTGTGCTATAAGTCAGCTGTTACGTGCAAGAATCTATTCATCATGCCAGTCCTTGATCTCCAGCAAGCCCTGCTTTCCGGTCCGCGCACCGCGCGCGAGCTGGCGTCTGCGCTGGGAGTTTCCCAACCGACGGTGTCGCGTTTACTGGCGCGGCATGCGCATGAGGTGGTTGCCATCGGGAAGGCGAGGGCGGCGCGTTACGCTTTACGGCGGTCTGTCCGGGATATCGGGTCGGCGTGGCCGGTCTTCCGGGTGAATGCGGTGGGCGAGGTGTCGTCGGCCGGGGAGCTACTGGCGATTTATCCGGCGTGGTTTGTGTGGCGGGATGCCTTGAGCGGCAAGGATTCGGTGTATGAAGGGTTGCCTTGGTTTCTGGCGGATAATCGGCCGCAGGGGTATTTGGGGCGTGCCCTGATCGCAGGAATAGATGAAGGATGGTTTCCGGATCGACTGGATGATTGGGGCAATGACGATATCCTGACAAGCCTGCTCATTTTTGGTGAGTTGCCCGGTAATTTTCTGGTTGGGAATCAGTTGGCCGAGCATTACCAAAATGAATGCGCACTTCTCCAGCGAGAAGTGTCTCCTACGAAGCTGTGCACCCGCAGTGAATTGAGACCGGTGTATTCGGTCTTGGTCAGGGAGGCACAGAGTCGAAGTCAGTCTGGCTCTTCAGCAGGCGGTGATCAACCCAAACTGACGCTCATGGCCCGTCTTGGAGCTTCTCGGATTGAAGAGTATCTCGTGAAGTTTGGACCTGATCATGCTGTGGTATCGGGGCAGCGCTGGTCTGATTTGCTGGTTTCTGAATCAATCGCACATCAAGTGCTTGCAGATCAGGGCATACCAAGCGCCGAGAGCGAAATCGTCATTCAGGACAGCCGGACCTTTCTCGAAGTCATCCGTTTCGACCGTACGCCGACTTTCGGACGGCTTGGTCTGGTCTCGCTGGAGGCGGTCAATAACGAGTACATTGGCCATCCCCCTTATTGGGATCAGTTGGCGCATGCATTGTTGGAACAACGCCGTATCAGTCACGACGATTATGAGCGCATCCTCCGGATTTACGCCTTTGGCCACCTGATCGCCAATACCGATATGCACAACGGGAACCTCAGCTTCTTTCTGGGCGACGATTTCTCCCTGAAACTGGCCCCGGTCTACGATATGCTCCCTATGCATTACGCCCCGAACACGCATGGCGAGGTCATTGAGCGCGCGCCGCGCATCCCGCGCCCTACGTCCCTGACCCGCCCGGTCTGGCCGGAAGTCTGCGAGTGGGCGCGCGACTACTGGCGGCGAATTCAGGAAGACTCCCGCGTCAGCGAGGACTTCCGCCGCATCGCCCAAGCACAACGGGATGTGATCAACCCCGAGACATGACATCTGTCACCCTTGCCCCTTCATCTCTCCCCCGCTAGAGTCCCGTCATCCTGTCCGGAGTGTTCCATGTACAAGATCACGGTCTACATCCCCGACATCCATCTCGAACCCGTCAAGCAAGCGCTGTTCAACGCGGGCGCGGGCACGATCGGCAATTACGATTGCTGCGCCTGGCAGACCCTGGGCACCGGCCAGTTCCGCCCGCTGAGCGGCGCGAACCCTTTCCTCGGGCAGGTCGGCGCCGTCGAACAGGTGCTGGAATACAAGGTCGAACTGGTCTGCGCGGAGGATCGGCTGGACGCCGCGATCCGCGCCCTGAAGGCCGCGCATCCCTACGAGACCCCGGCTTACGACGTCGTGAAATTGATCGATATCTAGGAGCGGATCGCCGGTAGTCGGCTATCCTCTTGATAATGCTTTACTTGCACCGTGGTTCATCATAAAAAGGGGCCTTGTGACGGGCCCACTGGACTTCCCCATGTCTGAACGCACCGACGGCGCCATACTGCTCCGCTTCATCTACCAGGCCATGCGCAACGCGGGCTTGCCGGCGGAAAACATTCTGTTCAAGGCCGGCGTCGGCCTGTCGCAGGTGGATGGCAAGGCGCGCACGCCGTCGCACGCGCAGATCGCCTTCTGGCAGTCGGTCGAGTCCTTCTCCGATGACCCGCATATCGGCCTGCATCTCGGCGAGTATTTGCCGCTGTATCGCGGTCAGGTGCTGGAATACCTTTTTCTCAGCAGTTCCAACTTCGGCGAAGGCCTGAAGCGCGTCATGGCCTACCAGCGCCTGATCAGCGACATGCTGCAGGCCGCGCTGGTCCACAATGAAGACGAGTGCTATTTCGTCAACATGGTCGCCGGGACGACCCTGCGCCATACCGCCGAATGCCTGATGGTCGGCGTGCTGCGCTTCTTCCGCTTTGTTTCGGAAGGGCAGTTCCAGCCGGTGATGATCGAATTCATGCACGAGAACGGCGCGTCCCCCGAGGAGTACGAGCGGGTCTACGGTTGTCCGGTGCTCCTCGGCGCGCCGGAAAACCGGCTTCATTTCAATCCGGAGGTGCTGGATTACCCGATCTGGCAAGCGGAACCGGAGCTGGTTCGCTTTCACGAGCAGTTGGCGCATGAGAAACTGCAGGAGCTGGCGCGCTTCGACCTGGTGGCGGAGGTGCGGCGCGCCATCGGCGAGACGCTGGAAAGCGGCGAGACCAGCCTGGAAACCGTGGCCAAGCGTCTGAATGTGCCGCCGCGCCGGTTGCGCAGCCAGTTGACCGATGCGGGCACCAGTTTCAACCAGGTGCTGGCCGATTATCGCTGCCGGCTTGCCAAGCGCCTGCTGGCGCAGACCGCAGAGAGCATCGAGCAGATTGTCTACCTGACCGGCTTTTCCGAGCCGAGCACGTTCTACCGCGCCTTCAAGCGCTGGACAGACATGACGCCGATCGAATACCGCAAGAAAAAGCAGGCCTGACCGACCACGCCGGATCCGGCCCGAAAAAGAGAACAAACGGGTCTTACATGCCACGCTACAAGTCCTACGATTTCATGAGTCGCGGCGTCACGCTCCGCGCCCGCAAATGGTGGCCTGATTCCGGCTATCCCCGCGCAGTCGTGCTCTGCCTGCATAGCTGGGGGGATCACAGCGGCCGCTTCGAAGCCTTCGCCCGGTATCTGACCGGACATGGCTATGCCGTCTATACCTTTGATTTCGAAGGGCATGGCGAATCACCCGGGCACCGGGCGCATATCGGGGATTTCGACGCCTGGATCGCCGATCTGACCGGCTTTGTCGGCGTGGTGCAGAACGAGTTGCGCAGCGTGCCGATGTTCCTCTGCGGTTACAGCGTGGGCGGTCTGGTTGCAGCCACCTATCTCAGCGGCAGCCATCTCGATATTGACGGGGTGATCTTCAATGCCTCCGCCCTGGCGGAGGGGCGTGGGATCACGCCGGTGAAGCGCCTCGCCGCCTCCATGATCGGCGGCCTCGCGCCGCGTCTGGGGCTTTCGCAGATCACCTTCGGGCACCAGATGTCGCGCGATCCCGCCGAAGTGGCGGCGTTTGACGACGACCCCCTCATCCACCATGGCAAGATGGACGCCGGGACCGGCAAGGCCTTGCTGAACGCCACCGCGAGAATCGGCAAATTGCTGGAGCGGATCGAAATCCCCTTGCTCATCATCCACGGGACGGCGGATCCCCTGGCCGATCCGGCGAGCGCCAAGGCGCTGCATGAATGGTGCCGCGGCATTGACAAGACACTGAAGCTCTACGAGGGCGCGATGCACGACCTCTTCCACGAAATCAATCGGGACGAGGTGTTCGCGGATGTCCGGCAATGGCTGGACACGCGGGCGGGGAAGGGGTGGTAACGGGGGAAAATCCGGCGCGGGACATCGCGTCGCCGCACCGGAGAACGCTTACTTCAGCTCCGCCGAGCTCTTGTTCAGGAGCCGACGGGCAATGATCAGCAACTGGATCTGCTGTGTGCCTTCGAAGATGTCGAGGATCTTCGAGTCGCGCGCCCACTTCTCCAGCAGTTCATCTTCCAGATAACCCGCCGCGCCGCACAGTTCCACGCACTTCAGCGTGATCTCGTTGCCCACCCGACCGGCTTTCGCCTTCGCCATCGAGGCTTCCTTGGAGTTGGGGATCTTGTTGTCCGCCATCCAGGCCGCTTTCAGCGTCAGCAACTTGGCCGCTTCCCACTCGGCTTCCAGCCGGTTCAGCGTCGCCTCGGCGTGGCTGGCGGTCAGCATCGGCTTGCTGTAGTTGGGGGAGAGGTGATCCTTCAGTAACTCGCGGGTGCGGTCCAGCGAGGCACGCGCCACGCCCAGCGCCATCCCGGCCACCAGCGGGCGGGTGTTGTCGAAGGTCTGCATGACCCCGGCGAAGCCCTTCTGCACATCCACTTCCGGCGTGCCCAACAGGTTGGCGGCCGGAACGCGGCAGTCGGTGAAGGTGATGGCGGCGGTGTCGGAGGCCTTGATGCCCAGCTTCTTCTCCAGACGCGTCACCTGCATGCCCGGCGTGCCGTGCTTGACCACGAAGGACTTGATCGCGGCGCGGCCGAGGTTCTTGTCCAGCGTCGCCCACACCACCACGCTATCGGCGCGTGCGCCGGAGGTGACGTAGATCTTTTCGCCGTTGAGGATGTAGTCATCCCCGTCCTTGACGGCAGTGGTGCGGATGGCGGCGGAGTCGGAGCCGCAGCCCGGCTCGGTGATCGCCATGGCTGCCCAGGTGCCCTTGAAGCGCGCCAGTTGTTCCTCGTTGGCCACGGCGGCGATGGCAGCGTTGCCCAGGCCCTGGCGCGGCATGGCCAGCAGCAGGCCGCAGTCGCCCCAGCACATTTCGATGATGCCCAGCACGGTGGACAGGTTGGCGCCGTTCTTGATCTCGCCGGTGTTGTCCTTCGCGCCGCCGCCGGTGGCGCTGGTGGCGCCCGCGCTGCCCGGCGCGCCTTCGTTCATGCCGTCCAGCAGCGAGGCCAGCATGTCCAGCTCTTTCGGGTACTCGTGTTCGGCCTTGTCATACTTGCGCGAGATGGGGCGCAGCACATTGAGGGCGACCTGGTGGGCCTGTTCCACCAGCATGTTGAATTTCTTCGGACTTTCGAGATACATGGTCTATTTCCCCTCAATCAGATATGCAGGCCGCTGTGCATGACACCCAGCACGCGCAGGTCGCGGTACCAGCGCTCGACAGGATGCTCCTTGGTGAAGCCGTGGCCGCCCAGCAGTTGCACGCTGTCGGTGCCGATCTTCATCGCCTTCTCGGCGCAGAGCACGCGGGCCAGATAGGCCTCGCGGTGGAAGGTCTTGCCCTGTTCGGCCAGCGCGCAGGCGCGCCAGGTCATCAGGCGCATGGCCTCGGTCTCGATGCCGATGTCGGCGATCAGGAAGGCGACGGCCTGACGGTGGCTGATCGGTTCGCCGAAGGCGACCCGGTCGTTGGCGTAGTCGATGACATAATCCAGCGCCGCCTGCGCCGCGCCGACCGCCAGTGCGCACCAGGCCAGCGAGCCCAGATCCAGGAAGGCCTGGTAATCGAGGGTATCGGCGGGCAGGCGGTTGGCGGCGGGCACCTGCACGTTGTCCAGCTTCAGGTTGTGGGTGGCCGCGGCCTTCAGGCCCATGCCCTGCAGCGCGCGCAAGCTCAGGCCCGGCGTGCCGCCCTCGATGATGAACAGGCCCGTGCCGCTGCCCGTGTCGGCCGCGACGATGAACAGCTCGGCCTCGCCGCCGTTCAGCACCAGCGCCTTCTCGCCATTCAGCACATAGCCGCTGCCGTTGCTGCGGGCGGTGGTGGACAGCTTCATCGGGTCGAACAACGGAGCGCTTTCGGTCACGGCCAGCGCGGCTTCCGGCGGGTTTTCCCCGGCGAAGGCGGGCAGGTAGCGCTGTTGTTGTTCGGCGCTGCCCCAGCGGGTCAGGGTGTTGGCGACGCTGACATTGCTGAACAGCGACGCGGCAATGCCCATGTCGCCGTAGCCGAGATCCTCCAGCGCCAGCATCTGGGTGGTGACGGTCTGTTCGCCGGCCATGCCGCCCAGGGCTTCCGGCACGGCGTAGAACACCAGGCCAAGATCCTTGGCCTGCGCCCGCAGCGCGGCGGGCACCGCGCCGTTGCCGTCGGCGTCATGCGCGGCGGGGCGGATCACTTCACGGGCGAAGGCGGAGAGGCTGTCGCGCACCATCTGTTGTTCATCGGACAGCGACAGGTCGAAGACGCCGCGCTCGGCGGTAGACTTCAGGCGCACTGGCTTGTTGCCGGCGGGCTTACCGGCGTCAAAGCGACGGGCGACGGTGGTCATGACCTGGAAGCCGGTCTTGCTGCCGCGATAGAGGATCTTTTCCATAGGCTTGCGCAGGCCGAATTTGTCCGGCCATTCGCTGCTGGCGATCTGGGTCAGGATGGCCAGGCCGAAGCCTTGGGCCTGTCCGGCGAAGCTGGTTGCCATACGGGTGCTCCGTGTTGTTTTCTTGAACGACAGGGTCATCGTGCCAGAGCGGCGGAGCGGGCGTCATTTACCATCCGGACAACTTTTGCGGGAGGGAAAGTCAATCGGGCATGAAACGTCTGGTTGGGGCGGGAAGGCCGGACGGATTGGGCGGCAGTGATTGCGGGTGGAGTGACCTAGGATTGGCGCTATCCGTATTGTGGCCTTTGCGGCGAAGGTATTGGCTGTGGCGACGGTAATGCGGGTGCGGCACTGCATCAGAAAAGCATGGGGTTGACGGCATTGATGTTATTTCAATGTGCGCACATTGTGATAATTTAGCGGTGGGTGTTATTGGAGAGTCATCATGTCTACCGCCAACATCAATATCCGGACCGACAGCGAACTCAAGGCCAAGGCGCAAGCCGTGCTGAGTGACTTGGGACTGGACATGACCACGGCCATCAATGTCTTTCTGACGCAGGTTGTCTACAGGCAAGCCATTCCGTTCGACATCGCCAAGCCGGCGGCCAAAACAGCAAAACTGGGAGGTTGGGAAGGCAAGATTGCGCTATCAGAGGATTTTAATGAGCCTATGGAAGAGTTTCAGGAGTACATGCAGTGAAATACCTGCTGGATACGCATGTCGTGTTATGGATGGCCGAGAACTCACCCAATCTTTCCGAGAAAGCCAGACAAGCCATTCTTGACGTCGATAGCGAGAAATACGTCAGCATCGTGTCCGCGTGGGAAGTGGCGATCAAACTGGGCACGCAAAAACTCCGACTGGATGGCGGGCTGACCGAATTTTTCCGGATAGTGGATAACAACGGGCTGATCGTTCTGGGGCTTGAGCGGCAGTACCTGCATGTTGTTCAGGAGTTGCCGTGTTTCCATCGCGATCCATTTGACCGTTTGCTGGTGGCAACCGCAGCAGCCGAGCGGATGACGCTGGTATCCATTGATGAAAATATCCCGAAGTACGCGGTGTCATGGTTGTGGTAAAGATCCCTGGCCGGTAGGCAAGGCATATCGCATATGCTCCCTCGCGATATAAACCGATTGGAGACCCCCATGCTCGACCCCGACATCGCCGCCTTGCTGCCGCAGATCCACGCCAAGAAAACCCCTTGGTCGGAATTCCCGCTCGACGGTCTGCGTCGCGGCCTCAAACGCAACATGCAGGCCCTCGACATGGACCCTGTCCCCCTCCCGGAGATCCGGGATGTCGCTATTCCCGGCTCGCACGGCGATATCCCGGCGCGCCTCTATCGCCCCGACACCGCGCAGCCGCTGCCGGTGCTGATCTACCTGCACGGCGGCGGCTGGGTCACTTTTGACGTGGACGCCTTCGACCCGTTCTGCCGTTTTCTTGCGCGGCACGGGCAATGTGTCGTGCTTTCCGTGGAATACCGTCTGGCCCCGGAACACAAGTTCCCGGCGGCTATCGAGGATGCGCTGGCGGTGCTGGACTGGGCGAGGGCGAATCCCGGTCAGACCGGCGGCGACGGCCGGGTGGGGCTGGGCGGCGACAGTGCGGGCGGCAACCTCGCCACCGTGGTGTCGATGCTGACCCGCAACGAACCCGCGCGGCGGCCTGACCTGCAACTGCTGATCTACCCGGCGGTGGACCTGTCCGAGCAGCGCGACTCTTACCACGCCTTCGCCAGCGGCCATGTGCTGGAGCGGCAGGCCATGGAGTTCTTCATCGCCCATTACCTGAACCACCCCGACGAGAAATACGACCTGCGCGTGTCACCCTTGCTGCAGAAGGACTTGTCCGGCCTGCCGCCCGCACTGGTGTTCACCGCCGGTTTCGATCCCCTGCGTGATGAGGGCGCGCGCTATGCCGAGCGCCTGCGCGAGTGCGGCGTGCCCGTGCATTACCGCTGTTTTGACACACTGGTGCACGGTTTCCTGCAGATGGGCAAGCTGGCGGGACCGCGGCGCGCCATCACGGTATTGTCGGAAGCCGTCGCGCAGGCTTGGCAGTCCGGGGAGAACAAAAAATAACCGCAATTCTGTCGCCAATTCACCAGCAAGATGCGAGAATCGGCGCATAATATACAGATGTATATTTAATTGCCGAGGGTTCGCCCATGTTGCCCGCGCACGACCGTTTCTCTCGCTGGTTCCACGAACTGGCCAATACGCTCAGTCACGGCGTAGGCCTGCTGGCGGCGATTGCCGTCACCCCGATGCTGATCCTTGCGGCGGTGCGTTACGGCACCACCGCCAACGTGGTCGGGGCCAGCATCTTCGGCGCGACCATGATCCTGATGTACTTCACCTCGACCTTCTACCACGCCTTGCCGCACGGCGACTGGAAGCGCCTGTTCCAGAAATTCGACCACGCGGCGATCTACCTGCTGATTGCGGGCACCTACACGCCCTTCACGCTGGGCGTGCTGAAAGGCGCGTGGGGCTGGTCGATCCTCGGGGTGATCTGGGCGCTGGCGACCATCGGCGTGGTGCTGAAGCTGTTCGACAAGCTGAAGAATCCGAAGCTCTCGACCGGGTTGTACCTGGCGATGGGCTGGCTGGTGGTGATCGCGGCGGGGCCGCTGATCTCGCGGATGCCGGTGAACGGGCTGTTATGGCTGGCGGGCGGCGGACTGGCCTATTCGCTCGGGGTGATCTTCTACGTACTGGACGGGAAAATGCGCCATGCGCACGCGATCTGGCATGGCTTCGTGCTGGCGGGGACGGGGCTGCATGTGGTGGCGGTGATGGGGTACTCGGGGTGAGGGTTATTCCCTCGACCCGTGTATCAAATCCTCCACCCGCACCGGAAACTGCCCCAGCTTCCGGTCCGAAAAATAATAGCGCAGCGTCCGCTTGATGCTCGGAAAAGCCAGTTCGTCCCACGGAATGGCTTCTTCCGCGAACAACCCGGCCTCGATGCTTTCCTCACCGACGCCGAAGTTGCCGTCGATGATCTCGCCCCGGTACATCAGGTACACCTGGCTGATCTGCGGGATGTTGAACACGCAATACAGTTCGCCGATGCGAACCTTCGCCGCCGCTTCCTCCCAGGTCTCGCGCGCCGCGCCTTCCTGGGTGGTCTCGCCGTTTTCCATGAACCCGGCGGGCAGCGTCCACAGGCCGTAACGCGGCTCGATGCCGCGCTTGCACAGCAGCACCTTGTCTTCCCAGACCGGCAGGCAGCCGCAGATGATTTTCGGGTTCTGGTAATGGATGGTTTCGCAGGCCTCGCACACATAACGCAGGCGGTTGTCGCCCGCCGGAACCTTGTGCACGACCTTCGCGCCGCAATCGCTGCAGAAATTCATGGAGGAACATCCCGGGAAGTCAGCGGCAGAGTATAAAGGCTGTTGTCGGCGACCGGATATAACCTTTAATATGGTTCGAATAATCTAGAACCATCGTCCCATGTTGCAACCCCTGCTTGACCGCCTGGCCCGTTACCAGCCGCCCGCGTCGCCCGTGGATGCCGCCGTGCTGATCGCGCTGACCCGCGAGGAGGTGCCGCGCATGATCCTCACCCGTCGCGCGGGCCACCTCAACAGCCATGCCGGGGAGGTCGCCTTCCCGGGCGGCAAGTGTGACGCGACCGACGCCTCGGTGGTGGCCACCGCGCTGCGCGAGGCGGAAGAGGAAATCGGTCTGGCGCCGGACAAGGTGCAGGTCATCGGCCAGCTGGGCGTGTTCACCTCGCGCGTGGGCCTGAAGGTGCGCCCGGTGGTCGGCCTGCTCGAGGAATTGCCGCCGCTGACGCCCAGTCCGGACGAGATCGAGAGCATTTTCATGGTGCCGCTGGACCTGTTCCTGACCCAGCCGCCCAGCTACGACCACAAGATCAAGTTCATGGGCCTGAAGGTCACCGTGCCGAGCTACCACTACCAGGACTACATGATCTGGGGCCTGACCGGCTTCATGATCGTCGAGCTGATGCGGCTGGCCTATGACGCGAAGATCGACTGGCGCTGGCCCAACCCGCTGAAAAGCTGATCCCCTTTTTGCCCGGAATTGCGCATGATTTACGACCTTGAAGACCGCCGCCTCGTCACCCGGGGCGATTACTGGATCGCGCCGACCGCCAGTGTCATCGGTTCGGTGGTGCTGGAGCACAATGCCAGCGTCTGGTTCAACGTGGTGATCCGCGGCGACAACGACCTGATCACCATCGGCGAGAACTCGAACATCCAGGACGGCGCGGTGCTGCACACCGACTACGGCATCCCGCTGGTGGTGGGCGCGAACGTGACCGTCGGCCACAAGGCGATGCTGCACGGCTGCACCATCGGCGACAACTCGCTGATCGGCATCAACGCCGTCATCCTCAACAACGCCCGCATTGGCCGCAACTGCATCATCGGCGCCAACGCGCTGATCCCGGAAGGCAAGGAAATCCCCGACAATTCGCTGGTGATGGGTTCGCCGGGCAAGGTCGTGAAGGAGATTTCCGAGATGCAGGCGATGCGCATCCAGCTCGGCGCGCTGCACTATGTCGAGAATTTCAAACGTTACCGGGAGCACCTGAAAAAACATGTCGCGCTTTAAACACCTGCCGCTGCGCACCCGCGTCCTCGGCGCGCTGTCCAAACCGATGGATTTCCTGCCCCGGGCCCCGGCCGGGGTGCTCAAGGCGGTGCAACGCGCCGGTATCCCTCCGCTGATCGAAAAGGCCGTGCTGGGTGCGCCGCAAGCCTTGCCGAAGGTGGTGCAGGAAACGGTCGATACCGGCGCGGGCCGGGTCGACGTGCGCCTGTACTACCCGATTGCCGATGCGGTGCTGCCGGTGGTGATGTTCATGCATGCGGGCGGCTGGGTGATCGGCAACCTGGCCAGCCATGACGCCTTCTGCCGCCGCATCGCGCACGCGACCGGCGCGCTGGTGATCGCCGTGGATTACCATCTGGCCCCGTGGGCCAAGTTCCCGACGCCGGTGCGGCAGGGGGAGGGCGTGTTCGCCTGGATCCTGCGCGAGCATGCACGCCTGAACGCTGATCCGGAACGGATCGTGGTGATGGGCGACAGCGCTGGCGGCAACCTGTCCGCCGTGCTGGCGCAGAAATTCCCGGACCGCCTCAAGGGCCAGATCCTGATCTATCCGGTGATCGACGGCGCGTTCAACGCGCCAAGCGTGGAGGAAAACCGGGATGCGCCGATCCTGAGCAAGAAGCTGATGGGATGGTTCTTCGACTGTTACCAGCGCACGCCGGCCGACCGCGACGATCCCGAGTTCTCGCCGATCCGCGCGAAAGACTTGGGCGGCCTGCCGCCCTGCCTGATCATCACCGCCGATTACGATGTGCTTCGCGACGACGGTTTCGCCTACGCCAACGCCTTGCGCGCCGCAGGCGTGTCCGTGCGTCATGTCCATTATCCGGACGTGCACGGTTTCATCAGTTTCCCGACCCTTTGCGCCAACAGCGTCGAGGCGACCGAGGAAGTCCGGCGCTTCATCACCGGTCAGCTGGTCCTGCAATAACGGACCGAGTCAGGCCGCTTCGGCCTTGCGGATCCGCGCCGCCTTGATGGTGTTGTCGCGGATCTGCATCACTTCGATGTAATACTCGTCCAGCTTCAGGCCCAGCGCGGCGTCCGGGATCGTCTCCAGATGCTCCAGGATCAGCCCGCTCAGCGTTTTCGCGCCGTCGGTGGGCAGCGTCCAGTGCAGCGAGCGGTTGATGTCGCGCAGGCCGAGGCTGCCGTCGATCACGTAGAAGCCGTCGGTGTGCGGCGTGATGTCCTGGTGCGATTCGGCGACGTTCGTCGTGAATTCGCCGACGATCTCTTCCAGGATGTCTTCCAGCGTCACGATGCCCTGCACATCGCCGTACTCGTCCACCACCAGCCCCAGGCGGCGTTTCTGCTTCTGGAATTGCACCAGCTGCGTCTGCAGCGGCGTGCTTTCCGGCACGTAATACGGTTCGCGCACATACTCCATGATCACGTCCTTGCTCAGGTTTTCCTGGCCCAGGAAGCGGGTGGCGTTGCGCGTGTGCAGGATGCCGATGGTCTGGTTCAGCTCGCCGCGATACACCGGCATGCGGGTGTGGTGCGTCGAGCGCAGCAGGTTGACGATGTCGTCCAGGTCGTCGTCCATGTCGATGCCCACCACCTCCTGGCGCGGGATCATGATGTCGTTGACGGTGATGTTGTCCAGTTCGAGGATGCCCAGCAGCATGTTGCGGTGCTTCACGGGCAGGAACACGTCATGCAGGATGGTATGCAGCTCCTCGCGCGTCAGCTTGTCCTTCTTGTCGTGGCCGATGCGGTTGAAGCGGAACATCGCGGTGGTGATCAGGTTCATCAGCCACACCAGCGGCGCGAACAGCTTCAGGATGGCGGGCATCAGGTAGCTGGCCAGCGTGGCCACGCGCTCCGGGTGATTGGCGGCGAAGGTTTTCGGGGCGACCTCGCCGAAAATCAGCAGCACGAAGGTCAGCAGGGCGGCGGAGACCGAGGCGCCGACATCATCGGAGACATGGAAGCGTTCCGCCAGCGCGATGCCGATGAAGGTCGCGACCATCGCCACCAGCGTGTTGACGGTGGTGTTGCCGATGAGGATGGCGCTGATCAGGCGGTCGGGCTGGGTAAGCAGGCTGAGGATGCGTTGGGCGCGACGGTCGCCGAGCTTGGCGCGATGCTTGAGGCGATAGCGGTTGGAGGCCATCAGGCCGGTTTCGGAGCCGGAAAAGAAGGCGGCGCACACGATGAAAAAGAACAGCAGGGCAAACATGAGCCCCAAATGGTCTGCGTCCAAGAATCAGAACCTGAGAAAACCGGATGCTCACATGAGAACGGCTGCGTTATCCAGCCGTCAAGCGTAATCGGGCCCGAATTGTTTAGACTTTTTTCAGGATCAGCTCGAGGACGATCTTGCTGCCGTAGAAGCCGACCAGCAGCAGGGCGAAACCGGTCAGGGTCATGCGGATCGCGGTCTGGCCGCGCCAGCCTTGCCGGTGGTGGCCGACCAGCAGCACGCCGAATACGGTCCAGGCGATCAGGCTGAATACCGTCTTGTGCACGACATGCTGCGCGAACATGTTGTCCAGGGTCAGGAAACCGCTGAGGATGGCCATCGAGAGCAGCGCGAAACCGACGCCGATCAGGTCGAACAGCACCGCCTCCATGGTCTGCAGCGGCGGCAGGGCGTGCAACAGGGAGCCCTGCCGTTTGCGCTGCTTGAGCTCCCGGTTCTGTACGGAAAGGATCAGGGCGTGCAACGCGCTCATGCACAGCACGCTGTAGGCCAGGATCGACAGGATGATGTGACCCTCGACGCCGTTCTGGAGACGGGTCAGCGGGGTGTAGGGCGCGCGGAACAGCAGCGAGAGCAGCAGGCTGGCCGCCGCGGCCGGGAACGCCGCCAGGCTGAGGCCGACCAGATCGCGCCGCCCGGCGATCAGGATGTGCATGGCCGCGATCAGCCATCCGACCAGCGAGACGATGTGGAACAGGCCGAGATCAAGTCCGGGCCCGCCGTGGATCTGGCCCGCCAGCACCATGGCGTGCAGGGGCAGGGCGGCCGTGCCGAGGCCCAGGATGGCCAGGCGCGGCAAGGGCAGCTTGCGGGTCATGGCGCGCAGAAGCAGCGCGCAGGCCGCAAGATAGGCCGCGATGGCGGTAAGTCCGGCAACCAGGGAAAACATCATCGGAGGTCGGTATCGGTCAAAAGGGCGATTATAGGGCTTTTTTCACGACAAAAGCCGGTGCTAGCTATAGCATAGGCGGGTGGATTTTCCTATCCTTGACGCCATTTCCCGCCGTTTATCGAAGCGACAACAAGACCATGTTTGACAATCTCACCGAACGACTGACCAAAAGCCTCCGCAACATCAGCGGCACCGGCACGCTGAACGAAGACAACATCAAGGACACGCTGCGCGAAGTGCGCATGGCCTTGCTGGAGGCCGACGTGGCGCTGCCGGTGGTGCGCGACTTCATCGAGCGCATCCGCGAGCAGGCGATGGGCCAGGAAGTCATGCAGTCGCTCTCGCCGGGCCAGGCCTTCGTCAAGGTCGTCTATGACGAGCTGACCCGCACCATGGGTGAGGCGAACGAGACCCTCAATCTGGCAACCACGCCGCCGGCCGTCATCCTGATGGCCGGCCTGCAAGGCGCCGGCAAAACCACCACCGTCGCCAAGCTGGCCAAGTTCCTGCAGGAACGCCAGAAGAAGAAGGTCATGGTGGTGTCCTGCGACGTCTACCGTCCCGCCGCCATCAAGCAGCTCGAAACCGTCGCGGGCGATGTCGGCGCCGCGTTTTTCCCGTCGAGCGCCGACCAGGACCCGGTGGAAATCGCGCGCGCCGCGATTGCCGATGCCCGGGTGAAATTCCAGGATGTCCTGATCGTCGATACCGCCGGACGCCTGCACGTCGATGCCGAGATGATGGAGGAAATCCAGCGCCTGCATGCCGCCATCAAGCCGATCGAAACCCTGTTCGTGGTCGACTCGATGACCGGCCAGGACGCCGCCAATACCGCGAAGGCGTTCAATGACGCCCTGCCGCTGACCGGCGTGGTGCTGACCAAGGCCGACGGCGACGCGCGCGGCGGCGCGGCCTTGTCCGTGCGGATGATTACCGGCAAGCCCATCAAGTTCCTTGGCGTCGGCGAAAAGACCGAGGCGCTGGAACCCTTCTTCCCGGATCGCGTCGCGCAACGGATTCTCGGCATGGGCGACGTGCTCTCGCTGGTCGAGGAAGTCGAACGCAAGATCGACAAGGAAAAGGCCGAAAAAATCGCCAAGAAACTGCGTCGCGGCGGCGGTTTCAATCTGGACGACCTGCTGGTCCAGTTCCAGCAGATGCGCGCCATGGGCGGCATGGCGGGCTTCATGGACAAGCTTCCCGGCATGAACAGCGCGCAGGTGCAGCAAGCCATGGCCGCCGGCGCGCCGGAAAAGATGATGAAGCGGATGGAAGCGATCATCCAGTCGATGACGCCCCTGGAACGGCAAAAGCCCGATGTCATCAACGGGTCGCGCAAGCGCCGCATCGCCGCCGGTGCGGGCGTGCAGATCCAGGACATCAATCGCCTGCTCAAGCAGCACGCGCAGATGGAAAAGATGATGAAGAAGCTGTCGACGCCGTCCGGGATCTCGAAAATGATCAAGGGATTGCGCAATATGCAGGGCAAGGGCGCCAAGACCTTGCCGCTGGCCGGAGAGGCCGCGATGCCGGGTATCGGCAAGGACGATCTGGCGAAGATCATCGCCGCCGGTGGGAAGCCGCCGCTGAAGTAAGGCTTTTGGTCGGTGGATATCCAAGGCGCTGGCGACAGCGCCTTTTTCATGTCTGTGGGTCGGGCTCAAGCCCGATCTACAGTTCGTCCTGGACCTTGGCGTGGCGTACGCTTTCCCGGGGCAGGCACAGCAGCAGGGCCAGGAAAATCAGCACCATGCCCATGATGCCGAAGCGATCCGGCACTTCTCCCCACAGCAACCACGCCCAGAGACCCGCAAAAATGATCGCGAGGTAGTTCGCCGGGCCGATCTTGCCCGCCGGCGCATAGGCGTAGGCCTTCGACAGCGCGATCTGGCTGAGTGTGGCCAGGGAGCCCGCGCCAATCAGGTAGCCGGTTTCGGTCCAGGTCAGCGGCCGCCAGTGCCAGAACATCGGAACGGACGACACCGCCGTGGCGATCACACAGAAATAAAACACGATCCGGGTGGCCGGTTCGGTGGCGGTCAATGCGCGCACGGTGACGAAGGCGACCGAGGCGAGCAGGCTGGAGCTCAGGCCGATCAGGCTCAGTCCGTTGAGCATGCCCGCATCCGGCTTGGCGACCAGCAAGACCCCGACCAGCCCCACGCCCGCCGCCAGCAGCATCAGCGGGGTGATGCGCTCCTTCAGGAACAACCAGGCGACCAGCGGGATGAAGACGGGTGAGGAATAGGTGAACACCATGGCGTTCGACAGCGGCAGGTGCGCGATGGCGTAGAAAAAGCCGTACATGGCCGTGAGACCCGCCAGTGCGCGCCAGGTATGCATCCAGGGTTTCCGGGTTTTGAGGAAGCTGCGTCCTTGCGCCAGCACGATCGGCAACAACAGTACGGTACCGGTCAGGTTACGGGCAAAGACGATCGTCACGTTATCCACGGTATGCGATGCGAGACGGATCACCACGCCCATGCTGGAAAAAAGCAAGGCGGACAGGCTGAGCAGCGCGAGCCCGGTGACGAGGGAGGGTTGGGGTTTCATGGCGCAAGCATAACGGAAAGCGGATACGCCTGCATGACGGGTGGAGGCCGCATCCTTGCGTCGCATCCCGGCGATTCCTGAGAGGGTTGCTGCCTCGCCGTCGATCCCTCTGTTCCGGCAGTGGCCGGACATTCGGGCCTGTTTCCGGCGGTGTGCACGGATTCAGGTCACGGAATGCCCGGAAAGGCGTCCTGCAGGGAGATAATGCAGAAAGCGTGCCAGTGGTCGGCTCAGTGGCTGGCGGGGGCGTTCAACCGGGCCTCCAGCGCCTTGATCTGCTGCTCCTTGAGCTTGATCAGCTCCTCGCTGTCGGCCAACTGCGATTGCAGGTTTTTCTTTTTCTTTTCCAGTTGTTCGCTGTCGATGGCCACGCGGTC
>JAYRMT010000015.1:0-24054 GCA_041912575.1 Fluviicoccus sp. | reverse complement strand
GCCCGGGCGGTGACAGGGCGGCAAGGGAATTTTTGCCGTCAGGAGGGCCATGTACAAACAAGAACCCCCGCCGTTCGGCGGGGGTATTCTCGTGCTGCACGACGCCGTGGGGCGAACGTCAGTTGCCGGCGGCCGCGATGTAGTTCGCGATCGAGGCGTAGAACTCCATTTCATCAAAGGTATCGGGACCGATCGAGATCACGTCCAGGTGGTCCTGGTTGATCTGTCCGGCGTGGGAGGTCATCTGGATGGCGCTCGGGGCGTTCACGTTGGACACGTACCCGGTGGAGCTCACCTGGCTGACCGTATCCAGCGGGTTCCAGCAGCCGTACCAGGCGCAGGTCAGGTCGTTCTCGTTGTACTGGAGACGGGTGCCGATCTGCTGCGAGTTGATGCCGACCAGACCGTCGTCATCCTGATCGTAGGTCGTCCCGTTGCCCATGCCCGCCGCGCCGTCACCGTCGCAGTCATCCACGCAGTAGCCGTCGCCGTCGGCGTTCATGCCGATCAGGATATGCAGCGCGCCCAGCAGCGGATTCAGGTTCAGGTCATCCTGCCCGGTGATGAAGGAGCCGACACGCGCCGCGATCGGTGTGCCGTCCGCCGAGGTCAGGTTGTAGTTCTGGTTGAACACCTTGGACCCGGTCACCCGCCCGTCATTGGGGTCGTAATCGTTGTAGACCAGTTGCAGGCTGGCATCGATGATGTTGTTGCGATAGCTGATGTAGCTTTGGCCGGAAAGGGCGTTCAGACCGTTGAACAGGCTGTCGGCCAGCTTGGTCACCACGCTCAGGCACGGATCATTGGCCTGTGTGCCGTCCCAGGGCAGGTTCCAGCAGAGCTGCTGCCCGTTATTGTGGGCGTACATGTCCAGGATGCGCTTGGCGTAAGGCGTGCCCCGGTGCGGCGAGGAGATGCTGATCAGGTCCTTGACGACGACATAGCCGTGACGGCTCTTGAGAACCTGCGCCGCCTTGCGGATGTCGAAGCCGCCCTGCGAGTGGCCAACCATGTTCACGTAGCTGACGCCGTTGGTCGCCATGTAGCTGTCGACCTGGTCCGCCAGTTGCAGGCCGCGTACTTCCGATCCGGCCAGTGAAGTGACCTGGAAGGCCGCCCATTTCTGGCCGCCCTGAACCCAGCCGTTACAATTGATGGAGAAGATGGAGCTGCATCCTTTCAGGGCCGGGGTGCCCCAGTCATCACCGAAGTAGGGAAAGCCGGCCAGACTGTCCCAACCGGCCATGCCATGGGCGAGAATCACGGGATATTTGGTCATGTTGGCGGTTTCGGCCGCCGCGGGGCTCGCAAGTCCGAGTCCCAGCATGAGAGTTGCGGCACCTGCCGCCAGGGTTTTGAGAAGATTCATGGTGTGCCGACCTTTTTCTTGTGGTTTGGTTACGGCAACACGTCGGTACGGAGGTCACTGACGTCTTCCGGATTCACTCAATCCGGCGAGGCGGCCCGACGATCCCTGTGGGACTCGTGGCTTTCCGTCCCATGATTGCTCATGGTTTGGCGTGTTGTATCTTCTTCTCGGAATTCCGGTCCGTTGGGACAGACCGGCGTTTACTCTTTGTGCAAGAGTTGATATGGATTATGCGCTCGTCCAAAAAACATGCAAGCGATCACATTTCATCATGACAACAAACTGTAACGGATCTTAATTTGATCAATTAGGCTGATATTTGACCATTTAAAAAACAACAAGACCCGGTGCACCGGGATGCGAGGCGACATGAAGCAGAAAAAAGTCCTCAATCTGACCTTGGCGGCGGCGCTGGCGGCCAGCATCGGCTGGGTGGCGTGGGTCAGTCTGACCCCGGAAGACGGCAAGTCGGGGGAGCCGGCTTCCGCAACGGAAAATGCGTCACCGCGGGCGGATGGCTCTGCCTCCGCGCCGGTGACGCAGGTTTCCGCCGCCGAAGAAGAGCGACGGTTCCTTGATGATTTGCGCCGCCGTTTCGGCGCGCGCATCAAGGAGCCGTATTGGCAGATCCAGTTGATGGATTTCCTGCGCAGCCATTTCATGAAATTGTATCCGATTGACTGGGCGAGCCATGTCCGGGACGTCCTGAAAAAGCTGTTCCCGGACATGGCGAACGCATTGCTGGCCCGTTTCCAGGCCTACAGCGACTACATGGACTGGATGGGCCAGCAGTCCCAACGTACTTTCACGGACCCGGCCGAGCGGAAGCGCGCGCTTTGGGACAAGCGGCATGCGCTGTTCGGTGCTGATGCCGACCAGATCTGGCGGGAGGAAATCCGCCTCGACAAGGTGGCAACCGCACTGGATCGCATCCGCTCATCCACCGCGCCTTTCGGCAACAAGGTGGACAGCCTGGTGGCGGGCCTGAAAGATGCCTACGGCGATAATTACCGGCAGGTTGACGGACAGGTGAAGACAACGGCGTTGATGGAGGAATTCCTGAAACTGGATTCCGTCCAGCAAGACTTGCGTCAGCAGTCGCCGGCCCAGCGCGCCGACTCCCTGCGCAAGCTGCGCGCGGATCTGGGTATGGACCAGGAGGCCTTGACACGCTGGGAGCAGCTGGACAACTTGCGCGCGCAACGTCGGTCCGCGGGTGAGGAGTACATGGCGGAAAAGGCTCGACTGGAGAAGCAATTCACGGGCGAGGCATTGCAAGTCCAGGTGCAGGGATTGCAGAACCGCGTGTTCGGCCCGGACGAGGCCCAGTTCATCCGCAACGAGGAAGCCGCAGGCTATTACCGCTACAAGGAAAAACAGACCATTGGCGTGAATTAGCCCTTCAGGCGGTTGCCCAGGCTGTCGATGACGCCGATGCGGATCGGGATGCCCGCCTGTACGCTTTGCGAAACCGTGCAGAAGTCCTCGAACTGCGCGAGGACGCGGTCCAGGTGTTCCAGTCCCTCGGCGGGACGGCCGAGATTGATTTCCGCATTGATGGCGACCACGCGCAGGCGGCGTTGTTCATTGCGGTCAACGGTGCAGCTGACGGTGGTCGTCATGTCGCCCGCATCCTGCTTGAACTTGCGCAGGGCGAACACCAGGCTGGCCGAGAGGCAATTGGCCACCGCCGAGAGCAGCAGATGCTCGGGCGACGGCCCGTCACCTTCCCCGAGCGGGGCGGGCAGGTCTGCCTGCAATCCCGCGATGGCGCCGCCGAAATCCACTTCGAACTTGTAGTCCGCGCGGCGAACGATACGGATGCTGAGCGATTCGGCCATGAGCGTGTCTCCGGTTACTGCGCCTTGGGCGGTGGGGGATTCGCGGCCGGGACGTCATCGGCCCGGGTGTCGACATCGCGGCTGCCGATGAGACCGAAAGTGGCCATGTTCAGCCAGGAGCGTTTTTCGTTCTGCGGGCCCAGGTCGATCCGGACCCGGCCTCTGGCATCGACATAATCGGGATAGTTGGCGCGGAGCAGGGCCAGCGAAGTGTCCGCCAGATCCGGCGTGCCGAGCCTCTGGTAGCAATACACGGTCATCGCCAGGGCTTCCGGCGTTTGCGGGGTTTGCGGGTAGTTCTCGACGACCCAGCGGGCGCGGTTGAGCGCGCTGATCAGCGTGCCGCGCTTGAGGTAATAGCGCGCCACGTGCATCTCGGATTCGGCGAACTGGTTGCGCAACCAGATCATGCGCTGGCGGGCGTCCGCGGCGTAGGGGCTGGTCGGGAAACGGGTGGTCAGTTCGCGCAGGTTGTCGAAAGACTGATGGAAATTGGCGGTGTCGCGATACGCGATGTTCTGTCCGAATGTCTGCAGCAGGCCGTCGCGGTCGGATTCGAAGTTGGCCAGCGCGCGCAGGTAGTAGACATAATCCAGCTGCGGATTCTGCGGGTGCAGGCGGATGAAGCGCTCGGCGGCGGACACGGTGCCGGGGTAGTCCAGATGCTTGAATCGGGCGTAGATCAGCTCAAGCTGCGCCTGTTCGGTGTAGGTGCCGACGGGGTAGTGCGACTCCAGCGCCTCCAGATGCTTGGTGGCGGTTTCGAAGTTGCCGTACTTCAGGGATTTCTGCGCCGCGTCGTAGTAATCCTTTTCGGTCATCACCTTTTCGGGGGCGTGACTGCACGCCGCGAGGGCGGCGACCAGGCCAAGTGCGGCAAGGCGGCGCATATTGTCTCTCAAACCGGTTAGAATCAAGGGCCGTATTTAAGCACTTTCCCCCCGGCTCGCCAAACATGACTACAGAATCCCAACAGTGCCGCCGTCTCGAAGCCGAGGCGCCCGACGATTTTCTCGGCATGCGGCTGGACCAGGCGGCCGCCCAGCTGTTTCCCGATTTCTCCCGCGAGCGACTCAAGTCGTGGATCCAGGACGGTTGCCTGACCGCGGACGGCAAGGTGCTGCGGCCCAAGGACAAGCTGGCGGGCGGCGAGCGGCTGGTGCTGGACGTAGTGCTGCGGACCGAAACGCCGGACATTCCTCAGGCCATGCCCTTGAAGATCGTCTACGAGGATGACAGCCTGCTTGTACTGGACAAGCCTGCCGGGCTGGTGGTCCACCCGGGCGCGGGCAATCCGGACGGTACGCTGCTCAATGCCTTGCTGGCGCATTGTCCGGACCTCCAGCACGTGCCGCGCGCCGGGCTGGTGCACCGCATCGACAAGGAAACCACCGGCCTGTTGGTGGTGGCCAAGACGCTGGAGGCGCAGGCCGACCTGGTAGAGCAGTTGTCGGAGAAATCGGTTTTTCGCGAGTACGAGGCGGTGGTGCAGGGCGTGCTGGTCAGCGGCGGTGTGATTGATGCGCCGATCGGGCGTCATCCCACGGATCGCGTGAAGATGGCGGTGGTGTCCGGGGGCAAGCCGGCTGTCACCCATTACCGGGTGCTGCACCGTTACCGGGGGCATACCCACATCCGCGTGCAGCTGGAAACCGGCCGGACCCACCAGATCCGCGTGCATTTCGCGCATAAGGGGCACCCGCTGGTCGGCGACCCGGTCTACGCCGGGCGGCCGCGCCTGCCCAAGGGGGCGACGCCCGAACTGGTGACGCTGCTGCAGTCCTTTCCGCGTCAGGCCCTGCACGCCCGGCGGCTCGGTCTGGTCCATCCCGAGACCGGGGAGGAAATGGAGTTCGAGTCGCCGTTGCCCGACGACTTCCTGCACCTGCTCCAGGTGCTGACGGAAGACGCCGCCGCCGGTTGAATCCGGCGGGCAGCGTTCCGCCTTACATCCCCAGCAGGCCCTTCTTCGCGGTCTTGCGGATTTCCTGCTCGTCCTGCCATTCGATCAGGCCGGTCTTCAGGTTCATCAGCTTCAGGGTGAACTTGTAGTAGACATCGCGCGTCTTGGTGAACTTGGAGGTCAGTTCCCCCATGCCGCCCGCTTCCTTGTAGATGTTGCTCAGGTTGCCGTACAGCATGTATTCCGCGCCGACCATCTGGCCGAAGCGGATGGCGGTGCGCTTGTCGCTGAGTTCGTCGGCGTTCTGGAAGTTCAGCTCGGTGCGAGCGGATTCGGTGCGCGCGCGATCGACCAGCTTGACCTTGCCGGACTGGAGCAGCTTGGTGGTCATGCTGTCCAGCACCGATTCGGTGTCGATGTGCTCGTCGGTCTTGTTGGCGATGCGCTCGACGGTGAACACCGGACGCTTGCCGCCGGCGTTGGCCTCGGCGATGACCGGGGTGGCCAGCAGGGAAGCGGTCATGTTCTTCGCGGTCATTTGCAGGTCGGTGGAGCCGAAGCGCTCGGTGACGGTTTCCTGCGCGGAGGCGTCGCCGTACTTGACGCTGGCGCATCCGCCCAGGGCGGCGGCCAGCACGGCGAGGGCGATCAGGGTCGGCTGTTTCATGGGTCTCTCCTAGAGCGGCCAGCTGGCCGTGTAATAACGGTTGTCGATCTTCACCACCCGCAACAGGGTGGCGCGGTTACGCTGGATGTTGACCGTGACGGACTGTGCGCCGTCGAGAGTCAGGGTTTGCGCGCCCTCCGGCAGCGTCAGGCGGGCGATCTGGGCGGAGCGGGGCAGGGTCAGCCAGCTGCGCAGGTCGGCGTTCTCACTCAGGACGTTATAGGCGCCGACCAGCACGCTGAGCAGGGCGCCGCCCTTGTCGTTCGCCTCCTGCTGCATCTTGTGCTTGGCCTGCGCCCGCAGCGTCTGGCGGATCAGCATGGCGGCGCGCTGGTCCCTGAGCGCGCGGGCGGCCAGCGCCTGCACGTCGGTGGCCAGCGCCGTGTCGACCGGGGCTTTCAGGTTCGCACCCGCGATCCGCAGCGGCGGCGGGGACACCCAAGGGCTGTCGTAATAGGGAAAGGCCAGCACGTACCAGCTTTCCGGCCAGGGGAAGGGCAGGAAGATTTCCTTGCGTGCCGGGACGAAACCTTCTTCATACAATACGGCCAGCGTGCCCTCGTTGGTCTTCAGGAGCGCCGGCTTGCCCTTGAGCGGCAGGGCGCGCGCTTCATCGGGACGTCCCAGCGCCAGCGCGAGCCGTTGCACGTCCTGCTGGAGCACCGGGTTGCCGGGCGCGATGGCCAGCGCCTGCTTGTAGTCGATGAAGGCGTCGTCGTTCTGCCGGGCGGATTCGAACATCAGGCCGGACAGCCAGAGCGCATAGGCGTTGCGGGTTGATGAGGCGATGCGGTTCGCCAGATCGTCCTGGGCGGCAAGGCGCTTGTTGTACTCGCCGAGCGCATCGTCCGACAGGGCGGCGCCGCTATCGGGCGCGGGCGGGGCGTCGGTCTTGCGGTCCTGCAGCTCGCGAGCGCGGCGCATTTCCACCAGCGCGCCCTCGCGGTCGCCGAGCGCGAGGTAGTTCATGGCCTGGAATTCGTGCAGGAAGACCCGTTCGTAGAGCGCACCCTGATAGGCGATGACATTGTCATTGGTGACCAGCGATTCCCCCTGCTGCGCGGTATGGCCGAGGGATATCGTGGCGCGGTCGTCGATGGCCTGGAATTGGCGGATGGCGTCGTCAAAGGCGCTCTTGCTGTCGGCGTACCGGCCTTGCAGCTGTTGCCAGCGGCCCTGTTCCAGACGGGCGAGGAGGGCGTCCTTGCCGCGGCTGATCTTGCCGAGTTGTTGCGCTTCCGGAGACAGCGCGCCGTTCTGGAGAGACTGCTGCCACGCCGCCGCCTTGGCCGGGTAGGGCACGAAGACGCTGTTGCTGGCGCATCCCGTCATCAGGAGCGTCAGGCAGGCGAGCGCGGTCGGCAGGCGGAAAAGGGTCATGGCGCGGCTGGGACGAAGTTTCGGGTCAGTATAGACGCGGTTTGCGGCGGCGGGGTGTTGTTGTTTGGCAATCCCTCACGGCTGCTCCAGATACCCCACAATCATATCCACCAGCCCGTCCCGCACCGCCTTCTCCGGAATCGCCGCCTTCTCCTGCCCCATGAAGCGCACCATCGTGAACAGCGTACTGTTGATGATGATGAACAAGCGCACCTGCAGGTTGGTGATCGGATGCGCGTTGTAATGCTGGATGAAGTAGAGGCGGGCGCCTTCGAGGAAGTGCTGCTGCAGCACATCCGCCACCCGCTGCGTCGGCAGGCGGTGCCAGTTGCGCACCAGCTCCAGGTACAAGCCGTCCGCGCTGTGCAGCATCCCGAAACCCAGATCGATCGCCCCGCCGATCATTTCCCGCAAGGTCCAGCCCGCGCCCAGCGGAATGCGCTGCACCGCCGTCGCCACATCCTGCGTCAGCTTGTCCAGCAACGCCTCGATCAACGCCTCTTTGCTGTTGAAGTATTGGTAAAGCGAGCCCACGCTCACTCCGGCCATCTCGGCGATCACCGGCGTGCTGGTGCCGTCCAGCCCGCGTTCGGCAATGCATTTGGCGGTGGCGTTGATCAGCGTCTGCACCATCTGGCGGGAACGTTCCTGCTGCGGAGCCTTGCGCATCGGAAAACCTCGAAATGCGAATTGAATACGAATGTATTTTCGCATTATTGTCGAGCCATCACAAGACTGCCGGAGAGTTTCCGCATGACCGCTCACGCCGCCGTTCCGCACCGTCCCGCGCCCGGACGCATCCGTCCCTTTGCCAAGGCGCAGGTGAAAACGCCCGTGTGGCTCAAGCTGATCCTCGGCCGTGAGTTGTCGCCCAGCCGCGCGGAATACGACGCCGTGGTCGATGCGCTCTGGGACGGTGATGCCGAAATGGACTTGCTGATCGACTGGATGTACGAGATCGGTCCGCAGAAGGCCCGTCCGCTGTTCCAGCAGGCGATCAACCAGGGTGTGGCCAGCATCCCCGATGCGCCGGAGCCGCTGCGCCGCTTCTTCAAGTCCGTCGACAATCCGCCCGCCTGGCTGGACCGCACGCTGGTGGAAGAGGGCGTGCGCTTCATCCACGGCACCGGCCTCACGTCCACCCATGTGCTGCGCGACCTGGCGCTGATGGGCGGTTACCTGCTCTCCGGCTTCAACCAGACGCTGGTCAAGACCGGCGCCCTGAACAAAGGCACTGCGCAACGCATCGCCGAAACCGGCAAGTGGTGGATGGACTGTACGAAGATCGGCGGCATGGACCGCTTCGGCGACGGCTTCAAGACCACCCTGCATGTGCGCATGGTGCACGCGCTGGTGCGCCGCAACCTGGCCCATCGCGAGGACTGGGATGCGCAGCAGTGGGGACTGCCGGTCAACCAGATCGACATGGTCGCCACCTATCTCGGCTTCAGCGTGGTGATGCTGGGCGGGCTGCGCAAGCTGGGCATTCCGGTGACCCCGCGCGAATCGAAGGCCGTGATGCAACTGTGGAGCTATGCCTGCTGGGTGATGGGGGTGGACGAGAAATGGCTGCGGCTGGGCGAGCGCGAGGGGCTGGTACTGCTGAACCACACCTTCATGACCCAGAGCAAGCCGGACGCCACCAGCCAGGAAATGGCGCAGGCGCTGGCGCGGGAGCCGCTGGAGCGGCATTTCGAGCGCTTCGAGGGCGTGCAGCGCCGCTTCTTCTATCACCAGCACCTGAGTGTCAGCCAGTTCTTCCTGGGCAGCCAGAAGATGGCGCAGCTCGGTTTGCCGGAGGACGTGCTGCCGTGGTATCCCTGGCTGACGCTGGGCCCGCGCTTCGCGCTGTATTCCGCCCGCCACTGGCTGCCCGGCCAGCGCGAGCGCCAGCAAAAGCAGGGGCGCGCGAAGCAGGAGTGGGCGCTGGCGACGCTGTTCGGCGAAAAGGAACACAAGGTGATCCAGCCGGGCGCAAACCATCCGGCGCATACCTGATTCCGGCCCGGCACGAGGAAAAACAACAATGATTCCCTTTTTCCAGATGGACAAGGTGCGCGAGCTGCGCCGCGATATCGACGGCCATGTCGGACCTTTGCCCTTGCTGGGCAGCAGCCTCGATTACCTCTCCGATCCCGTCGGCACCATGCTGGAAAACGCCGCCGATTACGGCCCGATCTACTGGGGCTATTCGCTGGGCGTGGCCGGGGTGTTCATGATCGGGCCGGAGGCCAACCAGTTCGTGCTGCGCAACGAGCAGGAGGCCTTCTCCAACCATCTGGGCTGGGAATACTTCATCGGCAAGTTCTTCACCCGCGGCATCATGCTGCTGGATTTCGAGGAACATCGCTTCCATCGCGGCATCATGCAGGCGGCGTTCAAGAAGCCGGTGATGGAGCAGTACCTGAAGCGCATGAATCCGGCGATCGGACAGGGCATCGCCCGCTGGCCGACCGGACCGGGCTTCAGGGTGCTGGACCGCATCAAGCAGCTGACGCTGGACATCGCCACCGACGTGTTCATGGGCGAAACGCTGGGGCCGGAAGCCGACCGCATCAACAAGGCCTTCGTGGACTGCGTGCTGGCGGGCACGGCGCTGGTGCGCTATGACGTGCCGGGCGGGCGCTGGGCGCGCGGATTGAAGGCGCGCAAGGTGCTGGAGGAATTCTTCCTGAGCCGGGTCGCCGCCAAGCGCGCGAATCCGGGCCCGGACCTGTTCAGCCGCCTGTGCCTCGCAGAAGACGAGCATGGGCAGCGCTTCACCGACCGCGACGTGGTCAACCACATGATCTTCCTGATGATGGCGGCCCATGACACGTCGACCCTGACGCTGTGCTCGATGTTCTACCATCTGGCCAAACACCCGGAATGGCAGCAAAAGGTGCGCGAGGAATCCTTCGCGCTGGACAAGCAGGTGCTGGATTATGACGACCTCGCCAAGCTGGAGTTGACCGACCGCGTGATGAAGGAATCGATGCGGCTGATCTCGCCGGTGCACGGCATCCCGCGCAAGACGGTGAAGGAAGTCGAGTTCATGGGCAAGCGCATCCCGGCCGATACTTACGTCATCATCAGCCCGATGGCCACGCACCACATGGCCAACTGGTGGCTGAACCCGGAAAAGTTCGATCCCGACCGCTTCAGCAAGGAGCGCCAGGAACACAAGAAACATCCCTACCTGTTCGTGCCGTTCGGCGGCGGCGCGCACATGTGCATCGGCCTGCACTTCGCGGAAATGCAGGTCAAGGCGATCATGCATCAGGTGGTGCGCCGCTATCGCTGGAGCGTGCCCGCGGATTACCGCATGCCGATCAACTTCACCACGCTGCCGTCGCCCAAGGACGGCCTGCCGGTGAACCTGCAACCGCTGTAACGGAGAGCTGACATGAGCAGAATAAGCTTCGACGCGGTGCTGGCGGAATTCCGCCAGGAATGTGAGGAAGTGTGGCGGATGCTGGGGGAATGCTGGTGGGCTGGGCCGGATTGAATGATCCGTAGGGGCGCACTGCGTGCGCCCTCCCGAACGAACATATCCCTGACTTTGGGGGTCGCCGGCGTGTCCGGCGAAGCAGGGCGCACGCAGTGCGCCCCTACGGCGTACATGAAATGGTTGATGTGCGAGGAGACGACACCCCCATGATCCTGATTTTCCTCTGGCTTTTCCGCCGGTTCCGGAGCCGCCTGTGATCCCGTCCCTGCCTGATTTCCGTCTTGACGGCCGCCTGGCCCTGATCACCGGTGCGTCCGCCGGGTTGGGCGAGTATTTCGCCACGCTGCTGGCCGGTGCAGGGGCCGAGGTGATCCTGGCCGCGCGACGCGCCGACAAGCTGGCAGACCGCGTGGCGCAATTGCGCGAGGCGGGCGGGCGGGCGCACGCGGTGTCGCTGGATGTGACCGACAGCGCCTCGGTACAGCGCGCCTTCCTCGAGCTCGATGAACGCTTCAACCGCCCGGTGGACCTGCTGGTCAACAATGCGGGCTGGTCAGGTCGCAGCCCGTTCCTCCAGGTCGAAGAGGCCGAGTGGGACGCCGTGGTCGATACCAGCCTCAAGGGCAGCTATCTGGTCGCGCGCGCGGTGGCGCAACGGCTGGCTGCCGTGCAGACGCCGGGCGCGATCATCAATGTCGCCTCGATCCTCGGCGAGCGGGTCACCGTCGGCGTGTCGCCGTACTGCGCCGCCAAGGCCGGGCTGGTCCACCTCACCAAGTCGATGGCGCTGGAACTGGCGCGCTTCGGCATCCGCGTCAACGCGCTGGCCCCGGGCTACATCGCCACCGACATGAACCGCGACTTCTGGGAAACCGAGCCCGGCAAGGCCATGATCAAGCGGATTCCGCAACGTCGCCTCGGGCAACCCGAAGACCTCGCCGGGCCCTTGCTGCTGCTGGCCTCCGAGGCCGGCCGCTTCATGACCGGCGCAGTACTGACCGTCGATGGCGGCCATGTCTGCAACAGTGTCTGAATTTCAACCCGACTTCCGAACCACCCGCACAGGAACCCCCTGACCATGGATTTCACGCTGTCCCCCGAAATCGAGGATTACCGTCGCCGCATCCGCGCCTTTGTCGACACCCACGTGATGCCGCTGGAGAAAAATCCGGCCGCGCTGGATGAACACGAAAACATCCGCGAAGACCTGGTGCGCGAGATCCGCGCCCGCGCCAAGGCGGAGGGCCTGTGGGCCTTCCAGATGCCGAAGGAACGCGGCGGCGCGGGTGTCGGCGTGGTCGGCATGGCGGCGCTGTACGAAGAAATGGCCCGTTCGCCCTTCGGCCCGGTGATGTTCAACGCCGCGCCGCCCGACGACGGCAACATGATCCTGCTCAACAAGATACTGCCCAACGAAGCGATGAAGCAGCGCTGGCTGCAGCCGATCATCGACGGCGCGGTCCGCTCCAGTTTCGCGATGACCGAGCCCAAGGGCTGCGGCTCCGATCCCTCGCTGACCTACACCAAGGCTGAAAAGCGCGGCGACAAGTGGGTGATCACCGGTCGCAAGTGGTTCATTACTGGTGCGGAAGGGGCGCAGCATTTCATCCTGCTGGCGCGCACCTCCGACGATGAACGCAAGGGGCTGACCGCCTTCCTGTTCGACGCCGACCAGCCGGGCTGGCGCATCGAACGCCGCATTCCGATCATGGGGCCGGAAGAACACGGCGGCCATTGCGAGCTGGTGTTCGACGGGCTGGAAATTCCCGATGAATGCCGTCTGCTCAACGTCGGCGACGGCCTGAAAGTCACGCAAATCCGTCTGGGCACCGCGCGCCTGACCCATTGCATGCGCTGGCTGGGCCTGAGCAAGCGCTGTCTGGAAGAGGCGGCGGCCTATACCTCGCAGCGCATGAGCTTCGGCGAAACGCTGGCCTCCCACGAAGGCGTGCAGTGGATGCTCGGCGACGCCGCCAAGGACATCCATATCGGCCGCCTGCTGACCATGCAGGCCGCGTGGAAGCTGGACCAGGGCGACTTCGCCCGCACCGACATTTCCATTGCCAAGATCCATGTCGCCGATACCCTGCACAAGGCCGCCGACACCGCCATCCAGCTGCTGGGTGCGCAAGGCTACTCCAAGGACACGATTGTCGAATGGATCTATCGGTACGCCCGGCAGGCGCGGCTGGTGGACGGCGCGAGCGAAGTGCACAAGATGGTGCTGTCGCGGGCGTATCTGGCGGAAGGGCAGGATTTCTTCCGGTGGGGGGTATGATTGAAGGAAATGACCCTGTCCGCTGAAAACCGTCAGGCCATCGAAGCCTTTATCCGCAACGCCGCCCGCGCGACCGATGTCCGCATTCGCGACGCCCGCCTCCTCACCGGCGGCGCGATCCAGGAAAACTGGCTGCTCGATCTGGAGCTGACGGGCGGCGATTATCCCGGCCGCCTGTCGGTGGTGCTGCGCGCCGACGCCGCGTCCTCGGTCGCCGCGTCGCACGGCCGGTCCCAGGAATTCGCGCTGCTCCGGGCCGCCTTCGCCGCCGGGGTGACGGTGCCGGAGCCTTTGTGGCTTGGCGATCGCGCCGTGCTGGGTCGTGATTTCTTCATCATGCGCAAGGCGGAAGGACTGGCGGCGGGATTCAAAGTGGTGAAGGACACCGGGTTGGGCGGCGACCGCGAGGCGCTGACCGAGCGCATGGGTCGTGAAATGGCCCGGCTGCACGCCATCCGTCCGCCGCGCGAGGATCTGGTTTTCCTGCCGCTGCCGGAGCATCCGCCCGCGCTGCAGGGCGTCCACGATTTCCGCGCCTTCCTCGACCGTCATCACACCGCTTTCCCGGCGCTGGAATGGGGCATCCGCTGGCTGGAGCGTCACGCGCCGGAGTCCGGTGAGCTGGTGCTGGCGCATCGCGACTGGCGCACCGGCAATTACATGGTGGACGCGCACGGCCTGACCGCCGTGCTCGACTGGGAGTTCGCAGGCTGGTCCGACCGGCTGGAGGATCTGGGCTGGTTCTGCGCGCGCTGCTGGCGTTTCGGCCGTCCCGACCTGGAAGCGGGCGGCATCGGTTCGCGCGAGGCGCTGTATCGCGGCTACGAAGCGGAGTCGGGCCTGACGCTCGACCGCGAGGCGGTGTTCTACTGGGAAGTCTTCGCGCACGTCCGTTGGGCCATCATCGCGATCCAGCAGGGCGAACGCCATGTCTCCGGCCGCGAACCCTCGCTGGAGCTGGCGCTCACGGCGCACATCGTGCCGGAGCTGGAACTGGAAATCCTGCGCATGACGGGGGTGGATCGTGCGTGAACAACCGGATGGCGCGGCGCTGCTGGCGATCGCGCGCGAGGCGCTGAAAGACGAACTGCTGCCCCTGTTGCCTAAGGACAGCCATTACAAGGCATTGATGATCCTCAACGCCATGGGCATCGCCGGACGGCAGTTGGAGGCTGGCGACGGACCGCAGCGCGAGGAGCAGGCCGCCCTGGCATCCTGGCTGGACCGGGACGCGGACTTGCCGGCGCTGTGCCGGGAATTCGCGCTACGAATCCGCAACGGAGAGGCGGATGGCAACCAAGCGGCGCAGCGGTTACTGTGGCGCATGACGGAGCAATGCGTCCGGGAGTCCGCGCCAAAAGCCTTGCGATGACCTGACCGTTTCTCCCATGGAGGTGTCGGGTGGATTTACGCTAGTCTCCCGGCGGATAACAACAAGAATCCTCTCGGGAGAGAATACCGATGACGATCCGGCGTCTTGCGTGGGGCCTGTGCCTGGGCCTGGCGATCGCAACCACGGGCGTGGTCCATGCCGAAGCGGGGGATGACAGCCTCGACGAGTTCCGCGACAAGCTCACCAATGAATGGCTGCTGATCAAGAACGACCGGCTGCACAACATCCGCACCTATGCGCGTCTTGAGGACGGCAAGCACTACCGCTCGATGAAGGTGGAGGCGACCCTGGACGCCGATCTGTCCTCCATCGCCCGCGTGCTCTACGACATCGAGAATTATCCCCGCTGGTTCTGGAAAACCCGTCAGGCGAAGTTCCTGCGCAAGGACTCGCCCACCGAATTCCTGGCCTACATGGTGCATGAAGCCCCGGTCGGCTTGCCGGACCGCGATACCATCCTGAAAATCACCGTCGAGCCGCAGTCGAAGGGGAAAAACTGGGTGGTCATGCATGTCAGCGCCATGCCGACCTTTCTGCCGGAAAAGCCGCCGCTGGTGCGTGTGAAGGCCGAGGAGCTGACCCTCCGCTTCACGCCGAAGTCGGAAGGACAAGTGGATTTGCAGGTGGAAGGCTATTTCGATCCGGGCGGATTCGCCCCGGCCTGGGCGGCTAACTTCGTGCAGCGCAATGCGCCCTACAGCGTGATTCTGGGCTTGCAGCGCATGGCGAGCAGCAGCGAGTATACGAAGGAGGGCAAGCCGCTGCCGTTCAGGGTCTACGAGTCCGGGCAGGCGATTCCCTGAGTCTCCCGGGCCCCGCCGTCAGTGGGTGGAAGGCGCCGGGAGGACTTTGGTGACCGGGTACTGGTGGTAGAAGGCGAGGCCGAGCAGGGCGCCGACCGCCAGCAGGGCGAGGCCGCCGAAGACGAGGCGGGCGGCGTAGGATGCCCGTTCCTTGCGGTAAATGGCGCAATAGACGATGGCGACCGGGAAGAAGAGCAACTGGGCGATGCCGTAGCCGTACTGCTTGTTACCGAAAGCGACGAGCATGGACATGAGGACGCCGACAAAGAGCAGGGCGATGCCGGAGCTGGCGAGGAAGAGAAGCAGGATGACTTGGAAGTTGGCCATGCGGGGGGACTCGGGGGAATTTATGGGGCGTATGGTAACGTAAATTCTCCGCGAGATCGTCGCGTTCGGCGCCAACCCGCTATTGCACGAAGCGATCATGGCGATTCGGCGGCCTGCCGCTCCACCCCCTTCTCCAGCACCGCCACAATCATGTCCGCCAACACCTCCACCAGTTCCTGATCCTTCACCACCGGACTCTCCTCGCACAGGTGCCGCGCCACCGTCGCCATCGTCGAGTTCGCCAGCACCAGCAGCCGCACATGCAGGTCCGGCACCGCATACGCCCGGAAATGCTGTAAAAAGTACGACGTGCTCAACTGCAGCAGGTACTGCTCGATCACCACCATCGAGCGCTGCAGGGACAGGCGGCTCCAGTGCCGCGACATCTCCACGAACACCGGGTTCGCCCGCAAGGTGCCCAGCGCGAAGTAGATCACCAGCTCCACCAGCTCGCGCAGGCTGCGCTGCTGCGTATCCATCACCGCCGTCTGTTGCAGCAGCCTCTTCATCAGGTCGTCGGTCATCCGGTCCTGCAAGGCCTCGATCAGCTGTTCCTTGTTGGAAAAGTAGTGGTAGAGCGTCGCGATGTTCACCCCGGCCTCTTCGGCAATATGGTTGGTGGTCGCGAATTCCAGCCCGCGTTCCACCAGCACGCGGCCGGTCGCCTCCAGCAGGCGATCCACCATTTCCTTCGAGCGCAGTTGCTGCGGCTGACGACGCATCGGAAATCCCGTAATCCAAGTTGTAATCAAGTAAATACTTGCATTAAGGTCGGTCACGATCAAGCCAAATCCGACCACCAGCGGAGGATATCCATGCAGTTCAACGACGCCCTGCAACGCGGGCAGGTCAGCACTCACGAGGCGCTGGCGCTGTTCGATTCCCTGGAGCCCGTCAGCACCGAGTTCATGCACGGTCGCTGGCAGGGCGCCGATTTCCCTACCGGCCATCCGATGGACGGCCTGCTCCCCGGCTATCGCTGGTACGGCAAGGAATTCCGCGATGACGACCATGTCGACCCGCTGCTGTTCACGGCGGCGGACGGGACGGTCTATCCGGTCAATCCCTCGCTGATGCCGATCGGCCTCGCGCCGCATGTGCCTGAACCGCTGAATCGCCTGATGGGCGGCGTCTTTCCTTACCTGCGACCGTTTTTCCGCACCGGCCGCTCCGGCGCCCGCCTGCGCGCGGTCGCCCATCGCGGCAAGACCAGCGCCGCCATGATCTACGACAAGCTGCCGATCCAGGACATTTTCCGCCGCGTCGATGAGCGCACCGTGCTGGGCGTCATGGATTACAAGGGCATGACCCAGCCGTATTTCTTTGTCCTGCGCCGCGCCGCCTGAGTCCGGAGGAAAGACCATGATCCTGAATACCCTCAAGCCGTCTGTGGAACAGATCAATCCCCGGGTGGTGGAATGCGGGCTGCGTGTGGTGGAACTGAAGCGCGGTTATGTGAAGTGTCTGCTGCCGGAGGACCGTCAACCGGCCGGCGGTTTCAGCAAGGCGATCCTGCGGGAGCTGATGGAGGCCCCGGCGACGGCGCTTTTCCACGGCAGTTTCAATACCGTACGTTTCGAGGCCGAGCCGCTGGAGATTGATCTCAAGCTGGGGCAACCGCCGGAAGGCGATGTCACGGTGGAGCTGACGATGAAGGAGGCGATCATCTCCCGGCTGACGGCGGAAGCGGAGATCCGCGGCCGGACGGAGATGGTGCTGGAGGCGGTGCTGCGCGACGAGGATGCGCGGACGGTGGCGCGGTATCGCGGCGTGTTCGAGATGCGTCAGGCGGGGGAGCGGGTCTCGGCCGCCTGAGGCGGCCGGACCGGGCAGGGACGCCGGATTACTTCGGCGCCATGCGCAGGGAGCCGTCGAGACGGATCGTCTCGCCGTTCAGCATCGGGTTCTCGATGATGTCGGTGGCGAGGCGGGCGTACTCGGACGGGCGGCCCAGACGGGCGGGGAAGGGCACGGACGCGCCCAGTGCGTCGCGGACTTCCTGCGAGAGCGACATCAGCATCGGGGTTTCGAACAGGCCCGGGGCGATGGTGACAATGCGGATGCCGTAGCGCGCCAGTTCTCGGGCGATCGGCAGGGTCATCCCGACCACGCCGGCCTTGGAGGCGGCGTAGGCGGGCTGGCCGATCTGGCCGTCAAAGGCGGCCACCGAGGCGGTGTTGATCAGTACGCCGCGCTCGCCTTCTTCGTTCGGCGCCTGCTTGCTCATCGCGGCGGCAGCCAGGCGGATCACGTTGAACGTACCGATCAGGTTGATCTGGATCACCTTGCTGAACGTGGCGAGGGCGATCGGGCCTTCGCGACCCAGCACCTTTTCGGGGGTGCCGATGCCGGCGCAGTTGATTGCACCGTGCAGGCCGCCCATTTCGTTCACGGCCACATGCACCGCGTTCTGCACATCGGTTTCCGAGCACACATCCACGCGCACGAAACGCGCGCCGTTGCCGAGCTCCTCGGCCAGCGCGACGCCGGCGGCTTCGTTGAGGTCGGCGATCAGGACCTTGCCGCCCTGGGAGGCCAGACGGCGGGCGGTGCCGGCGCCCAGGCCGGAGGCCCCGCCGGTGACAATGAAGACGTTGTTCTGGATTTGCATCGGGTGTCTCCTGTTCGGGATGCGTTTTCCGGGAAAGCCCCGGGATGGTTATCGATCAAGCGCTTGGTTGCAAGAGGGGCCGTGATCCGTGCGTGACAGGGCACACGTTTGTGTCCCGCGCCGATTGTCGGTGAGCCGGGCACTTCCTATACTAGTCCACTATTGCCTTTCCGACGCGTCACCGCGAGGTCTGTCGTGGTCCTGCCTTCCCGTTTCCGGATCTCCCGCACTGACTGCCGCTTCTGGCTGTCCGCCGGGTTGCTGCTTGCCCTGATCGAAGGATTGGCCTGCTGGCAGCAGATCGGCCTGGTGGCCGGCGCCCGGACATCCTGGGTAACGGAAACCGCCAGGTCGCGGGTGAGTGCTGTGGCGTCCGACGTTACGGCCCGGCTGACCCCGGTGGAACAGGCCGCCCTGTCGCTGGCGGTGATTGCCGAATCCTCCCCGCCCGGGAGCCGGCCGTTGACCCCCACCGTCCTGTCGCTGGTCCTGCCGTCGGATACGCCCGTGCGTGCGATCACCGCCTTCCGTCCCCGTGCGGAGCAGTCGCCGGACGATTTCGAGGGGTGGCGAGTGGCTCCCGGAGGCGCGCTGAAGCCTTTGCCGCCGGGATCTCAGGCGGCGCTGGTGGAGCGTTGCGATACCCGGGAGGCCCAGCCCCACTGGACCGCGCCGTATCCGGTAGGCGAGGCGCCCGGAAGCTATGCGGTCACCTATTGCTTCCCCCTGTTCCCCCATCGGCGCGGCGGGGAAGGCGTGGCAACCGGGGTGCTGGCGGTCGATGTGTCGCTGGACTGGCTGGCGCCACTCGCGGAAGCCGGTCTTCAGGTCCCGGATCCCGGGAGCGGGGAGGCGCTGGGTCAACCCTTCCTGCGGTTCGGTGCGGCCGGCGGGGTCTTGTTGCCGGCGGGCGGACTGGCCGGGATGCCGGATACCGTCGCGGGCAAGGAGGTTGCCGTCGCGCGCGCGGGGCAGGCCTTGTGGGTGCAGATCCTGCTTCCCGATACCGGATGGAATCTGGGAATCCGCTTCGCCGCTCCGGCGCTCGCGCGCATGCCGGCCGATACCCGGCGGATGCTGGCCGGGCTGTTCATCAAGGACATGCTGCTGGTGTGCCTGGCGATCCTCTTCGCGGGCTATCGCCGCCGCGCCCGCTAACCGGTATTCCGCAATCCCGCCGCGATGCCCGCGATGGTCACCATCAGCGCGCGATCCAGCGTCGCGGCGTTCTTCCCGGCTTCCCGCCGCCGCTTCATCAACTCGGCTTGCAGCATGTGCAGCGGCAGCACATAGGGCGTGCGCACCGCCATCGAGCGCGCCAGCACCGGCGAGTCATCCAGCAGTTTCGGCTGCCCGGTGACGCGCAGCAGGATGCGCAGCGTTTTCTCCAGCCGCGCGCGCAGCGTGGCTCCCAGCGCCTTCAGGGCGGGGTCGTCGGTCAGGTGGTCCTCGTAATAGGCGGCAATCGCCGGATCGGCCTTGGCCAGCACCATCTCCAGCATGTCGAGCAAGGTCTGGAAATAGGGCCAACGCGCCCGCATGTCCTGGATGACCGGATCAAGGCCGTCGTCCAGCGCATGGCCGAGCGCGCGGCCGGTGCCCAGCCAGGCGGGCAGCATCAGCCGTACCTGCGTCCAGGCGAACACCCACGGAATGGCGCGCAGGGATTCGATGCCGCCCCCGGTCTGCCGTCGCGCCGGTCGAGAGCCCAGCGGCAACAGTTGCAGTTCCTGCTCCGGGGTGACGGTGCGCATGTAGCGCACGAACTCCGGCTCGTCGCGCACGGTTTCCTTGTAGACCGCCAGCGAGGTAGCGGTCATCCGCGCCATCAGGTCGCGCCAGGCGGGATCAGGCGCGGGCGGCGGGAGCAGGGTGGCTTCCAGCGTCGCCGTGGCGTAGAGCTCCAGATTGCGTAATGCAATGTCCTGCATACCAAACTTGAAGCGGATCATTTCCCCCTGTTCAGTCACGCGGATGCGTCCGGCGACCGATCCCGGCGGTTGCGAGAGCAGGGCCTGGTGCGTGGGCGCGCCGCCGCGACTGATCGACCCGCCGCGACCGTGGAACAGCGTCAGCGCCACGCCGTGCTTGGCCGCGACGGCCGTCAGCGCCTCCTGCGCGCGGAATTGCGCCCAGTTCGCGGTGAGGAATCCGGCGTCCTTGGCCGAATCGGAGTAGCCGATCATCACCTCCTGCCGCCCCCGGATGGCGCTGCGATAACGTTCGACCGACAGCAACGTATCCAGGCAGTCGGCGGCGTTGTCGAGGTCGGCGAGTGTTTCGAACAGCGGCACCACGCGCAGCGGCTGCGCGATGCCGGCTTCTTTCTGCAGCAGCATCACCCCGAGGACGTCGCTGGGCTGTTTCGCCATCGAGATGATGTAGGCCCCCAGCGCTTGCGGCGGCTGCTCGGCGAGCACGCGGAAGGTGGCCAGTGTTTCCTGCACCTCCGGCGACAGGATCGGCGCATCGGCCGGGGCGTCGAGCCTGTGCGGCAGCAGCGGGCGCGGGTTGTCGAGCTCGGCCAGCAGGAAGGCCTGGCGACGGGGCTCGTCCCAGTCGGCGTAATGGCCGATTTTCAGGTAGCGGGTGATGGCGTCCAGCGTCTGTGCATGGCGGCCGGATTCCTGACGGATGTCCAGCCGCAGCAGCTCCAGTCCGAAACAGGCTACGCGGCGGATGATGTCGGTCAGTTCCGCCTCGGCAATGTCACGCATGTTGCAGGCGACCAGTGAGTCGTAACAGAGCTGCAGCGGGGCCAGCAGCTCGGCGGAGTCGCGGTAAACGCCGGAGTCGTCGGCGGGCGCGTCGCGCAGGCGCGCTTCAAGCCAGTCACGGGTCAGCGCCAGCCGGTGGCGCACCTCGCGCAGCAACTCGCGGTAGGGTTCGCGGCAACCGGCACCGACGATCGTCATCACCCCAGGACTCGCATCCTGCATCGACAGCGCGCTGCGCAAGGCGTCGATGTCGCGCCAGTACAGGTCCGCCGCCTGCCAGCGCGACAGCAGCAGCACTTCGCGGGTGACGCGGTGGGTGACGTTCGGGTTGCCGTCGCGGTCGCCGCCCATCCACGACGCGAAGCGGACCGGGGCATGCGTCAGAGGCAAGCGCTCGCCCGTGCGCGCCATGACCACGGCGTCGAGCTCGCGCAGGAAGCGCGGGACGGCGAACCACAGCGATTGCTCGATGGCGGTGAAGCCCCATTTGGCTTCATCCACCGGCGTCGGGCGATGGTCGCGGATCTCGTCGGTATGCCAGGCGGCGATGATATGGCGGCGCAACGCCGCAAGCCGTTCGGCGCGTTCCGGCGGGGTCAGCCGCGCCTGGTCGAGTTGTTGCAGCAGGTCGGCGATGACGTCGTATTTCTGGATCAGCGTGCGGCGGCTGACTTCGGTCGGGTGCGCGGTCAGCACCAGTTCGATATCCAGCGTCCGCACGGCATCAAGGAATTGCGCCGTGTCGATGCCGCCGTCGTCCAGACGCGGCAGCAGCGCGCGCAGGGAGCCGGGCTGCGGCGAGTCCGGCCCCGCGCTTTCCCAGGCGCGGCGGCGTCGCACGCGGTGGTACTGTTCGGCAATGTTGGCCAGGTTCAGGAATTGGGTGAAGGCGCGCGCCACCGGCAGCAGGTCGTCGTCCGGCAGGGCGGCCAGCGCGCGGTTCAGCGCGCGCGCGGCCTCGGGGTCGCCGTCGCGCGCTTGCTTGCCGAGGCGGCGGATCGATTCCACCTGGTCGAACAGCTGTTGCCCGACCTGCTGGCGCAGCGTGTCGCCGAGCAACTGGCCCAGCAGACGCACATCATCGCGCAACGGCGCATGGGGATCGGAGGGCGTGGACATGGCGGATTCCTCCCGCGTGGCTATCCGCTGAGGATACGACCGGACAGGCTCCCGCCGTCAAGCGGCTTCGCCGGCGGCGCGCGAGCGGACGCGCTCGGCCTGCCGTTCGGCGGGGTCGAGCAGGAAGGCCTCGATCTCGTCGATCCGTTGCGCCGCATCGCGATAGCCCAGTTGCACCAGTTCGCGGGTGAACACCGAGTCGAAGAGCAGGAAGCTGGTCAGGTCGGCGCTTTGCGCGTCCGGCGTGCCGAGGCCGTCCATCAGGTAGCGCACGGCGCGCGGCATGCGGTTTTCCAGCGTCTTGGCGATGATGGCGATGTCGGCGGAAGGCGAGACCACCAGCGGCGAAACGATGCGCATCGGTTCGTGGTCCGGCTCCTGCGGCAGCGCTGGTACGGCCTCGGCCAGTTTCTGGTAGGCGGCGACAAAGGCGTTCATGCGCTTGAGATGGTCGAGGTCGGCATCGAGATGATCGAGGAAGATGGCGTTCATCAGCGTCCCGCAGATCTGCGACAGCGGCGGGCGTTTCAGCTCCGGCGCGAAGTCCTCGCCGTCCGACAGTTCCGTGCGCAGCAGGCTGTCCGCGGATTCCCGGCAGCGCACGCCGATCGCCAGCAGCCGTTCCGCGCCGAGACGGATGGCCGGACTGAGCGGGGTGATCAGCCGCATCGCCCCGTCGCCGAAATAGGCGCGGGTCGCGCCGGTCGGCAGTTCCACCGGCGGGAAGACAATTGGAATCGCCGCCGAGGCAAGGATGTGCGGCAAGGTCATTTCCGCGCGCAGGGCGACGCGTCGGCTCTTGTTCCACAGCGGATGGCCGTCCTTGCCTTCGATGAAGGTGAACGCCCGGCCGGAGTGGTAGCCGGTCGCGGTGACCCCGAAGGCGTAGAGGCCGCCGTCCTTCACGTTACGGCGGATGCCGTCCAGCTTCAGATGGCCGCCAAGGAAGGCGTGCAGCGGCGTCGAATCCACCAGCGATTGCACCCGGCCCGCGCCGAGCAGGCCGCCCAGCGAAAAATCGAGCGCCAGTTTGCCCGCGTTCCGCGCCAGCGCGGCCGCATCGATGCGGTAGACATCGGAGGCGCTGAGATTGGACCACAGCTTGACCAGCAGCTTGGCGGAGGCGGCGAGGTTCTCGTGTTGCGCCGCCACCGCCGCGCCATTGATGGCCCCGGCCGATGCACCGGTAATGATCTGGAACGGGGCGGGCGCACCGGCAAGGGCCGGAATCTCGCTGATCCTTTTGAGCACGCCGGCCTGGTAAGCGCCGCGCGCGCCGCCGGCGGTCAGCACCAGCGCGCTCATGGATTGTCGGGGCGGAAGGGTTCGGGCCTGCATGGGGATGACCTCGCTCGAGTCGGGACGCCGGGCAACGGATGTCGCCGTCCGGGTGTGCGAGGAAAGAGGCAATTCCTGTGCCAGCAGGCTGGCAAGCGCTCAGGAGCGGCCCGGGCGCGAGGGCAGCATCGCCTCGTCGGCGGGGGCGGTCTTGTGCTCCAGCACCTTGATCAGGTTGAGCATGGTGTAGTACGGCCCCTGGCGTTGCACCAGGTTGCTGGCCCAGACCGGCAGTTGCCCCCCGGGGTCCATGACTACCTCGCCGCGGAACCAGACCTTGCCTTCATCCCGCGCAGCGATCCACGCGTCGAGCGTCGCGTAGGGCATGCGCACCTTGCCGGCCTGGGGCGGCAGGTAATCGGGCACGCCGACGGCATGCACCGTCGCGCGGGTGCCGCCGCGCTCGTACTCGGCGGTGTAATGGAGCACGGTATCGCGATCCGGCAGGCCCATGGGCGGGCTGAATGACACGTAGACCCAGGCTTCCAGCGGCGAGACCTGCTTCAGCAGCCGGATTTCCTTCAGCCGCCAGAACCATTCAGGGTAGCGATTGAAGTCGAACAGGGTTTCCACCATGTCGCCGACCGAGGCGGGGAGTTCGCCTTCGCCTTTCATTGAACGGATGCGGCGATCATCTTCCAGCTTGGAGTAGACCTGGATGTTGTGCTGCCGGTCGTCCTTGATCAGTTGCCATTGCAAGCTGATCGACGGCTGCAGGGCCTTGACGTCCTCCCTGTCCGCCCAGAGCGGTGCGCACGCCAGCGCGACGACGGCAGGCAGCAGTCGGCGGGCAAGCGGGCGGAGGGCTCGGATCATGCGGTCCGGCGTCCCGGTGGACAATATTTGTGCGGGAGAATACCACTGATGTCCGGATTTTC
>JAYRMT010000014.1:0-24363 GCA_041912575.1 Fluviicoccus sp. | reverse complement strand
CCGCTCCAGGTGCTGCGAACCCAGGTCAGCGGCCGCGATCCCGGCTATGACGATACGGCGAAAATGCTGGCGGAAAGCGCGCTGTGCCTGGCGCTGGACCGTGACCGGCTGCCCGCCAATCACGGCGTGGTAACCCCGGCGGAGGCCATGGGCGACGCCCTGCTGACGCGCCTGCAAAACGCGGGCATGGGCTTTATGGTCAAAGGCTGACAAACGGCAGGGTCTTTGCCAAAAGGCCCGGCAGGGTGTACCCTGCCGGGCCTTTTTCATGCCTGTCGGAGTCCGTCCATGAGCGATCTTCCCGCCTGCCCCCAATGCGGTTCGAGCTACACCTACGAAGACGGCGGCCAGTACATCTGCCCCGAATGCGCCCATGAATGGTCCGCGTCCGCTGCGACGGAAACCCCGGCCGAGACTGCCCGCGTGGTGCGCGACGCCAACGGTAACGTGCTCGCGGACGGCGACAGCGTTACCGTCATCAAGGATCTCAAGGTCAAGGGCTCCTCGCTGGTGGTGAAGGTCGGCACGAAGGTCAAGAACATCCGCCTGGTCGAAGGCGATCACGATATCGACTGCCGGATCGAGGGCATCGGCGCGATGTCCCTCAAATCCGAATTCGTGCGCAAGGCCTGATCAGTCCAACAAAACCGACAGCACCTGGTCCAGACGCGCCCGCAACACCACGTAGGGCGCGTAGGTCTTGAGATCCTCGTCCTGCACGCTCCGGCGGGCGGCGCGCCAGTCCGCCATGAGCGCGGCATACTCCTCCAGCCAGTCATCCAGCCAGCGCACCGGCGCGCGCTCATCGGTCTGGCAATGACCCAGCATCAGGTCGGTCAGGCGCGCCATGTCGCGCAGCAGGCCGGTACGCATCAGCTCGCGGGCTTCGGCCTCCCAGGCGCTGGCGACCCCGAGTTCCTGCAAGCCGCGATGGATGCCGAAGAGGCCGAACTCCTCTTCCAGCCGGAAATACAATGCCGCCACCTCGGCGACCGGACGGCCGCGTTCGCGCGCCAGACGCGTGATATCCAGCAAGGGCAAGGCCTGATCGAGCAGCGCCAGATGGCCTGCCAGCGTTTCCCCGACGCCTTGACGGGTCATGGCGTCGCGTGCGGCCAGCCAGTCCTCGCGGCGGGCACGGTTGAAGGTCTCGGGGGCGACGGCCGTCACCTGCACCCAACCGTCCAGATGTTCGACCAGCTCCGCCACCGGACGGGCCGGCTGGACCAGCAACCAGTCGGTCGCGCGACGGGCCGCTTTTTGCAGGGCGGCCTGCCGCGCCAGCACCAGACCGGCCGGCAGGAGCGGCGCGGCGATGTCGATCTGCTGCCAGAGCGCTTCCAGCCCCAACAGCTCGCTGACCGCCTGGAAGGCCGCGGCAAGCCGGACCGGTTGCAGGTCCGGGTGCGCTTTGAAGAGGCGCGGCAAGGCGCCCATGCCGAGCATTTCAGTCAGGTCGTTGGCGAGCCGGGTCGCCGCCAGCGGAATCGCCAGCGGATGATGGTCCAGCGCATCGCCGAAACGCTCGCGGAAACCCGGCGGGAAAGCGCGTCGGCCCTGCGCCAGCAGGCGCGGGTCATCCGCCAGCGAGGGCGTTGCCAGCGCGGATTTGAGCCAGTTCTTGCTGTAGGCCAGCAGCACCGCCAGTTCGGCGCGGGTCAGCGGCTGACGGTTGCGACCGCGCGCTTCCCAGCTCCGGTCATCCGGCAAGACCTCGACCTGCCGGTTCAATCCGGCGCGCGCCTCCAGAAAAGCGGCCAGTTGCCCGAACTCGCGGTGACGCCGCATGGCTTCGTGATTGGCGACCGCCAGGAAGCGGACTTGCGCGGCGTTGTCCGCCAGCACCAAGGCCGCCACGTCATCCTGCATACCGGCCAGCAAAGCCTGCGCCGCCTCGGCCGTCATGCGTCCGGCCCGGACTTCGCGATGCAGGAAGATCTTCAGGTTGACTTCATGGTCGGAGCAATCCACGCCGGCGGAATTGTCGATGGCGTCGGTATGGCAACGTCCGCCTTGCAAGAGGTATTCGATGCGGCCGCGCTGGCTGAGACCGAGATTGCCGCCCTCCACCACCATGCGCGCTCGCAGGTCGCGCCCGTTCACGCGCACGGCGTCGTTGGCGCGATCGCCGATCTGCGCATGCACTTCATCCGAGGCCTTGACGTAAGTGCCGATACCGCCGTTCCACAACACATCGACCGGTAAGGTCAGGATGGCCCGCACCAGTTCGTCGGGGCCGAGACTGTCCGCTTGCGTACCAAACAATGCCTTCATTTCCGGCGAGAGGAGGATGCGCTTGTCGCTGCGCGGGAAAACGCCGCCGCCCGCCGAGATCAGCGCCGGGTTGTAGTCCTGCCATCCGCCGTGAGGCAGGTTGAACAGGCGCTGGCGCTCGCGGAAGGACGCTTCCGGGTCCGGCTGCGGATCGATGAAGACATGGCTGTGGTTGAACGCCGCCACCAGCCGGATATGGCGACTGAGCAACAGACCGTTGCCGAAGACATCGCCCGACATGCTGCCGATGCCGACCATGGTGAAATGGTTGGCGTGCGGATCAAAGCCGCATTCGCGGGCCAGACGTTCCAGGGACACGAAAGCCCCGCGCGCGGTGATTCCCATCGCCTTGTGGCTGTAGCCGCGACTGCCGCCGCTGGCAAAGGCGTCACCCAGCCAGAAGCCGTACGATTCGGCGATGCCGTTGGCGATATCGGAAAATCCCGCCGTACCCTTGTCCGCCGCAACGACCAGATAGGGATCGGGCTCATCGTGGACCACGACCTGTGCCGGCGACTCGATCCGGTCGCCCACCCGGTTGTCGGTCAGATCCAGCAAGCCGCGAAGGAACACCTGATAGGCGTTCCTGCCGCGTTCGGCCGCATCATCGCCCGGTGCACCGTCACGCACGACAAAGCCGCCCTTCGAACCGACCGGTACGATCACCGCGTTCTTGACCTGCTGCGCCTTCACCAAGCCCAGGATCTCGGTGCGGAAATCCTCCGGCCGCTCGGACCAACGCAAGCCGCCGCGCGCCACCGGCCCGAAACGGAGGTGAACGCCCTGCACCTCCGGGGCATGCACGAAAATCTCGCGCCAAGGGCACGGCAACGGCACATCGGGGACGCCGCGCGGATCGATCTTGAAGGACAAGCGGTGCCTGATCGCCGCATCCGTACGGAAATAGCTGGTGCGGGTCATGGCCTGGATGACGGCCAGGTACTGCCGCAGGATGCGGTCGTCCGCCAGCGACTCCACGGTCTCCAGCATGGACACGACCTGCCCGGCGGCCAGCGCGGCGCGCGTCTTGCGATCGCCCGCGAAGCCCGGATCGAAACGGATCTGGAACAGCTCCCACAACGCGCGGCCGATGGCCGGATAGCGTGTCAGGGCGTCCGCCTGCGCCGTCGGCGACAGCGGAAAACCGGCCTGCCGCAACCAGGCTGATATCGTGCGGAACAGGTGCGCCTCGCGCCAGCGGCACGGCAGCAGGGTCACCAGCCGGTTGAAGACATCCGCTTCCACCTCGCCGCGCCACAGCACCTGCATGGCCTCGCGCACGCAGGCCAGCGATTGCGCGGTCGCCTCGCGCGGCAAGTTGTCCGGCAAGTCGGTGCGGAACTCGTGCAGCCACAGGCAGCTGTCCTGGTAGAGCAAGGGAAAGGCCTGCTCCTGCATCACGCGCATGCCGAAGCTTTCCAGGATCGGCATCACGCGCGACAGCGACAGTTGCTGCCGCCACTGCAGCAGCTTGAAGCGCGCCGACCGGCCTTCGGCGGGCAACACCTCGACCGCCAGCGTGGCGTCCGGACGCAACGTTTCCAGCCAGCCGATATCCCCGGCGGCGTCCTGGGGCCGGTAGGCGTCCTTGTACGCCGTCGGGAATACGCCCTGATACCGGCGGAACAACTGGTTGGCCAGCACCGGCGCGTACTTTCCCATCAGCACCGACAACAGCTCGTCGTCCCAGGTGCGCGCCAGCCGCTTCAGGACGGCCTCGGTTTCCTCGGTATTGATCACGGGCGGCCGGTGATTGTCGAAGACCAGCAGGATGTGCAGACGGATCCAGCGATGCTCGGAAACGAAAGGATTGACCTCGATGTCGCTGGCGTTGAAGCGCGCCTGCAGGAACTCGGCGGTGCGGCTGACAAAGCTTTCGTTGTAGAGCGGCTTGGGCAGGTAGATGAATACCGAAATGAAGCGCCGCCACGGGTCCATGCGCCAGATGAAGCGCAGGTCGTTGCCGTACTTCTGCTTGACCATCGGCAGGAAGGCGTTGATCAGGTCCTGCTCGCTGGACAGCAGCAACTCGTCGCGGGGGTGGGTGCGCAGCAGGCGGTCGAAGTTGCGGCCTTCATGGCTGAGCTTGCGCAGTCCGGCGGTGATGTCCAGCCCGGTAAGCTTGTGCCGCAGCACCGGCAACGTAGTCGGATCGTGCTGCTGCACGCGACTGGTGTAGAGGCCGAGGAAGCGGAATTCGCCGCCATCGGGCGTACGGATGATCACCACATCGGCATGGCGGTCATGATGGATCGGCGACCGCGACATCGACTTGCCGAACAGGATGCAGCGCGGATCGGCGGGGTCGATCTCGTCCAGCCAGTCCAGCGCGCCGGCAATGTCCTGATCCAGCCCGAGGCCGCAATGTTCGGTCTCGCCGTTCGCGTGCCGCCGCCGGGCGGCAATGAACGTGAAGTGTCCGCGCAGCAACCATTGCAGGAAAGCGTGCGCCTCCATGCGACCCACGCCTTCATCGCCGCCGCGCGGCAAGTTGTCGATCAGTTGCTGCGCCGCGTCGCGGCACAGGGTCTGCATGCGCGGGAATCCGCCCACCACACGTTGCAGGAGCGTGATTGCCCGCCGGATATCGGCTTCCAGCGTCGCCAGCGCTTCGCCCTCATACAGTCCGGCCAGCTCGATATGGATCAGCGTGCGGTATTCCGGCGCCGTGGCGTCGGCGGCATCGGGTACCGCGCGGACACGGAAGAAATTGTCGCGCCGCAACGGCAGGTTGAGGTCCAGCAGCACTTGCATCCCGTAATCGCCGCGATGCAGGGCAATGCGCAGGGTATTCAGCAGGAACGGCAATTCCCCCGCGTAGATCTCGATCACCGTGCCTTCGGGACGCCAGCCGACCTTCGCCAGGTCCGGATTGAAGACCCGCACCGCCACATCCTGGCGGCTGTCCTCGATGAAGCGCCAGAAATCGCCCAGACACGCGCCCAGCGAATGCGGGGTGTACCGCCGCAACTCATCGACCAGCAAGGCCTTGAGCGCATGACCGGCGAAATCGGTAAAGGCGGGATTCCCTTGGGCGGCGCAGACATCGAGGCACTTCTGGCGGGTCTGCTGCAACCAGGCTTCGGTGGTGGTGATCATGACCGGGCTCCTTGTTGTACGGTCGTGCTTTCTTGGGTCGGGCTAACTATAGCCCAACTCCCCCGCGCCCGTTCGGGAACCATGGCGCATTTTCTTTGAACCCATGCGGTCCGAGTGGTTTAATGGACTGATCACTTCCTCCGTCCGTCATGTCGCCATGCCTACTGATCTTGCGTCTTCCCTGCTGTCTGCCTGGCATCCCGATTTCGCCAATGCGCTGGTCCTGATCACCCTTATGCTGTTGCTGCTGGTGAAGTTCCGCCCCGAGGGCGTGTCCCTGCTGCGCAACACGATCATTTTCCTGACGCTGTGCACCGTGCTGGGCCTGGCTGGCGGCGTATCGAAACTGCTGGCGCTGGACACCCCCGCGCACGTACTGGACGAAGCCACCACGATCCTGGTCGGCATCGTCACCATCCGTGTCACCGGGCTGGCGCTGTTCCGGGTGTTGCTGCCGGTGATACGGATCACGCCGCCGCGCATCCTTGAGGACATCCTGCTGGTGGTCGGCTACATCGCCTGGGGCATGGTGCGCATGAGCCACGCGGGCGTGAACCTTTCCGGGCTGGTCACCACCTCGGCGGTGATCACCGGGATCATCGCGATTTCCATGCAGGAAACCCTCGGCAATATCCTCGGCGGCCTCGCGCTGCAACTGGACAATTCGATCAACATCGGCGACTGGATCAAGGTGGACGACATCAGCGGCCAGGTCATTGAGGTGCACTGGCGGCACACCGCCGTGCGGACCCGTAACGGCGAGATCGTGGTCTTCCCGAACAGCCTGCTGATGAAATCGAAGGTGCTGGTGATTGGCAGCGACGACGTGCCGCAGTGGCGGCGCTGGGTGTACTTCGCCACCGACAACCAGATTCCGCCGCAACAGGTCATCGACGCCGTCGACAAGGCGCTGGACGACGCGGAACTGCCGCTGGTCGCGCGCGAGCCGAAGCCGCAATGCGTGCTGATGGATTTCAAGGACGGAACCTCCGTCTACGCGCTACGCTACTGGCTGACCAATCCGCAAGTGGACGATCCGACGGATTCGCTGGTGCGCGTTCATATTCATGCCGCGTTGCGTCGGCAGCATGTCAAGATCGCCTCGCCGGCCATGCATATCCATGCCACGACCGACTCCGCCGAACGGGCGCTGCAGCGCCGCGAGCAGGAACTGGCGGATCGCTGCGCCACCCTGCGCAAGATCGAACTGTTCTCGGTGCTCTCCGATGAGGAGTTGCACCATCTGGCCGGCACACTGACTTTCACCCCGTTCTCGCGCGGCGACATCATTACCCGGCAGGGCGCGGTAGCGCACTGGCTGTACGTCATCGTCAGCGGCGAAGTGGATATCTGGTACGAAGTGAATGCCCATGAACGCAAGCTGCTGACCACCCTGCCCGCCGGTCGCGTCTTCGGCGAAATGGGGCTGATGACCGGGGAGCCGCGCCGCGCCACCGTCATTGCCCACAGCGAGGTGGAGTGCTACCGGATCGACAAGACCAGTTTCGAATACATCATCCATGCCCGGCCGGAAATGGCGGAAGAGTTCGCGCGCATCCTCTCGGAACGCAGCCGGCAACTCATCCAGGTGCAGCAGGACAGCAGTCTCAACCACGACCAGCACCAGGCGCGCATACTGGACAGCATCCGCCGCTTCTTCCGGCTGGATTCCCGTTCCGCTTGAGCGGGCTTACATGACAAACGTACGACAAGCCCCGCCCGGATGCGTTATGCTGTGGGTTTGATGCGCTTTTGAGTCCGTGCAATGACCGATAACGCCCCGCTGCTGGGCCCCGCCGATGTTCCGGTGCTGACCGTCGAGCGGCCGAACGGGGTTTCCCCCTTCCTGCTGCTGGCCGATCATGCCGGGCGCTATATTCCGCGCGCGCTGGGCACGCTGGGGCTGGAGCCTTGCGACCTCAACCGGCATATCGCCTGGGACATCGGCATCGCCGGGCTGGGCAGCCAGCTGGCCATGAAACTGGACGCCTGCCTGATCCGCCAGAACTATTCCCGCCTGGTGATCGATTGCAATCGTCCGCTGACCGCGCGCGACTCCATCGTCGCCGTCAGCGAAGACACGGCGATACCGGGCAACCAGCAGGTACAGCCTGCCGAGGCGACCTGCCGCGCGCAAGCCATCTTCAAGCCCTACCACGAACGCATCCGGCAAGAGCTGGTTGCGCGCCAGCGCGCCGGCAGGCCCACCATCCTGGTCTCGCTGCACAGCTTCACGCCGGTCTTCCGGGGCAAGCACCGGCCTTGGCATGCGGGCGTGCTTTTCCATCGCGACACCCGCCTCGCGTTGCCGCTGCTGGACCTGTTGCGGGCCGAGCGCGGCCTGATGATTGGCGAAAATGAACCTTATGCCGTGAGCGACGCCAGCGACTACACCATTCCCGTGCATGGCGAACGCAACGGTCTGGTACATGTGATGGTGGAAATCCGCCAGGACCTGATCTCGACGGCGGGCGGTCAGCGGGCGTGGGCGGAACGGTTGGGCCGTCTGCTGCCGCTGGCGATGGAAGGTGTCGGTTCCCGTCCGGCGCCCCATCCTGTCAAGTCCGCGGACAGTTAACCTCGCGGGCGCTTAACCTCCCACTTCCCATTTGAAGCGCTTCTCCACTTTCGGTCCTTTGCGGCCGTCCGAAGACACGATCACATCCGCGCTTTCCGGCTGCACACCCTTGGGCAGGACCAGTTCGCCGGTCACCGCCTGGAAATAGCGGAAACGGAAAGGTGCCGTGACTGCGGGCTGTCCGCCCGCGCCCAGGATGCGGATGGTCACCGTGCCCGCCACTTCCGCCGGACTGGCGGCGGCCTGCGTCAGTAAAACGCGGTACTGATAGGCGCCGTTGCCGGCTCGCGTAACCCGGAAACTTTCCAGTGACAGTCCGTTGCTGATGCCCTTTTCGCCCAGCAAACGCTGGTAGACCGCCAGCTGGTCGCGCATGGCCGCAAGGTCGTTCATCTGTCCCTTGCTGTCCTCCTGGAGCTTGCGCGCCGTTTCCACTGCCATGTCGCGCTGCTGCCTGAGGAGCGCCAGCTGCTCCTGCAAACGGACCGCCCCTTGCGCTCCCGCGCGGCTGCCCGCCCGCAGCCGCTCCACCTCTTCCGCGCTTGCGCCGATGCGCTTCAGGGCGTGGTCGTAGCCCAGATAGAACGCCGTCGCTCCGGTCAGTCCCAAGGCCAGCAGCGCCGCCAGCGCCCACGCCAGCCGATGCGCGGCAACCGGGGCATCGAGGTAGGCGCGGAGCCGGGGACGACGCAATCGACGCCACATCATGATCGGCGTCCGGTCCGGTCAGGGCAGCAACGCGATGTGCGTCAGGCCGGTGTCTTCCGGCAAACCGAACAGGATGTTCATGTTCTGCACGGCCTGACCGGCCGCGCCCTTGACCAGATTGTCGATGACCGACAGCACCACCACCGTGTCGCCGCCCTGCGGACGGTACACCGCAATGCGGCAGGTGTTCGCGCCCTTGACGGAACGGGTTTCCGGCAATGAACCGGCGGGCATGACATCGACAAAGGGTTCGTTGGCGTAGGTTTCCTCGAACAAGGCCTGCAAGTCGCCCGGCTCGGCGGTCAGCCGCGCGTACAGCGTGGCGTGGATGCCGCGAATCATCGGCAGCAGGTGCGGCACGAAGGTCAGGCCCACCTTGGCGGCGGTCATGCCCGCGAGGCCCTGGGAGATTTCCGGCAGATGGCGATGACCGCTCACGCCATAGGCGCGGAAGGATTCGGCGGCTTCCGAAAACAGGGTATGCACTTCCGCCTTGCGGCCCGCGCCGGACACGCCGGACTTGGCATCCGCGACCAGGCTGCCCGCATCCACCAGCCCGGCCTTGAGCAACGGCAGGAAGCCCAGCTGCACGGCGGTCGGATAGCAGCCCGGATTGCCGATGACGCGCGCCTTGCGGATCGCCTCGCGATTGACCTCCGGCAAGCCGTAGACCGACTCGGCGAGAATGTCCGGGCAGGTATGCGGCAGGCCGTACCATTTTTCAAAGGTCGGCAGATCCTTGAGGCGGAAATCCGCGCCCAGGTCGATCACCTTCACGCCGCGTTCCAGCAGTTCCGGCGTCTGCTTCATGGCCACGCCGTGCGGCGTCGCGAAAAAGACCACATCGCAGGCGCCCAGGGTATCCGGGGTCGGCTCGCTGAAGGCGAGGTTCACGCGGCCGCGCAGGTTGGGGAACAGCTTGGCGACCGGCATCCCGGACTCCGAGCGCGAGGTGATGGCGCGCAACTCCACGCCCGGATGTTGCGCCAGCAGGCGCAGCAGTTCCACACCGGTGTAACCTGTACCACCGACAATACCGACTTTGATCATGTGACAGTCTCTCCGCAGACAATCCCGGAATTATCCGGCATGTTGGCGGGATGCGAAAGGCGAGGTTTTGTTACACTAGCGCCAAAAGACAGGAATCCGACCCATGCTCTGGCTGAAAGCCTTCCATATCGTTGCGGTAATCTGCTGGTTCGCCGGCCTTTTCTACCTGCCGCGCCTGTTCGTCTACCATGCACAGTCCGCGGACGGCATCAGCATCGCCCGCTTCAAGATCATGGAGCGCAAGCTGTATCGCGGCATCATGTGGCCGTCGCTGGTGCTGACCCTGGGCCTGGGCGGCGCGATGCTGGTGATGCAGCCGGAATACCTGAAACAGGGCTGGATCCACGCCAAGCTGGCGCTGGTGCTGCTGCTGGTCATCTACCACCTGATGTGCGGCTGGTACATCAAGCAGTTCTTCCGTGACAGCAACCGCCATACCCATCGCTTCTACCGTTTTTTCAATGAAGTGCCGGTGCTGTTCCTGATCGCCATCGTCATCCTGGCGACGGTCAAGCCGTTCTGAGCCGGAGACTTTAGCCGATGCGTCCCGTCGTTCTCTGTTTCAGCGGTCTGGATCCCTCGGGCGGCGCGGGCTTGCAGGCGGATATCGAAGCCATCGCCGCCCAGGGCGCGCATGCCGCCGTGGTCTGCACCGCGCTGACCGTCCAGGATTCCCAGCGGGTCTACGGATTTCATCCGGTCGATCCCGATTTCCTCAAGCAGCAGGCGGAAGTGGTGCTGGCCGACCTGCCGGTGCGCGCGATCAAATGCGGCATGCTGGCTTCGCCGGAAGTGGTCGCCATGGTGAAGTCGGTCTGCGAAGCGCACCCCGGCCTTCCGCTGGTGCTGGACCCGGTGCTGGCGGCCAACAGCGGCGGATCGCTGGCCCGGCCGGAAATGACCCGGGCGCTCGCCGCGCTGTTTCCTTTCGCCACGGTCATCACGCCCAACACGCCCGAGGCGCGCTGGTTGAGCGGGCAGGAAGATCTGGATGACGCCTTGAACGCCTTGCACGGTCTTGGTGCGCGCGCGGTGCTGATGAAAGGCGGTCATGAAGCAGGGGACTTGATCGTCAACCGGCTGACCGTTGACGGCGACCTACGCCAAACCAGCCAATGGCCGCGCCTGCCGGGCGAATACCACGGCTCCGGCTGCACGCTGGCCTCCGCCCTCGCCGCCTGTCTGGCGCTGGGCCTGGACCTGCCGATCGCTGTCACCCGTGCAGAAGCCTGGCTGCACGGCGCATTGCGCGACGCGGATTTTCCCCATTCTGGCGGTCAGGGTATTCCGCGTCGCATCACCCCGGATTTTCCATGCTGAACCGGGGGCTTTACGCGATTACGGATTCCGCCCTGGGAGATCGCCTGCTCCCGGCCGTAGAGGCCGCCTTGCGCAGCGGAGCGATCTGCGTGCAATACCGGGACAAATCCGCCGACGCGGACAAGCGACTGACCGAGGCGCGCGCCCTCGCCGCCCTTTGCCGACGCTATGGTTGTCCGCTGTTGATCAACGATGACGTTGAACTGTGTTTCGCCGCCGGTGCGGACGGCGTGCATCTGGGGCGCGGCGACGGGTCGCTGGCTGACGCCCGCCGGCATCTGGGTCCGACAGCGATCCTCGGCGCGACCTGTCATGCCTCCCTGGATTTCGCGGCGGAAGCGTTCCTGGACGGCGCGGATTACCTCGCCTTCGGCGCGATGTTTCCCTCGCCGACCAAGCCAGGCGCGCATCCGGCCGATCCGGCCATTCTGCGCGAGGCCCGACAACGCTTCGGCCTTCCGGTGGTGGCGATCGGCGGGATAACGCTGGATAATGCGCCCGGACTGATTGCCGCCGGGGCAGACTGCCTGGCGGTGATTTCGGACCTGTTCGCGCACCCCGATGCCGACATCGAAGCTCGCGCCGCCGCTTATCGACGCCTGTTCACCCCGGCACCCTTGTAGGTCGGGCTTCAGCCCGACAACCCCGCCCGCCAAGGCGGTGACTTCTTTTCAAAGGCTGCGTCGGGCTGAAGCCCGACCTATACACGAGAGCCCGACCATGAACCGTAACCAGGAACTCTTCAACGCCGCCTGCCGCCATATTCCGGGCGGCGTCAACTCGCCGGTGCGCGCCTTCAAGGGCGTCGGCGGAACGCCGGTGTTCTTCAAGAAGGGCAAGGGCTCGATCCTCTGGGACGCCAACGACAAGCCCTACATCGACTATGTGGGCTCCTGGGGTCCGATGATCCTCGGTCACGCGCACCCCGCCATCGTCAAGGCCGTGCAGGAAGCCGCCGAAGACGGCCTGAGCTTCGGGGCACCTACCGAAGCGGAAATCCGCATGGCTGACCGCGTCTGCGAACTGATCCCCTCCATGGACATGGTTCGCATGGTCAGCTCCGGCACGGAGGCGACGATGAGCGCGATCCGGCTGGCGCGCGGCTTCACCCGCCGCGACAAACTGCTCAAATTCGAGGGTTGCTACCACGGTCATGCCGACTCGCTGCTGGTCAAAGCCGGCTCAGGCATGCTGACGCTGGGCGTCCCGACCTCGCCGGGCGTTCCCGCCGATCTGGCGCAGCACACGCTGACCCTGCCGTATAACGATACCGACGCGCTGGCGCGCCTGTTCGCCCAATGCGGCGACGAGATCGCCTGCGTGATCATCGAACCGGTGGCGGGCAACATGAACCTGATCGCCCCGACACGCGAGTTCCTGGATACCCTGCGCGAACTGTGCACGCGCCATGGCGCGGTGCTGATTTTTGATGAAGTGATGACGGGTTTCCGCGTGGCGCTGGGCGGCGCCCAGGCCTATTACGGCATCACGCCGGACCTGACCACACTGGGCAAAGTGATCGGCGCGGGCCTGCCGGTGGGCGCGTTCGGCGGTCGGCGCGACATCATGGAATGCATCGCGCCGCTCGGTCCGGTCTATCAGGCGGGCACGCTCTCCGGCAATCCGCTGGCCATGCGCGCCGGTCTGGCAATGCTGGAACTCATCAGCGCGCCCGGGTTCTACGACAACCTGACCGCGAAACTGGCTGGCCTGCTGGCGGGCCTGCAGCAACGCGCCAACGCCGCCGGAATTCCGTTCAACACCGCCCAGGTCGGCGGCATGTTCGGCATCTTCTTCACGCCGACGCCGGAGAAGGTGGTCGCCAGTTACGCCGACGTCATGGCCTGCAATATCGACCGGTTCCGCCAGTTCTTCCACGCCATGCTGGACGAAGGGGTGTATCTCGCGCCGTCGGCGTTCGAGGCAGGCTTCATCTCCAGCGCGCACAGCGACGCCGACATCCAGGCGACGCTGGACGCCGCCGAACGGGCCTTCGCGCGCCTGACCGCCGCCCGCTGAGCGTCCCGCGCGCATGATCGCCGTCCTGAAACGACATCCGCTGGCGCTGGCGGTGCTGCTGTCGTTGCTGCTGCACCTGCTGATGGTGTGGGACGGCGAATTCGACCTGCCGGACATCCTGAAAAACGAGGACCCGGACCAGGTACTGGCGCGGAAAGCCGCCAAGACCGTCCCGAAGGTCCGATTGACGCTCAAGGCGCCGCCCCGCCCCAAGGCCATGTCGGGCGTACCCACCGTGACCTTGTTGCACGATGCGCCCCCGCCCGCCCCCAAGCCGCCCGTACCGCAACCCAAACCCCCGGCCAGGCCGATGCCGCCCAAGACGGCTTCCGCAACGCCGCCACCTGCCGACCCTGCGCTGTCATCCTCGCCTGACCCTGTGCAGGAACCGCCGCTGACCAGCAGTCCCTCGGCGGTTGACGCCCTGGCGACCCCGGCGCCGGCCGTTACGGCAACCCCCGCCGCGGAACCCGCGGCCGCCGCGCCCGCCACCCCGTCCCCCGGCGATGCGCCGCCCGCCTTCCCCGTCGAATTGCAGGCGCACTACAAGACCGCGATCATGGGCGTCAGCGTTGACCTGGCACAGGTCTGGCGCATGGAAGGCAACAACTATGTCATTGAAAACACCGCCTCGAAGCTGGGGATACGCATCCGCAGCACCAGTGAAGGTGTCATCACGCCGGACGGTCTCCGGCCCGATGTGTACCGGGTCTATGTGAACAACAAGGTCCAGCGTTTCGCCAGCTTCGACTATGGCAGCGGCATCGTGACCTATGGTCGGCCGGACAACCCGCACACCATGAACATCCGCGACGGCATCCAGGATTCCTTCAGCATCGCCTACCAGCTGGCGCTGACCTACACGGGCGAACCCAAAATCATCCAGTTCACCACGGGCACCGGCGTGTTCACCGTGCAATTGCTGCTGCTGGGCGAAGAAACCCTGAAGCTCCCCGGCGGCGTCTTGCGCACCCTGCATGTGCGCGGACGGAGCATTGACGGCACCGCCTTCACCACCGATGTCTGGTTGGCCCCGGACCATCTCAATTTCCCGGCCAAGGTCCGGGTCGTGCGGGGCAATGACAACCTTGAACTGAGCCTGCGCACGCTGGCGTTCGAAGGCCGCCAGGTCATCGGCAAGGGTGTGGAAGTGGAAAAAGATGAGGATACCGGCTTGCCGAAGGAGTGGCTGGACCGGCCGGAATTCCGCGATGCGCGTCCGGGGTCGTCCGGATTGCCCGGCGAGGATGCGCCCTGAGCCCAATGCGGCCCGGACCCGGCAACCCCGGCATGGTCAGCCCCGCTTGCGGATGATCACGCTGCCGATCGAATACCCTGCGCCGAAGGAGCAGATCACGCCGACATCCCCTTGCGCGAGTTGGTCGCGATGCAGGTGGAAGGCAATGATCGAACCGGCGGAGCTGGTGTTGGCATAGCGGTCGAGAATCACCGGCGCTTCCTCGATCGTGGGATCGCGGTCCAGCACCTTGCGCGCGATCAGCGCGTTCATGTTGCTGTTGGCCTGGTGCAGCCACATGCGCCTGAGGTCGCCGGCCTGCAGATTCAATTCGCCCAGATGCGCGGTGATCTGTTCCGCCACCATCGGGCACACTTCCTTGAATACCTTGCGGCCTTCCTGGCGGAACAGCTTGTCGCGCTGGCCGACACCGCTTTCATCGCAACGGTTCAGGAAACCGAAGTTGTTGCGGATGTTGTTGCTGAACTGGGTTTGCAGCTTGGTGCCGAGAATTTCCCAGGCTTCCGGATTGGTGCAGGTGTCCTCGGTTTCGAGAATCACCGCCGTGCAGACGTCGCCGAAAATGAAGTGGCAGTCGCGGTCGCGCCATTCGAGGTGACCGGAACAGATTTCCGGATTGACCATCAGCACGCACTTCGCCGAGCCGCTGCGGATGGCGTCGGCGGCGGTTTGCAGGCCAAACGTGGCCGAAGAACAGGCCACGTTCATGTCAAAAGCGAAGCCCTTGGCGCCGATGGCGTTCTGGATCTCGATCGACATCGCGGGATAAGCGCGCTGCATGTTCGAACAGGCCACGATCACCATGTCGATGTCGGCCGCCGTCTTGCCGGACTGCTCCAGCGCCCCGGCAATGGCCTTGACGGCCATCTCGCATTGCAGGGACGGTTCGTCATCGCCGCGTTCGGGAATGACCGGATACATGCGCTCGGGATCGAGCACGCCGGACTTGTTGATTACGAAACGGGACTTGATGCCGGAAGCCTTCTCGATGAAATCCGGGGTCGAACCCTTCTGGGCCTGCACTTCGCCGCGCTCGATGGCGTCGGCGTTGCGGGCGTTGAACAGCTCGACATAGCGATTCAGCGACTCGACGAGTTCTTCGTTGCTGATGCTTTCACTGGGGGTGAACAGACCGGTTCCACTGATCAGGACCTTCTTCATCCATCAACTCCTCGCGGGTGGCGATAGGGGCGACGGGACGAATACAGCCCTGTCGCGGGCGGGCAAGACGCACAACCGGGGTACGGCCGTGCGCAAAAGTGTAACAATTTGCCTCAAAGCCGTCAGCCAAGCAAGTGCTTTGTCAGACAAAAGGCCGGCCGGAATTCACAGCTCCGCGAAGAGCTTGTCGAGGCGTTGCGCTGAAACCGTCACGGCAGTCTTCATCGGCTGCGAGAACAGGGAGATGCGGTACTCCTCCAGCAGCCAGCGGTAATCATCCGCCGGCGCCAGCGGCAACCCCCGCGCAATGCGCTCGGTGCGTTTCTGCTGCAAGGCTTTCCAGCGGCGCTGGATGTCCAGCGTACCCTGCGTATCGCGGGTCAGGTTGTTGGGCAGGCGCTGCAGGCGCAACTGGATCGCCTTGAGGTAACGCGGATATTCCTGCCAGCGCGCATGCGGTACGGTCACGGCAAACGCCGCCGGTTGCAAGGCGTCGAGTTGCGCGCGGATATCTTCCACGGCGGGAGCGAACACCGCCGGTCGGGGCGACTGGAGCTCCTTCTGCACCTCGCGCCACAATTTGTAGGCCTCGGACAACTGCTGCACCAGCCGCGCGGATTCGGTCAGCAGCTTCGGGCGGAGCTTGCCCAGCCAGGCCTCAAAATCCGACCGAACATACACCGGTTCGCCCACGCAGACTGACCGGAACACCGCGTGCACCACCTGCTCCTCCAACTGCGCCTTGTTGCCGAAGGCGGCAAAATCGAGGGTCAGGGCCGGGGTGATATGGCGTTTGATCTGCTTCGCTTCGGTCGCGCACTGGTGCATCGCCAGCCAGAGCATGCCCTCGCCGTGCTTCTCGCGCGCTTCGTTTTCGCTGCTCAGGTATTGCAGGGTGACGCCCTTTTCGGAGGGCGCCAGCGCCGCGAAGCCGCGCACGGGCAATCCGGCCAGTTTCCTTTCCTGGACCGGTGCGATCCGCTCCGGAAACACCGTGAGAAGTTCGTCTGAAGACGGTTGCGCGACCGCCTGCTGTTGCGCGAAGCGGATGCGCAGCGCCTCCAGATCGCGCCCGGAACCGATCATCTTTCCCTTTTCATCCACCACGCGGAGATTGAAGCGGCAGTAGTCCGGCAGCCCAGCCTGCGCTTCCTGCCAGTCGGCCGGGGCAATCTGGACGCCTTTCTGGCGGAGCAGCTGGGAGAGCGTCGTTTCCAGCGAAAGCGCCTGTCCCTTCGCGCCGATATGGGCCATCACCCACGCCACGGTATCCGGCACCGGCACCAGCTGCCGCCGCACCGCTTTCGGCAGCCCTTTCAGCAGCGCCTCCACTTTGTCGGCCAGCAAGCCCGGCACCAACCAGGACAAGGTTGCCGCCGACAGTTGCGGCAGCACGCCCTGCGGCGCCGTCAGCGTCACGCCGTCCAGGTCATCGCTGGGATCGAAGTGGTAGCTCAGCGGCAGGCGCAGGCCGCTGATATCCAGATGGTCCGGATAATCCGCGCTGTCCGGCAGGCTGTCGCCGGTGATCAGGTCTTCCGGCGTCAGGAACAACGCGCGCGGGTTCTTGCGCTCCTCGTCGTGCCGCCAGCCGTCAAAGGCCTTGGTATTGGCGATGGTTGCGGGAATCCGGCTGTCATAGAACTGGAACAGCACTTCGTCATCGACCAGCAGGTCGCGGCGGCGCAGCTTGTCCTCCACGCGGGTAATGTCTTCCACCAGCTGCCGGTTATGCGTCAGGAACGCTGCCTTCAGGTGGATGTCGCCCTCGACCAGCGCGCTGCGGATGAAGATCTCGCGGGCTTCCGCCGGATTCACCTTTTCATAGCTGATCTTGCGGCGCGGATTGACGATCAGCCCGAACAGCGACAGCTGCTCAAAGGCCATGACCCGGCCCTGCCCCTTTTCCCAATGCGGCTCGAAGACATGGTGTTTCAGCAGGTGCTTGCCTTCCTGCTCGATCCACTCCGGCTCGATTCTGGCGACCGTGCGGAGGTAGACCTGACTGGTTTCCACGACCTCGGCGGCCATCACCCAGGGCGGCGATTTCTTGTGCAGGATGGAACCCGGGAACATGCGCGCCTTCTGGTTGCGCGCGGCAAGGTATTCACGCTCGTCGGTCTTCTGCGCAATCTGCGCCAGCAGGCCGGTCAGCAGCGCGCGGTGCAGGACTTCATAACTGGCCGGTTCGGTATTGCGGCCCAGGCTCAGCTCCTTGCAGACGATCAGCAACTGGTGGTGCGTTTCCCGCCACTCGCGCAGGCGCAGGTACGACAGGAAATGCGTCTTCGCCCATTGTCGCCGCTGGTTCTCGCTCAGGTCGCCGCGCACGTCTTCCACGCTGCGCCACAGTTTGACGAAGAACAGGAAATCGGAATCCGGCTCGCGGAACAGCGCGTGCTTCTGGTCGGCCTGCGTCTGCTTTTCCGGGGGCCGCTCGCGCGGGTCCTGCACGCTCAGGGCACTAACGATGATCAGCACCTCGTCCAGGCAACCGTTATGCGCCCCGGCGATGATCATGCGCGCCAGCCGGGGATCGAGCGGGAACCGGCTGAGCTGCTTGCCGAGATTCGTCAGTTTGCGCTCGTCGTCCAGCGCGCCGAGTTCCTCCAGCACACGGATGCCGTCATTGATGAAGCGGCTGTCCGGCGGTTCGATGAAGGGAAAGGCGCTGATGTCGCCGAGTCCCAGCGATTGCATCTGCAGGATGACCGAGGCCAGGTGCGTGCGGCGGATTTCCGGTTCGGTGAACTCGGGGCGACTGAGAAAATCCTCCTCGCTGTAGAGACGGATGCACACGCCGGGCGCGATCCGCCCGCAACGGCCCTTGCGCTGGTTGGCGGCCGCCTGCGACACCGCTTCGATGGGCAGGCGCTGAACGCGCGAGCGGTAGGAATAACGGCTGATGCGCGCGAAACCGGGGTCGATGACGTAATGGATGTTCGGCACCGTCAGGGAGGTTTCCGCGACATTGGTGGCGATAACAATGCGGCGGCCCTTGCCGCTCGGGTGGAAGATTTTCTGCTGCTCGCCGAGGGACAGGCGCGCGTAGAGCGGCAGCACCTCGGTATGTTGCGGGCCGTACTTGCGCAGGGTTTCCGCCAGCTCGCGGATTTCCCGTTCGGTGCTGGCGAAGATCAGGATATCGCCCTGCCCCGGCCGCCCGGACGCGCGGGCGTGCTCCAGACACTCTTCCACCGCGCCCAGCACGGCGCGCGGCAAGGCGTCTTCCAGCGCCTCGAAATTATCGTCCTCGTCGGACGCGACCGGCTCCTCGGACACCGGGCGGTAACGCACCTCTACCGGGTAAGTCCGGCCTTCCACGTTGATGATCGGCGCGTTGTTGAAGTGACGGCCGAAGCGTTCCACGTCCAGCGTGGCGGAGGTGATGATGACCTTGAGGTCCGGCCGCTTGTCGAGCAGCTGGCGCAGGTACCCGAGCAGGAAGTCGATGTTGAGGCTGCGCTCGTGCGCCTCGTCGATGATCAGGGTGTCGTAGGCGTTGAGGTAACGGTCCCCGGCCAGCTCGGCAAGCAGGATGCCGTCGGTCATCAGCTTGATGTAGCCGTCCGGATTGATGGCTTCGCTGAAGCGCACCTTGAAGCCGACGGTTTCGCCGAGCGGGCTGCCCAGTTCCTCGGCGATGCGCGCGGCGACGCTGCGCGCGGCCAGCCGGCGCGGCTGGGTATGGCCGATGTAGCCGGTGCGGCCGCGTCCGGCGAGCAGCGCCAGTTTGGGGAGTTGCGTGGTTTTGCCGGAGCCGGTTTCCCCGGCGACGACGACAACCTGGTGTTCGCGGATGGCGGCGATGATGTCGTCGGCACGGGCGCTGACCGGGAGGTCTTCGTTCAGGGGGACCGGCGGCAGGTTTTCGGTCCGGCGCGCGACACGGGCCTGGGATTGGGCGATCAGTTCCTGCAATTGCGCCAGTGCTTCCTCGCGTTTCTCGGGTGCGCTGCCGCGCAGGCGTTGCCAGCGGCCGATCAGGCGCGGGCGGTCGGCAACCAGGCAGGTGTCGAGGGCGTGGAAAAAGGCGGCCTTTTGCATGGGGAAACGGGGGTTGGAAGTCGGGGGCGTAGTGTAGCGGAAATCCGGTCGGGAAACGTTCTTGGTACTTTGGCAGAAACTGCACCGAGAAATGGAAGGCGCCTAGCGCGACTCGTTGCGATGTGAGATGCGCACTATCGTTTGAGTCAGGCGCGGGTACAGGGGGCTGTGCTATAGACAACCCCGACCCGCATATGTACATTTATCTGTACATATACTACGGGGGCTTCCATGGACGCCATTACCTACACCACCGCCCGCGCCCACCTGGCTGAGACCATGGACCGGGTTTGCGACGACCACGAGGCGATCATTATTACTCGCAACGGCCAGCAGGCCGTGGTGATGATGTCTCTCGACGACTTCAAGGCCCTGGAAGAGACGGCCTATCTGCTCCGCAGCCCCAAGAACGCCCGCCGCCTGCTCGAAGCCATGACCGAACTGGAGGAAGGCCGGGGCCAGGAGCGGAGACTGGTTGAATGAAACTGATTTTTGCCGAGCAGGCATGGGAAGACTACCTGTACTGGCAGAAGACCGATAAGAAGTTGCTTGAGCGGATCAATACCCTCATCAAGGACATTACCCGTTCTCCGTTTGAAGGGATTGGCAAGCCCGAGCCCCTGAAGAACGCGTTATCCGGATATTGGTCCCGGCGCATCAATGACGAGCATCGTATTGTGTACAAGATCGCGGAAGGCTCCGTGTTGCTTGCGCAACTTCGGTACCACTACTAGTGCCTAACGTTTGAGCTCAGGCCGCGGCGACGTGCCGAAGCCCGTTTCGGAGCGCCGGCCTGTCAGAGCCGTCGCGCCTGCAGCGAATGGTTGGGCGCTGGCGCGGTGGCACGACCCTGAACTGACTGCTTGGCCGAACCTTACCGCGGCACCCGGTGCGCGCGCTATCTGACGGAGCTCGTTAGCCGCGGGAAGCCCGCGCGCTGATACCCGGTTAAGGCTTCGGCCTGGACCCGCGGGCTGGGTTTCCGCGCGCACCCCGAATAGAACCCGCGCGGGGGCGGCACTGCTTTCGGATACCACTCCCCTGCCTGACGTAGATCGGGAAGCACCTAAGCCTCAACAGGGCGAGGACTCGCCAAGGGCCCAACGCCGAGCTAAACGGCGCCCGCCCCGCTGCCCGAATGAATGACCGCAGCACAAGGCGTCCGTTTGAGCGAATTGTTAGAAGCGCTATGCCGCGCTCCACCTGTACACCCAACCCCGAACAACAAACTCACGGCGGACACGCACAAAGCCATTCAATGCCCGCATGCCACGGAGTCGCACTGAACCCCAAACCATCACCGGCCCGATGGCCACGGCCAACCCCGGAAGCGGCCTGGCCGACACGCACAACCTACCAAACGAACCCCACCCCACACTTTGCGCCGTGGCCCATTTTGCGCGGCCCGATTCCTGCGGACTGAGATAACGCGGCACCCGAGGGCAACGTACCCAAACACCGGACTGGCAGGACTACCCGGAGCAAAAAAACCTTATTACGGATGGCGCATCTAACTACCAACTTAACAGGCAATGCCCCGCAACAAAATAGAAATGTGCAAGGTTGCGAACATTATCAAAAATTGCCCCATAAGCGGCTGGGGCATTGTCCTTGTTGAAGTGTAAGTTAAGGGCGTACCGGCGATGACGGGCAGTTGCCCACAATCATTTCGTAGCCCTCTCCAGATTTTACTTGGTAATAGTAATCTACCTGGATCACTGGCACTTCATTTTCTGCACCTAAAACAGTCTCGTATTTTTTAGTGCCAATATATCGACCGTTAATACATGCCTTTTCATCATCTATAAGCTGTGGTTTAGCATCAAACATCAAATAAACAGACTCACCCGCATAACCGCCAAAAGCACTGAGCTTTTTTGTAGCGAATAAGGCATTTTTATCTGCAATTATTTGATTTACTTCACCAGTAAATGCCATTAAATCGCCTTTCTGATACTGATTAAGCATAGCTTTTTTATAGTCAAATTGTGTTGCTGCTTTATACGCATCTTCGGCAGGCTTTTCGCCGTCAATACGCCCACTACCACCCTCACCAATGAAGACAGCAAGAATAATAAAAACTAAAAAGCCAAGAGTGATTTTAGCAAACCAGCCTGATTTTAATTTTGCCCCACAGTGAGGGCAGCTTTTAGCTGATTTAGCTACTTCTTTTTCACAAGTTTTGCACGTTGTTAATTTGGACATGATTCATTCCCTGCATGAGTACTGATGTTACTTGTTAATGACTTTCCTGATCTTTTCTAGTTTTTGTTGGCTATCTTTTAAGCTCTCGTAAAGATGCCATACAAGGCCATCTATTTCAGCAATAATATCCTCTCGTTCTGAGCGTTTAGCCTCAGAAAGACGGTTCAGCCTATTGGTTATCATCCGTTTGACACCTAACGCACTACGCTCTCCGCCATCATAAGCGGCCATGTAAACATCCCAATATTCGTATTCGGGGAAATCATCCTCCCATACTTTGGAAATTTGCTTACCTTCACGCACCAACCGTTGTATTTCGCTGACATCTTTCTCGTTCATTGCCACGATATTGCCCCTTAACGCCTGAGTTAAGCCGACTTGCGTAGCGGAGCCAACAACATGGCAAGCTTTTCCTGCCATGTTGTTGGTGTAGCGAAGCAAGTTCGGCTTGAACGAATTGTTAGGCCGCACCGGTTTGCAAACAGAATGCTATACCCATGCCACCCACAAGCCATTACCGCCCGGCTCAATTTGAGTCGGTCCCCGATGCAAGTTGTTCCAAGATCATCCAGGCGGCCTCAACGCGATCCGGAATTGGATAACTCCGGTTTGCCAGCATGACGATCCCGATCTTCCTAGCGGGCACGAATGCCACGTAAGTGGCGAAGCCGCCGGTCGATCCCGTCTTGTTAAAGAGATACTGTCCGCCTGCGGTCTGGTCCGTCAGCCGATAGGCAGGCTGTGGATCGAAAAGCATCTCCTTGGCGTTGCCGCCGAGCAGCCATTCGCGTGAGACAGGGTACGGATACTTTTCCCACCCAAGGCCCTGCACCAGAGTCCCCGCGCGGAAGTATCCGACCTGCGTGGCTTCGACGGCGTGGCGCATCGACGGCTCGAGCGAGTTCGGATCGATGTTCGCCTGCACGAAGCGGAGCAAGTCCGACACCGTCGTCTTGACGCCGTAAGCCTGCTCGTCAAGCGGCCCCTCGTTCACACGGACCCGTCTGTCCTTGCGATAGCCCCACGCGTAGTCCGGCATCTTGCGGTCCGGCACGTGAATGAAGCTGTCCGTCATGCCGAATGCGGGAAATACCGTCGTTTGCATCAACGTCGCGAAATCGTCATCCAGCGCGCTGGCCGCAACAACCCCGAGCAAGCCCGGGCTTGCGTTGGAGTACTCGCGCCGTGTGCCCGGGGGAGCCAGCGGCGTCCAGTTGCGGAAGTAGTTCATCACCGCCGCCTCTCCCGTCACCTCATCAGGGAACTGCAACGGCAGTCCGCCGGCGGTGTAGGTTCCCAGGTGAAGCAACGTGGCTTGGTCGATCGGCGCGCCTTTTAAATGCGGCAGGTACTTGCCCGGATGGTCGTCCAGGGACAATTTGCCGGTGGCTTGCGCGTAGGTGGCCAGCGTTGCGGTGAAGACTTTGCTGACGGAGCCGATCTCGAATAGTGTTGCCTCCGCTACGGGTACGTTGGTTTCCTTCGAGGCGACGCCATACGTAACAACATAGGGCTGGCCATCGAGGATCAGCCCGACAGCCATGCCGGGGATGTCATGCTGGGACATTAAGGGCAGGATCGCGGCGTCGACGGCGGTGCGGACACGGGAGGAGTCTTCGACTGCTGGAACTGCCATAGGAAAGAGGCAGGCGAAGACGAGCAGCAGCGTCCTAACAACAAGGGACTTGGATGGCACGGATTCAGTTCTCGGCATTTTGTGGTTTCGCTGAGTGACGGCGGCGGCTTGTGCGGCCTAACGTTTGAGCTAAGGGGCACGGTGACAGGCGAAGCCTGACACCGGGTCCCACTTGAGCGAATTGTTATGCATTATTCTTGTGGCACAACATATAGCTCGTTGTTGGAATAAGGGTTTCCGGCGCCATATGGATTGTTGATGCTGTCGGGGGAGTATTTGTTACCATACCTACCGTATGGATTTGATACGGAGTCAGGATCATAGGGATTGTTGCTTAGCTTTCCCCTGTAATTTCCATTCTGGTCGTATATTTTTGGAGCATTAGTTGCATATGGATTATTGGCGGATTTATCACTGTATGGGCTGCCATATTGGCTATACGGATTATTTATTCCGTTAGGAGCATAGCGACTGCCAGCACCGTACGGGTTGTTTAAGCAGTTTTGGTCATATGGGCATGCCGCTATGCTTACTCCTGATATGGCCAAACCAACTATGAAAAACAATCCCTTTTCTGCGTAGGTCTTCATGTGGATCTCCTTTGTGTGCTCAGATGCATAACTACCAAGGTAAGGGGCGCCCGTTTGGCCAACGCAAGGCGCGCACTGGTGGAGGCGTCCCCTTGACCGCACAGTTAGGCCGGTGCAAGTAAGCCGATGCGCGGCCAGCGAGCCCGCACACGAGGCGCCAGCCTGGTGTGCGCGATGAGCTGCGATGGCAGCCCCAACATTCATTCGTGCCATGCCGCCTCCCTTTGCGTATGGCGCCAGCCATGCGCTGACGAAGGACTCAATCTAACCGACTTGCAACCTGCGCGATACAGGTGCCAGCACACGGGCCGCAAGCCTCGATGTGTTCCGGCGAATGCCCCACAAGGCCGATGAATACTGGGCATTTGCGAGAAGCCTAACTACAAGCATAAGGGGAAACACCCCACCACTTCCATAA
>JAYRMT010000013.1:0-24918 GCA_041912575.1 Fluviicoccus sp. | reverse complement strand
GCGCGTGAGCATCGTACTTAACGGCCAAAGAATTCATGCCAGGCATCCAGAAAAGTCTGTTGATGTACCACTACAAGAGCCTGAATTTCCCGCAATTCATGCCCCCGGAAACCCTGAAACCGCGCCAGACTCACCGGCTGTAACCAATACTTCGCCGTATCGTCCCCGACTCCAACAAGCAGCGGCACATCCAAACTGGCCACCCCACCTATCGCCACCTTCAACATCGCCTCAAATACCTAAAAGGTTATTTGATTGATCTTAAAAGAAAAACCCGGATCCCCGTCTAATAACCTCTAATAGACTCTCATCAACTACGTGCTACCAGCACCCACAGGGATTGGGTATCGCTCCCCTCATTGATGATCTTGCCGGTCCGCCGCAACTCCGCGATCAGATTCGCCACCTTGTTTTTCCGCTGCTTCTCATCCATCCACTCCGGCAACTTGTTCCAAAGCAGCTCATCGATGTCCCGGCGGGACAAAGAGTCATGCTCCCCAATGGATTTGCAGATCAGATCCAGATAGTACTGTTTATCAAAGGCTTTGTTCTTGCTGTAACTGGCCTTTTGCCCGGTTTGCTGGGCAACCGGCTTGGCAATGAAAAAGTTCGGCTTTCGCCCCTCGATCAAACGCTTGGCCTTCAGCAGTCTTTCCTCGTCTGTACCCAACGGAAGCCGCTTCTGCACCTTGTCCAGCGCCATGATCTCGGGCAGGGACAAGTCGCCGTCCCTCGCCAGTAAACGCGCATAGTCGAGATCCATCACCTTGCCGGTCAAGGTCAGCTTGACCCGGTTATCCGACAGATCATAGTCAGGCAAGGGAAAGAAACGCTGACGCTGGAACTGGAACATTTTGCGGATGCCGCCACCTGCCGTGTCCACCATCTTGAGATTGAACATGGCGGTTGCCAGAAAACGATTGCGGTAATGTTCTTCCGGCGCATCCTCCATCACCACGCGCTGCACATCCCCCGGCACGAAGCTGCCCAGATTGGTAAAGCTCAGGCTTTCCTCACGCTCCACCACGTTGATTCGCCCTGCCAGGGTGTAGTCCTGATGGGCAATACAGTTGTTCAGCGCCTCACGGATCGCATAGGGCTCGTACTGGTCAATTTCCTCGGGAAACAACGTGCCCTCGCGGATATAGCGGTATTTGAGATTGCGAATCTTGGCGTAAACTTTGTCCACCGCCAGCAGCATCGGCAGGCCGAACAGGGCGTAATCCCGGTCTTGGCCCAGATGATCCTTCAGCAGCCAACGGATTTTCACATCCGCCGGCAACAAAAAATGTTCCGCCTCCTCGGCGCCCAGCAGCAACAGGGCGGCGCGGGTCATACGGCCCTTGATGGTCAGCTTGGCCTTGTTCAGAAAGGTGATGTCGTTCCAGGTATCAACCTCGGCGGCCTTTTCCGGGAACTTGTTCTTGAAATTGCGACGGGCGACCGCCAAGGCTTCCGGGTCCAGATCGCTCAGATCGGCATCGGGAACAATCACTGCGCTCCAGTCCTCCACGACGGATTGGGCGCGGATGCGCTCGATTTCCTCGAGGTTCAGTGGCGACAGCGCCTCGCCGTCCCGGCCGTAGTAGTGGCCTTCAAAGGCAATCGGTATCCCTTTTGGAGCGGAAGGTATTTCCAGCAACACAACCCGCCCATCAGGGTGTGCAACCTCATGAATTTCAATGAACGTGATGCGGTTGGTGGTCTTGTCCGCGACTTCCTGTTTCAGATGGTCCAGGTCCTTGCGTGCGGAGCGAAAACGGGTGCCGGTGACTTGCCGGCGGTCATTCACCCCGAAGACCAGCCAGGCGCTCGGCTGCCGTTTCAGGTTGGCCTCATTACTGAGCGCTGAAAAATATTTGCCCAGTTTGGAAAAGTCGTAGCTTGTTGCAGCTTCCTTGAATTCGACAACTTCGTTCTCGCCGGACAATGCCAGCAGAGCCTCCAGTTTGGCGGCCATTTCCGAAGCGGCTATCGTCATCTTGCGTACTCCTTCACGAGGGTCAGCGCCTCAATGCGCCTCATCCCAATTCGATCCGACCCCGACTTCCACTAGGAGCGGCACATCCAGGCTAGCCACCCCACTCATCGCCACCTTGAGCATGGCCGACACCGCCTCCACCTGATCTTCCCTGACTTCAAGCACCAATTCATCATGCACTTGCATCAGCAGGCTTGCATCAAACCGCTGCAACTTGAGTTGCGCATCCACCGCAATCATCGCCCGCTTGATGATATCCGCCGCCGACCCCTGCAACGGCGCATTGATCGCCGCCCGCTCCGCCGCCTGCCGCATCACCGCATTCTTGCTGTTGATCTCCCGCACCGGCAGCTTCCGCCCGAACAGCGTCTCCACAAAACCCTGCTTCGCCGCCAGCGCCCGCGTCTCGTCCATATACCGCTTCACCCCCGGATACCGGCTGAAATACAGCTCGATATACGCCTGCGCTTGCGGCCGCGACGCATTGATCTGTTTCGCCAGCCCGAACGCCGACATCCCGTACAGCAAACCGAAATTGATCGCCTTCGCCGCCCGCCGCATCTCGTGCGTCACCTCCGCCAGCGGCACCCCCATCACCTCCGCCGCCGTCGCCTTGTGCACATCCTCGCCCAGCGTAAACGCCTCCAGCAAGCGCGCATCGCGGCTCAGGTGCGCCATCAGCCGCAACTCGATCTGCGAATAGTCCGCCGACACCAGCCGGTAGCCCGGCGGCGCAATGAAGGCCTGACGGATCATCCGCCCCTCCGCCGTGCGCACCGGAATGTTCTGCAGGTTGGGGTCCGACGACGACAGCCGTCCCGTCGCCGCCACCGCCTGGTGATACGAGGTATGGATGCGGTGCGACACCGGATCGGCCAGCTGCGGCAGCTTGTCGGTGTAGGTGCCCTTCAGCTTGCTCAGGCCGCGATGCTCCAGCACCACCTTCGCCAACTCGTGGTCCAGGTTCTCCAGCACTTCCTCGCCGGTGGCGTACTGGCCGCTGGCGGTCTTCTTGCCGCCCGGCAGCATCAGCTTGTCAAACAGCACCTCGCCCAGTTGCTTCGGCGACGCCACGTTGAACGGCACCCCGGCAATGGCGTGCGCCAGCGTCTCCAGCTCGGCCAGCCGCTTCGCCATGTTCTCGCTCAGGCGTTGCAGCTGCGCGAAGTCCAGCAGCGCGCCCTTGGCTTCCATCTGTTGCAGAATGGGCGCCACCGGCATTTCCAGCTCGTGGAACAGGTGGTTCAGCTTCGGCTCGGCCAGCAGCAGCGGCTGGAAATGCTCCTTCAGACGCAGGGTGATGTCGGCGTCCTCGCAGGCGTAGGCGCTGGCGGGCTCCACCTCGATCTGGTTGAAGCTCAGCTGCTTCGCGCCCTTGCCGGCGATTTCCTCGAAGGTGGTGGTCTGGTAGTTCAGGTAGTGCTTCGCCAGATCGTCCATGTTGTGGCGGGTGGCGGTGGCGTCCAGCACATAGCTGGCCAGCATGGTGTCGAAGACCACGCCGCGCAGGGTGATGCCGTGATTGGCCAGCACATGCGTGTCGTATTTCAGGTGCTGGCCGATCTTGCCGATGTGCTCGTTTTCCAGGATCGGCTGGATGGCCGCGAGGGCGCTGTCGCGGTCCAGCTGCTCCGGTACGCCCAGGTAGTCGTGCGCCAGCGGCACGTAATAGGCTTCGCCCACTTCCAGGCTCACCGAGAAGCCGACAATGCGCGCTTCGCGGTAGTTCAGGCTGGTGGTCTCGGTGTCGAAGGCGAAGGCGCGGGCTTCGGTCAGGCGCTTCAGCAGCGCGTCGTAGGCGCTCTGCGTGGTCACGGTGTGGTAACGGGTGGCGATGGGCGGGGCGGGCGGCGCTTCGTCTTCCTCGACGGCGGGCAGGGCGGTGGCGTCCAGCGTCGCCAGCAGGCCGGAGAATTCCAGTTCGGTGTAGAGGGCCTTCAGCGCCTCGCGGTCGCTGTCGCGGCGGCTCAGGCCGTCAATGTCCAGGTCCACCGGCGCTTCGCAGTGGATGGTGGCCAGCGTGCGGCTCAGGCGCACCTGTTCCAGGCTGTTGCGGAAGGTTTCGCCGACCTTGCCGGTGAGTTTGTCCGCGTTGGCGATCAGGTTGTCGATGGTGCCCCAGGCCTGCAGCCACTTCACGGCGGTTTTCGGGCCCACGCCCTGCACCCCGGCAATGCCGTCGCTGGCGTCGCCCACCAGCGCCAGGTAGTCGATGATCTGGTCGGGCCGCACGCCGAATTTCGCTTCCACCCCGGCCGGGTCCAGGATGCCGTCCTTGTCGGTGAACGGGTTGACGATGGTGATGCGGTCGTTGACCAGCTGCGTCATGTCCTTGTCGGCGGTGGAGATGATCACGTCCTGGCCGTGGCGTTCCGCCAGCTTGGCCAGGGTGCCGATCACGTCGTCGCCTTCAAAGCCGTCCACGCACAGCACCGGAATGCCCATGGCGCGCACCAGCTGCTTCAGCGGCTCGAACTGCGCCTTCAGGTCGTCCGGCGTCGGCGGACGGTGCGCCTTGTAGTCGGCGGCCATCTCGTGGCGGAAGGTTGGGCCGGGCGGGTCGAAGACCACCGCGCAATGGGTGGGGTGATACTGCCGCAACAGCTTCTGCAGGGCGTTGACCGCGCCGCGCACCGCGCCGGTGGGCTGGCCGCTCTTGGTGGAGAGGGGCGGCAGGGCGAAGTACGAGCGGTAGATGTAGTACGAGCCGTCGATCAGCAGCAGGGGCTTGGCGGTCATGGAAAAGCGGTCCGGGCGGGTAAAAACGAATGGGGGGAAGTGTAGTACATCTCGCCGCTGAAATGACCGTGCCCGATTAAGCCAAAATTTATGCTTTCCCTACTGCCGGAATGCCGCCGACCCCCTACAATTCGCACGTCTTTCCTCCCCCTGACGAATCCCATGCCGCACACGCCCCGTCCCGTTCCCGTGCCGCTCCCTCCCGCCGCTCCCGCCGGCATCGAACTCTGGCTGCTGACCTGGACCGGCGCGGACCAGCCGGAGCTGGGCCGCCTCACCGCCGAGGAGCAGTTGCGCGTCGCCATGTACCGCCGCCCCTACGATGCGCGTCCCTTCGCCTTTACCCGCGTGGCACTGCGCCGCCTGCTCGGCGAACGGCTGGATTGCGATCCGCTGGCGGTGCCGCTGCATCGCGACGACAGCGGCAAGCCGTTTGTCCATCGCATCGGCGCGCCGCTGTTCAGCGTCGGGCATGTCTCGGGCCACGCGCTGATCGCCCTGTCCACGGCGGGCGAGGTCGGGGTGGACCTGGAGCTGCCGCAGCCGGAGACGGTGTGGCGGGATGTCGCGCCGGTGTTCCTGTCGGCGGACGAGCAGCGCCTGTGCGACAGCCTGTCCTTCGCGGACTGCATGGCGGCCTGGGCGGCGCGCTGGTCGCTGAAGGAAGCGGTGCTGAAGGCCGCCGGGATCGGGGTGGTGGATCATCTCACCGACATGACGCTGGAGCGCGCGACGGACGGCTGGCGGGTGCGCGCGCATCAGCCCTTGCCGTTCCCGCCGCACGCGGTGCAGGCCTGGGACATCGCCTTGCCGTCGGGCCTGACCGGCGCGCTGGCCTGGATCGATCCCGCGCAGGCCGGATCGGGGTCTCAACACGGAGGACGCCTCTGATGGCGGTATTGTCTTCGATTGTGCGCGGCGATGACCGCCCGGACCTGCTGCGCGACGAGGTGCTGGCGGACCTGTTCGAGGCCACGGCGGCGGAACGGCCGGATCATCCGGCGCTGGTGTTCGGCTGCCGCACGGTCACCTACCGCGAGCTGGGCGAACTGGCCGACCGTATCGCGCATTCCCTGCTGGAAAAGGCGGTGGGGCCGGGGCAGATTGTGGGCCTGTGGCTGCCGCGCGGGCCGGAACTGCTGGCGGCGCAACTGGCGATCGCCAAGGCGGGGGCGGCCTGGCTGCCCTTCGACATGGACACGCCGGTAGACCGCATCCAGGTCTGCCTGGACGATGCGGCCGCCACCGGCCTGCTCACCACCGCCGACTGGCTGCCCGCGCTGGCCTCCCTGACCAAGCCCTGCTGGCCGGTGGAGACGCTGCGCGACGTGCCGGAAGGGACGCCCCTGTTGCGGCGCAACGGCGTCGAGGGACGCCATCCCGCTTATGTGATCTACACCTCCGGCTCCACCGGCAAGCCCAAGGGCATTGTCATCAACCAGGGCAGCATCTGCCATTTCCTGCGCAGCGAGAACGCGGTGCTGGGCGTGCGCGGCGACGACCGCGTCTATCAGGGCTTCTCCACCGCCTTCGACATGTCCTTCGAGGAAATCTGGATCAGCTATCTGGTCGGGGCGACGCTGTGGCTGGCGCCGAAAGAACTGACCGCCGATCCCGAGGCGCTGCCGCGCGCGCTGAACGACAACGGCATCACTGTGCTGCACGCGGTGCCGACGCTGCTGGCCCTGTTCGCGATCGACGTGCCCTCGCTGCGCATCATCAACCTGGGCGGCGAGATGTGCCCGGACGCGGTGGTGGAGCGCTGGGCGGACGGCTCGCGGCAGGTGTTCAACACTTACGGCCCCACCGAGGCGACGGTCTCCGCCAGTCTGGCGGAACTGCGGCGCGGCCACCCCGTCACCATCGGCAAGCCGCTGCCCAACTACGGCCTGCTGGTGATGGGCGCGGAAAAGCAGATCCAGCCGGTGGGCGAAGTGGGCGAGCTGTGCATTTTCGGGCCGGGCGTGGCGCAGGGCTATCTGGGCCGTCCGGACCTGACCGCCGAGAAATTCCTTGTCAACGACTACGCGGCTTCGCCGCTGGAGGCGCGGCTGTACCGCACCGGCGACCTGGCGACCATCGATGCCGAGGGCGTGATCCAGTGCTTGGGTCGGGTGGATGACCAGGTGAAGATCCGCGGTTTCCGGGTCGAACTGGGCGAGATCGAGGCGGCGCTGTGCGACCAACCGGGCATCGGCACGGCGGCGGTGGTGCTGCGGCAGGATGACGGCATCGACCAGCTGGTGGCGTTCATCGTCGCCGAAAAGGACGCGAACGGTGTCGATATCCCCGCCTTGCGCCAGGCGCTGCGCGACCGCTTGCCGCCCTACATGGTGCCCTCCCGTTTCGAGGTGCTGACCGAGCAGACCCTGCCGCGCCTGACCTCCGGCAAGATCGACCGCAAGGCGCTGCGCGCCATGGCGCTGGCGGCGGCTGACGTGGAGTCCGATACGCCGGTGAACGCGGCGGAGGACGTGCTGTTCGCCATCCTGCGCCGCCTGTTCCCCGGCCAGCCGCTGCACCGCACGGCGGATTTCTTCAACGATCTGGGCGGCCATTCGCTGATGGCGGCGCGCCTGGTCTCGGCGCTGCGCGAGGACAGCCGTTTCGCCGGGGTCACCATCCAGGATCTCTACCGCGAGCGGCGGATCGGCCGCCTTGCCGACCGGTTGATGGACGGCCTGCGCGAGGAAGCCGCCGCTGCCTTGCCGCCGCGCGCGCCGGACGCGCCGGTTCGCCGGTTCGTCTGCGGCATGGCCCAGGCGCTGGCGTTGCCCTTGCTGGTGGTGCTGCACATCGCCCGCTGGCTGGCGCCGTTCTTTACTTATCACGAGCTGACCGGGGAACCGGGTGACTCCATCGCGGCGGCCATCGCCTGGTCGCTGGTGGTGTTCCAGCTCAGCCAGCTCGCCGGTTTCGGCGTCAGCATCCTGGGCAGTCGCCTGCTGCTGGCGGGCGTGCGCGCCGGGCGCTATCCGCTATGGGGCTTCACCTATTTCCGCTGGTGGCTGGCCGACCGCCTGCGCGATGTCGCGCCCGCCTACCTGCTGTACGGCAGCACCCTCTACCCGCTGTATCTGCGCGCGCTGGGGGCGAAGGTCGGGCACGATGTCACCATCGGCTCGGTGACGCTGCGCGTGCCGGGCCTGTTGACGCTGGAGGACGGCGTCAGCCTGGGGTCGATCGTCAATCTGGAAAACGCCCGCGTCGAGCGCGGCGAACTGGTGATCGGCGAGATCACCCTGGCGCGCGAGGCCTATGCCGGGTCCTACGCCGTGCTGGAAGGCAACACCGCCATCGGCGAATACGGCCGCCTGCACGGGCTGTCGGCGCTGGCGGACGGCCAGCGCATCGGCCCGCGCGAGGTCTGGGACGGGTCGCCGTCGCGCAAGGTCGGCGACTTCGATCCGGCCTCGCTGCCGAAGCGCCCGGTCTTCGACCGCCGTCGCCAGGGCCGCGAGGGCTTGGCTTTCCTGCTGGGCGTGGTGGCGATTTCCAGCCTGTTCTTCGTGCCGATCTTCCCCACCTTCATCCTGGTGGACTGGCTGGACGCGCACGACTGGATGTCGCTGATTCCCGGCGATTCGGCGGTGTCGGCGGCCATCCGCTACTTCATCCTGGCGGTGCCGGCGAGCGCGATCATGGTCGTCGCCACCGCGCTGCTGTCGGCGGCCATCCGCTGGACCGCGCTGCCGCGCCTGCAGGTGGGCACCTGGCCGGTGCACAGCCGCTTCTACTACCGCAAGTGGTTCGCCAACCAGATCCAGGAGTCCAGCCTGCAAGTGCTGCACGGCGTTTACGCCACGGTCTATGCGCCGTCCTGGTACCGCCTGCTGGGCGCGCACGTCGGACGCGGCGCGGAAATCTCCACCGCCATGGGCGTGGTGCCGGACATGCTGACCCTGGGCGACGAGAGCTTCATCGCCGACGCGGTGATGCTCGGCGACGAGGAAATCGCCGGCGGCTGGATGACCCTGCAGCCGACTGTGGTCGGCCATCGCACCTTCATCGGCAACGGCGCGTACATTCCCGACGGCACCACGCTGCCCGACAACGTGCTGATCGGCGTGCAGTCCAAGGCGCCGGAGCCGCCCAATATCCTCAATCCCGGCGACACCTGGTTCGGCTCGCCCGCGCTGTTCCTGCCCGCGCGAGAGGTGATGACCGGCTTCCCCGAGTCGCTGACTTTCTCGCCGAGCGTGTGGCGCAAGCTCGGCCGGGGCCTGGTGGAAGGCCTGCGCATCGTGCTGCCGCTGGCGCTGACCATCGGTGTCGGTTACATGCTGGTACTGGAAGTGCTGGAGGTGGAAATCGCCCACGGGTACGCCGCCGGGCTGCTGGCGCTGGCCGTGGCGGGCTTCCTGTACGGACTGGGCAGCTTCGTGTTCGTCTGGGCGCTGAAGTGGCTGCTGGTGGGCCGCTACCGCGCGCGCGCCGCGCCGATGTGGACGCCCTTCGTCTGGCTGAGCGAGGCGGTGACCAGCCTGTACGAGGCCATCGTGGTGCCGAACTGGCTGAACTACCTGCGCGGCACGCCGCTGCTGCCCTTCTTCCTGCGCCTGATGGGCAGCCGCATCGGGCGCGGCGTGTTCATGGACACCACCGACATCACCGAATTCGATTGCGTCGAGATCGGCGACCGCGTGGAACTGAACAACCTGGCCGGACCGCAGACACACCTGTTCGAGGACCGCATCATGAAGATCGGGCCGGTGCGCATCGGTCACGGGGTGACGGTCCGCGCGCGCGGCACCATCCTGTATGATGCCCGGATTGGCGACGAGGCCTGCCTGGGTCCGCTGACGCTGGTGATGAAGGGCGAAACCATTCCTCCCGCCAGCGCCTGGAGCGGCTCACCGGCCGCCCCGTCGCGCTGACTTCACTGACCCGGAATCCGTCCATGTCCGTCTATACCGAACTGAGCCTCGACGAACTGCGCGCCTTCGCGGCCGACCATTACGGCCTCGCCGTCGCCGGCTGCACGCCGATCGCCAGCGGCATCGAGAACACCAATTACTTCCTGCGGCTGGACGACGGCCGCGAGCTGGTGCTGACCCTGTTCGAGGAGCTGGACGCCGCCGGGGCAGCTTTCCTGCCGCCGCTGTTGCAGCATCTGGACCGTCAGGGCGTGCCGGTCGCGGGCCCGCTGGTGGCCCGCGACGGCCGTTCGCTGCTGACCCTGCGCGACAAGCCGGTGCAACTGGCCCCGCGCATCGCGGGCGGGCATCCGGCGCCGGTGACGCCCGCGCAGTGCGCGGCCATCGGCGCGGCGCTGGCGAAGATGCACCTGGCGCTGGCCGGTTATCCGCTGCAGCGCGAGAACGCGCATGGCGCGGACTGGTGGGAGGCCGAGGCGCGCAAGGCCCGCAAAGGCTTGTCCTCCGCCAACCAGTTGCTGCTGGACACCGTGCTGGAGGATTTCGAGGAGACGGTCGAGGACTTCGACGACCTGCCGACGGGCCTGATCCACGGTGACCTGTTCCGCGACAACACCCTGTTCGAGGGCGACACCCTGCGCGCCATTCTCGATTTTTCCGAGGCGGGCGAGGACTACTGGCTGCTGGACGTGGCGATCACCGCCAATGATTTTTGCAGCGCCTGGCCGGACGTGACGCTCGACCAGGGGCTGTTCGGCGCTTTTCTGGAGGCGTACGAGTCCGTCCGCCCGCTGACCGAGGACGAGCAGGTCGCCATGCCCGCCTTCCTTGCCATGGCGGCGACCCGCTTCTGGCTGTCGCGGCTGGCCGTGGCCGCCCGCAATGCGGCGGAAGGACGCGACGGCGAGGCAATTACCCGCAAGGACCCGGATGACATGCGCCGCATGGTGGCGGCGCGCATGCTCGGCGACTAGGCGCCGTTGCGGCGCATGGCGTAGAGGAAGAAGTTGCAGGCCAGGTTGCCGCCCTCGGTCCGCGCCGAGGTCACCAGGCCGGGCGCGTTGACACGTAGGGTCAGGGTGCAGGTCTGGTCTTCGGTTTGCGGCGGCGCGATGCGGTTGCCGGAGAGTTCGCCGCCCGTGCCGTTGAAAGGGGAGACCGGCATCCCCGTCGGCGTCGCCACCAGCTGGTCCGCGCGGCGCACCCACCGGTAGAGCGTGTCCCCGCCGTCCGTTTGCCGGTTGTCCGGCGTCCCCAGTTTGTCCAGCACTTCCTCGGCGGGCGCGCCCACAAAAGCGGCGCGCACGTCGCCGGTTTCAGTCAGGGCGGCAGCGCAGCCGCCCAGCAGGGCGGCGAACCCGAGCAGGGCGGGCAGACAGGTGGTGGGCGTCATCGGGCGATCCGGAGCGAACGGGGGCCGGAATTGTCTCAGTTTCCCCACGGCGACGGCAATCGTCATCGCGGCGGTTCTGCCTGCGAACCCCTCAGTCTGTACGATCGTCTCATTTTGGTTGACGTTAGCCCGGATCGAATTATAGTCGGATGGACCGGCTGCCGATCTGTCCGCGGCCGAACAAGAACAACCGCGTGCGCCGCACCCGCTCCCTGCGGGGAGCGACGGCAACGGAAGCCGATGTGCGACGCTGCACGCCATAACGACATCACGATTCGGGGTATTGATCATGCGCAGGGGAATGATTGCGGCCGGGCTTGCCGTCGCCGCCATGCTGGGGGGCTGTCAGTTCGGTGACGGGGCCGGGGGGAGCGGGCCGTCGGCTGCCGGCGTGGTGGTCGCGCCCGGACCGACCCTGAACGGCACCGTGGCGGAAGGGCTGATGGCGAATGCCGTGGTGACCGCCTATCGCTGGCAGGCGGGCGGCTATGTCGCGGTCGGTTCGGCGGTGACGGATGACGCGGGCCGCTACAGCCTGACCCTGCCGCGCACCGCAACCGGTCTGCTCCGTCTGGACGTCAAGCTGTCCGCCGACCCCGCCAATCCCACGCGCATGCGCTGCGTGGCGGCGCATTGCGGCGGCGCGGTGTTCGGCGAGTGGCTCCCGCTGGCCGCCAATCCCGGTCTGACCGGCTGGGCGAATGTCAGCACGACCACCGCCGCGACCGTGATGCCGGTGACGCCGCTGAGCACCCTGATCGTGCGCTATGCCGAAATGCTGGGCGGCGGCCATCTGCGCGCTGCCGAGCTGAACGTGGCGGTGCAGCGCGCCGCGCTGCTGCTCGGCGTGCCGTCCTCGGCCTTCGCCCTGACGCCGGGCGATGTGTCCGACCGGACCTTCGTCAGCACGGCCGCGCCCGGCGCCCTGAAGATGTCGCTGCTGGCGGCGGCCTTCGCCCAGCTCGCCGATACCCAGGGCCTCGGTCTGGGGGCGGTCATCGACCAGTACGCCGGCGCGTTCCTGAAAAACAACGGTCGCCTGCTCCAGGCGGACACCGGCGTCCCGGCGCAGCCCAACCTGGCCGCACTGATCCAGGCGGCGGAAGACGTGAATACCCTGGCTTTCGGCGGCGGCGACGCCGACTGGCAGGCCTGGCTCGCGCAGCAACAGGCGGGCGTGCTCAATGTCCTGCCGCCCGCGGCGCCGTTCAACAGCGCCGCGCTGATCACCGCGCTCGGCCCGATGGGCCAGGATGTCCAGTCGGTGATGAACGACGCCTCGGCAAGCACCCTCCAGCAGCTGGCGGGCAACGAACTGAACCAGTTCCGCTGGCTGGCCTCCAACGACACCGCCTCGCTGACGCTGGTCGCCACCGGGACGGTCGGCTACGCCATGCTGGGCATCCGTGATGCTGGCCAACCTGCCGAGCGGCATGGCGGGCACGACGATCCCGATCAGTTCCGGTCCGCTGTTCGTCAATCTCAATACCGCCAACCGGACCCTGACGCTGACAGGCGAACAGCAGGGCATGAATCTCAACCTGACGCTTACCCTGACACCGCTGGACGCGGGCAGCCACGCCCGTCCCTTTGTCTTCGGCGCCACGGGCACGGTGAGTGACGCCGCGATCAGCGCCGCGATCAACGGCACACTGACGATCGATCCGCTGACCACCAACCTGACCCCGCTGGTTTCCGGCGTACGGTCGCTCTTCGCCGGGAGCCCGACCGCGACGCAGGATATCCTCAACGCGGTCGCGGACATCCTGCGCACCGGGCGCGGCCTCTTCACCATCAACGGCGATGCGGGGGTCGAAAGCCTGCTCAATCCCGGCAGCAAACTGGCCGTGAACGGCAAGGCCTCGCTGAACGTGAGCATGGCGGGCGGCACCGCCGGTGCGATCCTGGCCAGCGGTTCCGTGGCGTATGGCACGCTCACCCTGCCCAACGGCGACCGTTATATTGTCGACCCGGCGGTCGGCGACATCCTGACCTTCGGCCTGACCAAGAACAATGACGGCGTCTTCAATACCCGGTTCTCCGCCTATGCGCTGACCCTGCCGCAAACCACGGTTGCGGCGCGCGGCACGCTCACCACCCTGGGCGCCCTGCTGACGAATCTGCGCAATACGGTGGCCGGACAGCTCAGCCTGGGGCAGTTGAACCTGGACCAGATCGCGTCCGTCGTGACCGGTTTTGACTACAGCGGGATGAAGCTGACCGTCTCGGGGCAGGCCAATATCCTGGGCAGCTACAACCACCGGTACAACCTGAGCCTGTCGGGCGGCAGCCTGAAAATTTCCCAGCCCAACAGCACCGCGACCGCGATCGAGGTGACGGGGGGCCTGAACGGCATGATGGTGCACGCCGGGACGCTGACCTACCTGCTCGGGCTCGATCTCAGCGATCTGGCGAATCCGGCGCTGCTGGTGGGCGATACAGCCACCGGCGGTCTCAGCCGTCTGGATTTCGCCTCGCTCTGACCGGCGCGGACGGCCGCCCTTCCCCGGAAGGTGCGGTCGTCCCGCGTTGCCGCCTCAGCGCTCCCGCACCACCAGCAAGCGCACTTCCGTCATGTCCTCAATCGCGTAACGTACGCCTTCCCGTCCCAGTCCGCTGTCCTTCACGCCGCCGTACGGCATGTGGTCCACCCGCCAGGACGGCACGTCGCCGATCACCACGCCGCCCACCTCCAGCGTGTCCCAGGCCTTCATCGCCTTGTACAGGTCACGGGTGAATATCCCGGCTTGCAGCCCGAAGGCGCTGTCGTTGACCTCGCGCAGCGCCGCGTCGAAGTCGTCGAACACGCTCAGTACCGCCGCCGGACCGAAGGCTTCCTCGCGCACCAGCGCGCAATGCGCGGGCACGTGCTCCAGCAGCGTCGCTTCCAGCATCGCGCCGTCGCGGTTGCCGCCGCACAGCAGGGTCCCGCCCGCGTCCACGGCTTCGCGGATCCAGCCGTGCAGCCGTTCGGCCTCCTTCACCGAAATCATCGGCCCGATGAACGTCGCCTCGTCGTGCGGATTGCCCATCACCAGTTTTCCGGTCGCCGCGACCAGCCGCGCCTTGAGCTCGTCGTAGATGTCGCGGTGGGCCAGGATGCGCTGCACGCTGATGCAGCTCTGGCCGGACTGGTAGAACGCGCCGAAGATGATGCGCGCCACCGCGTCGTCGAGGTCCGCGTCGCGGTCGACGATGCAGGCCGCGTTGCCGCCCAGCTCCAGCACCACTTTTTTCTTGCCCGCCTTCGCCTTCAGCGCCCAGCCCACTTCCGGCGAGCCGGTGAAGCTGAGCAGCTTCAGGCGCTCGTCGGTGGTGAACAGGTCGGCGCCGTCGCGGCTGCACGGCAGGATGGAGAACGCGCCCTTCGGCAGCGCGGTTTCCGCCAGCACCTCGCCGATCACCAGCGCGCCGATCGGCGTCAGGCTGGCGGGCTTGAGGATGAAGGGGCAACCGGCGGCGATGGCCGGGGCCACCTTGTGCGCCGCCAGGTTGAGCGGGAAGTTGAACGGGCTGATGAAGGAGCAGACACCCACCGGCACGCGTTTGGTCATGCCGCGATAGCCCCTGGCGCGCGCCGAGATGTCCAGCGGCAGCGTCTCGCCGGTGATGCGCGTGGCTTCCTCGCTGGCGATGCGGAAGGTGTCGATCAGGCGCGTCACTTCACCGCGCGCGTCGCGGATCGGCTTGCCCGCCTCGATGCACAGGCTTTCCGCCAGCTCGTCGGCGCGTTCGCGGAAGCGGCGCACGCAGTGGTCCAGCACCTCCTGCCGTACGTAGGCGGGCAGGCGCGCCATCGCCTCCTGCGCGCCGACGGCGGCGGCGATCGCGGCGTCAATGGCGGCGGCATCGGCCAGCGCGACACGGGTGGCGATCTCGCCGGTGTACTTGTCGATCACCGGCAGGTCGGTATTGGCCTGCACGGCGCTATTGGCGAGGTAATAGGGGTAGGCGGGCTTGAGCATGGCGGACTCCGACGTTCCGGGGGCTGTCGTTCAACAGCCTTGTGATTGGTTGATCAGCCAGCGTTTGAAGCGGCGGGCTTGCTCGTCCCACAGCCAGTAGCGACTGAATTCGTTGTTGTAGTGGGGCGCGTAATCGAACCGGATCGCGGGTACGCCCTCAACACGGTCGATCTGCATCCGGAAGCCGCCGTCCAGTTCACCCATTTCCATCAGGGTCGTGGTGGTGTTCCGGAAGCGCACCTTGACAGCCACCGGCCCGCCCCAGAATTCCTCGCCACCCGTGGACTCATCCCGGGAGTCGACCCGGGGAATATACTCCAGGGTAAAACGGAAGGTGTCCGCATCCATCTGCAGCAACCGGTCTTCGAGGATGGCGGGTAGCTTGGTCAGGGCGGCCAATTTGGTATTGTAGGGTGCGTCATCGATCGAAAACGCGGCCCGGCCAAAAGGGCCCTCAGGCAACAGGCGCGACTCCCGCACATGCCGGGTGGTCGTGCTGTAGTCGTCGACGCCGGATGAAAAAATCCGGTAGGGGTGGTCCGGGTCAAGGCTGGCGATGGCGGTGTGCGTGCCCAAACGCAGCAGGTACTGGACCTCGCCGGTCAGCGTCACCCGTTTCAGCAGCAGGTCCTGCAGGTTGTCGCCGTCCAGATCCCCGACCCAGAGCAGCTCCTGCTTCTGGAAGGCCATCCCGGCGGCCGGGGGCAGAAGACGCTGCGCGTCGCCGTGCGCCTGCAGCAGCCAGAGCGTCATCGATCCGGCCAGCAGGCGGCCGTCGGTCTGCTTGTCGTAGCGGGCTTCCAGCGTCAAGCCGCTGTTCTCCGGAGTCAGCCGACGGCGCCAGCCGCTGCTGATCGCGGCCGGCTCCGGCAGCCGCGAGGCAAAGAGACCGGGCTGCAGCCGCACGGCGGCATCGGGGGCGTAGTCGATGCCGAGTGCGAGCAGGGCGTTTTCAGGAAGCTCCGGCGTCCGGCCTTCCGGGGTGTAAAACGGGGACTGTCTCTGCGGTGAGTTGGTTGTGGTGCTGCTGACCCAATCCGAGGCGCGGTGCTGTTCCACCGGACTCAGACGCAGGCCTTGGCTGTCGAGGCTGAGCGCCATCCATACGGTTGCTGTCCGGGCGCCGGATAACGACTCCGTGCCGGGCTCGGTCTGACCGGGGGCCAGGAGCGTCACGTGTGTCTCGGGGTCGAGGGCCGCCTGGCCGAGGCCCGGTACCAGCAGGGCCGGCAGGATCAGCGCCCATCGGTGCAGTGGACGTGTCCGGCTTTGAGTGATGAGCCAGGCGGGCATGGGCGTTCCTGTCAGGTGCGTGGCGGGTTGGCGCGACCATGCCACGAACGCCGCCAACCTGACAAGCGCCCGCGCGCCTGCGCCGGCGGTCGCGTCAGCCGCCGCTCTTGCGGCCGCGCAGGCGGCTCAGGTGCACCGGGGTGATGCCGATGTAGGAGGCGATGTCGCGCTGGCTGAACAGCTGTTCCAGCGTCGGCCAGCGTTCCAGGGTGCGGCGGTAGCGCGCGGCGGCGTCCAGCGCCAGCAGTTCGTATTCGCGCTCCACCTTGCGCAGGTAGAGCTGTTCGGCCACCGCGCGCGACAGGCGGCCCCAGGCGGGGTCCGTGTCGCTCAGCTGCCGCAAGGTCGCCCAGTCGGCGGCCAGCACCACGCTGTCGCGTTCGGCAGTGACCCAGATGCGCGACGGGCGGGCCTCCAGCAGGTCGGACAGGGACCCGGCGAAATCCCCGGGCAGGTTGAAGGAGCGGGTGCGCTCGCTGCCGTCCTCGAGAATCCAGTATTCCCGCAACGCCCCCGCCAGCACGAAGCCGGTGCGGGTCGCGGCCTCCCCGGCGCGCAGCAGCACCGCGCCGCGCGGCAGGACCTGCCGGGTCAGCGGCAAGCGGGCGAAGGCGCTTTCCGGCAGCGGACTGAGGCGGTCGAGGGCCGCGCGCAGGGCGGCGAGTTCCTCGGGGCGGGAGGTATCGGCGGTCATGGTCCGGTGCGCCGCACGCAGTCTTCGTCGCCGGTGTTACCGCCCTTGAAGGCCGGTTCGTAGTAGTGCTTGCGGAAGCGCAGGCGGCCGTCCTTGTCGCGGCGTACCGTGGCCAGGCCGGTGCCGTAATCCTGTGTTTTCGGGTCGGTGTGGGCGAAGGTGACGGCGAGCGTCTTGCCTTTGCCGGTGACCGTGCCGAGATACAGGCCGTAGTCGGGCACCTCCATCTTCAGGTCGTAGGCGGTGAAGCCGCCGGTGCTCTGCGCGGCGTTGCGGGTCAGGGTGACGGTGGCCTGGTACGGGCCCTCATGGGCGTCCTGTCCGGTGCAGTCGTAGATACCGGACACATCGGCGGGGACGGCGGCGCGGGCGGCGGCCGTCAGGGCGAGCAGGGTCAGGGGCAGCAGGCGCATCGGGGTGTCCAATCGGGAAGGCAGGGTGACCGGATTATCGGTGGGGGCGGAGGGGATGCCAAGGGGCGGGGCTGACGGGATTGTGCCGGCCGTCCCGGATGGATACGCTGCACGGATGCCGACCCCGGAGCCCGCCATGACCGAACCCAACAGCTACGACGCCTACGCCCCGAGCGAGATCGCCCGCCGGGTCGAAACGGTCGGCGTGGCCAAGGCCCGTCTGGCCGTACTGCCCATGCTGATGCTGGGCATCCTCGCGGGCGCCTTCATCGGGCTGGGCGCGCTGGGCTATGTCCTGGTCCGCGCTGATGGCGGACTGGGATTCGCGATGGCCCAGCTGCTGGGCGGGGCGGTCTTTTCCCTCGGGCTGTTCCTGGTGCTGGTGGCGGGCGCGGAGCTGTTCACCGGCAACAACCTGCTGGTCATGGCCTGGGCCGACGGCAAGATCACCACCAGCGAACTCCTGCGCAACTGGCTGGTGGTGTTCACGGGCAACGCGCTCGGGGCGGGCGGTCTGGCGGTGCTGGTCTTCCTCTCGCATCATGCCGACCTGAACGGCGGGGCGGTGGCCGCGCAATACCTCAAGATCGCCGCGGCTAAGACCGCGTTGCCGCCGCTGACCGCCTTTGTGCGGGGCGTGCTCTGCAACGTGCTGGTCTGCATGGCGGTGTGGATGGCCTTTGCCGGGCGCAGCGTCATGGACAAGGCGGCGGCGGTCTTCCTGCCGGTCACCCTGTTCGTGGCGGCCGGTTTCGAGCACAGCATCGCCAACCTGTACCTGTTCCCGATGGCCCTGCTGCTGCAGGCGGCGGGCGCGGCGCCTCCCGATCCCGCCATCACGCTGGGCGGATGCCTGGCCAATCTGGCGCCGGTGGTGCTGGGCAACCTGGTCGGCGGCAGCGTGCTGGTCGGGCTGGTTTACCATGTGATCTATGTCCGGCCGGCGCGGGGGAGCTGAGGACGGGGTCAATGCCCGTTCCTGATGAACAGGAGGCAAACCATAGCCCGGCCTTGAGGCTCTCTCCCCGGATCGCCGTCCGGATGGCCCGAACGGATACGCCGATCGACCCCCTCGCCACTCCCGCCCCGCACCGGCAGCCCGATAGGCTAAGCCGATCCTGTCCCCGATCGTCCGGAGCCCCCCATGAACACCCCCGTGCTGAACGATGTCCTGATTGCCGGAACCCGGTTGCCCGCCACGCGCCAGGTCGATGGCCGGCTGCTGGTGCTGAACGGCGCAGGCCTGCGCAGCCTGCTGATGCTGAAAGTCTACGTCGCCGCGCTCTATGTGACCCGGCCGGCCCGGACCGCGGAGGCGGTCCTTTTCAGCCCGGAGACCCGCGCCGTCGAACTCATCATCAAGCGCAGCATCGACGCAGGCACGATCCTCGACAGTTTCCATGGCGCCTTGCGCCAGAACCTGCGGCGCGACCTTTACCAGTCCCTCAGTCCCCGCTTTGACGAACTGGACACCGCCATCCGTCACATCCGGCATACCCGCGAAGGCGATAGCCTGTGCCTGGAGTTCGGTGAGGACGGCAATACCCACATCCGTTTCAACGGCGAGCACCGGGCCACACTGAACGGCGAGGGCCTAGCGGCCGGGCTGCTCAGCCTCTGGCTGGGCGACAAACCGGTGCAGGACTCCCTGAAGAAGGCATTGCTCGGCGGATAAGGGCTCCCCGCGCCGGGCAAAACCGCAAGGCGACACGAAACGCCTTGACGCTGCCGCCGGTCCCGTTTAATCAGGACGGGTAGGTACGCGATCGGGCGCAGTCCCGCCAGGAGGGGAAGATGAGCGGTTTTGCAGTGGTTTTCGTGGTATTCGCGGTGGTGCTGGTCTACAAGTCGGTCAAGCAGGTGCAGCAGGGGTACGAATGCACGGTGGAGTACTTCGGGCGCTACACCAAGACCCTGCCGCCCGGGCTGCACTTCATCATCCCCTTCTTCGAGCAGATCGGCCACAAGCTCAACATGATGGAGCAGGTGCTGGATGTGCCGCCGCAGCAGGTGATCTCGCGCGACAACGCCATGGTGACCATTGATGCCGTCTGTTTTTATCAGGTGATCAACGCCGCCCAGGCCGCCTACGAGGTGAGCAATCTGGAATACGCCATCCGCAACCTGACCATGACCAACATCCGCACGGTGATCGGCTCGATGGAGCTGGACAGCATGCTGTCGCAGCGTGACCAGATCAACGCGCAGCTGCTGTCGACCATCGACCAGGCCACCAATCCCTGGGGCATCAAGATCACCCGCGTGGAGATCAAGGACATCACCCCGCCGCACGACCTGATCGAGGCCATGGCCTCGCAGATGAAGGCCGAGCGCACCAAGCGCGCGCAGATCCTGGAGGCCGAGGGTCGCCGCCAGGCGGAAATCCTCACCGCCGAGGGCGAGAAGCAGGCGCAGATCCTCAAGGCGGAAGGACGAAAGGAGGCGGTATTCCTGGAGTCGCAGGCTCGCGAGCGTCAGGCGCAGGCGGAAGCCGAGGCCACCCGCGTGGTCTCCGAGGCGATTGCGCGCGGCGACCTCAATGCCGTCAACTATTTTGTCGCGCAGAAGTATATCGATGCGCTCGGCGCTATTGGCGCCGCGCCAAACAACAAGCTGGTCATGATGCCCCTGGAGGCTTCCGGCGTGATTGGCGCGCTGGGCGGCATCAACGACTTGCTGCAGGAGTTGCGGGTCGGGCAGGGCGGCAAGGCGGCGAAGTCGCGTCCGTCCGTGACGGGTTCCGGGGAGTAAGCACGCATGTGGACGGAGCCCTGGGTGTGGTGGCTGGCGTTCGGATTCTTCCTGCTGGTGGTGGAGATGCTGAGCGGCACCCTGTTTTTCCTCTGTCTGGCCCCGGCGGCGTTCGTGACGGCCGCCGCGGCCGGGCTGTCGGCCGATCCCACGGTGCAGGGGCTGATTTTCGGCAGTGCGGGCTGCGTGGCGCTGTGGGGCTGGCGGCGGTTACGGCGGCGGGCGCAACCGGCGTCCCATGATGCGGCGAGCCGGCTGAACAACCGGACGCGGCATCTGATCGGCCGGGAGGCGGTATTGGCCGAGCCGGTGGTGAACGGGATGGGGCGGGTGAATATTGATGACAGCTGGTGGCAGGCGACGTGCAGCGAGTCCTTGCCGGCGGGGACGCATGTGCGGGTGACGGGGGTGCGGGAGATGGTGGTGACGGTGGAGCGGTGCGGGCGGGGGTGATTGTGTCTGATCCCGTTTCGTCCGTATCGGCGTCTGATTTTTCAGGTGAAACCTAGAGCGATTGACGTGAATGGTGTATCAATGACCAAACCTGAAGCATGTTGGCGACGCCATGAAACCCTCTGAAGCCCTGCAAGCCCATCGGGCCGACATCCGCAGTATTGTTGAAGCCCATCGGGCGCGGAATGCGCGGGTATTCGGATCGGTCCTCCACGGCCATGATTCCGACGACAGCGACCTCGACATCCTGATTGATCCGACGCCGGATACCACGCTGATGGATATCGGCGCTATCCGCCACAAGCTGCGGAAGCTGCTGGGCGTTCCGGTCGACGTGCTGACGCCCAAGTCCCTTCCGGACACCTTTCGCGATCAGGTCATGGCGGAGGCTGTGCCTGTATGAGCCGAGATCGGCAACGGCTGCCGGATTATCTGGCGCATATTCTTGAGGCGATCGGACGGATTCATCGTTACACCGAGGACATGACGGAATCGGCATTCCTAGCGAACGGCCTTGTACAGGATGCGGTCATCCGCAACTTCGAAATCGTGGGTGAAGCCAGCCGCAATATTGAACGCCACTATCCGGACTTTGCCGAAGCGCACCCGGAGGTGCCGCTGGCTTTCGCGTATGAAATGCGCAATGCGCTTGCCCATGGTTACTTCAAGGTTGACCTTGAGATTGTCTGGAAAACGATCCAGCGCGATCTCCCGACCTTGGCGGAGCAAGTGACCGCATTGGCTATCGAGGCGGCCAGCGATAGGGGCTCCCGCCCCTGAGTCAAGGTTGGCGGCAATCCGCGTAGGTTGGGCTCGGAAGCCCAACATATCCCCTTCGCCAACGGAATTTTCGCCTAACACATTGAAAATGTTGGGCTTTGTACCTCAGTCCAACCTACCCACCCGAGCGGGCGTCCGGTGAGTTTCAGCCTTCCGTCGTCCGCCACCCCCACCACGCCGCCTCCTCGAACACCGAATACCCCGACAGATCACTGTGCGCAAACCGGATGCGTCCGTCCACGCCCCGCAACGCCAGCAACCCCGCATTCCCCAGATACCCCGGCGCCGGCGACGCCATCGCATGCCCGCGCACCGTGATTTCCAGCCCGCGCGCCCGCCGCCACAGATCTGTCCCGTACGCGGCCCGGATATCCCCCAGCACCCGCGCCGCCAGCTCGCCGTCAGGCGCATCCAGCAGCCACTGCCGACCCGCCGCCGGCGACATCTCCGCCAGCGCGTGGTATGCCGTGAACACCGTCGCGGGCGGCTTGGCGGCGCGGATCAGCTGGTGCGTCGCCACCACGTAGCCCAGGCTGCGGCTGCCGGATACCACGTTGTCCCAGGCTGTTTCCGCCCCCGGCAGCTCCTCCGGGAAGCCCTCCAGATACAGGTTGCCCACCAGCCAGGGCGCGTGCGGCGGCAGATGGTCGCGCGCGTCGAAACCGAAATCCCGCAGTTGCGCCGGGTCGAGCAGATGCATCGCCACATGCAGCGGCGTGGCGATGATTACTCGCGCCGCCTTGAGCGTCCGCAGCGGACCGCCCGCCCGCGACGCATAATCCACGGTCACGCCGTCCGCCTGCTCGCGCACCCGCACGGCAAAGCCGGTCCGTTGCTGCGCGGCGCTGGCGGCGGACAGCTGCACGGCCAGCGTGTGCAGGCCGTCCGGCCAGGTCAGTAGGCCGTCGTTCTCGATGTGCCGACCCTTGCCGCTGCGGCTGGCGAAATAGTGCAGCCCGGCCCAGGCGGAGATGTGCTCGCTGTTCAGCCCGTAGTCGTCACGGCAGCAGTAATCCAGATAGCCGCGCAGCCCGGCGGCGGTATATCCGTTCGCGTCCAGCCACTGGCGGAAGGTCAGCCGGTCCAGCGCCCGCCAGTCCGCGTCCTGCGACGACAGCGCCACCGGGATGGCGAACAGCGGCTTGCCGTCCGTTCCCTTCCGTCCGCGCAGGCCGGTGACGAACGCCATGAAGCGCGTGTGTTGCGCCTGGTCTTCCCGCGAGGTCACATGCGCGGGGAACACGCCGTCCTGCCAGCGTCCGTCCACCAGCACCCGTTCGTCCGGCGCCTGGATCAGCGCGCGTTCGTCGTAGTCCGGCCGTTCGGTGAAGGCGTCCTGCCCCACATAGCCGAAGGCTTGCAGCAGCGTGCGCACATGCACCGACTCCCTCGTCGGCAACGGCAGGTAATGCGCCCCGCGCGGGTAACCGACGTCCCGCCAGCGGCCGCCGTCGGCGTTGCCGAAAGGCTCGGGGCCGGTCAGCAGGAGGAAATCGCTGCGCCCGGCCTGCCGCAACCGCCAGGCGGCGGTCAGCCCGGCAATGCCGCCGCCGAGGATCACCGTGCCGGTGCGTTCCTCGCCGGTAGAAGGGGGGAGGGTTTTCAGGCCGCGCAGCCAGTGGCCCTCGGCCATGCCGGGGCGGCGCACGGTGACCGGCAGCCAGGGCGGCAAGGCGGGCAGCAGGCGGCTGTCGCAGCCGCTGAGCAGGGAGGAGGCGGCGAGGAGGTGGAGGAAGTCGCGGCGGTTCACCGGGAGCGCCTCACCGGATCACCCCGTTCCAGTCCTGCTGGAAGTACTGCACCAGCTGCTGGTCGTTGAGATGGTTCGGATTCACCTTCCACGGCCGCATGTCCGGCGGGAAGCTGAACATCAGCCGCGTGCTGGCTTCGTCGAGGAAGGTCATCGGCAGGGTGTAGCGCGTGGGCGGCTGGTAGCCGGGATGCTGCGCGGCGAGGATGTAGCCCCATTCGCCGAACGACGGCACGTGCGCATGGTAGGGATAGGTCGCGAAACCCGCCTCGCGCAGGGTGGCGTCGATGCACCAGTAGGAACGCGGCGCGTAGTAGGGCGAGGTCGACTGCACGACCAGCAGGCCGTGTTCGGCCAGATGCTGTTTCATCAGCCGGAACATCGGCACCGAATACAGCTTGCCCAGCCCGAAATTCGAGGGGTCGGGAAAGTCGGCGATGATGGCGTCGAAGGCGCCGCCGTGGCTTTCCAGCCAGCGTCCGGCGTCGTCGTTGATGACGGTGACGCGGGGATCGGTCAGCGAGTGCTTGTTGAGCGCCGTCAGTTGCGGATTGCGCGAGAACAGCCCGGTCATCGCCGGGTCGAGGTCCACCAGCGTGACATGCGCGATATTCGGATAGCGCAGGATCTCGCGCACCGCCAGGCCGTCGCCGCCACCCAGCACCAGCACCTGCCGCGCGGCGGGCAGGGTGGCCAGTGCGGGATGCACCAGCGCTTCGTGGTAGCGGTGTTCGTCGCGGCTGGAAAACTGCAGGTTGCCGTTGATGTGCAGGCGCAGGTCGTCATGCCATTGCGTGATCACCAGCCGCTGGTAGCGGGTGGTTTCGGCGTAGATCACCGGGTCGCCGAAGATGTGCTGTTCCGACCAGCGCACCCAGCCGTCGCCGCCCGCCAGACCGCCCGTCAGCAGCAGGATAATGATCAGGGCGCGGCCTTCCTGCAGACGCGGTCGCGCCAGTTCCGCGCGGAAGCGGCGCGCGGTCCACCAGGCCACCCCGGCATTGAGCAGGCCGAACAGGAAGCCGGTGCGCGCCAGCCCCAGCGCCGGGGCCAGCACCAGCGGGAAAAGCAGTGACACCGCGAGCGCGCCCAGGTAGTCGAAGGTCAACACTTTCGAGACCAGCTCGCTGAACGCGGTCTTGCGCTGGTTGAGGATGCGCATCACCAGCGGGATTTCCAGCCCGACCAGGATGCCGATCACCAGCACCAGCGCGTAGAGCACGGTGCGGAAGGGCATCGACAGCCAGGCGAAGACCCCGAACAGCAGCGCCGCCGAGACGCCGCCGATCAGGCCCACCAGCAGCTCCACCTCGATGAAGCGGTCCAGCGCCTGCTCGTCGCGCACGTATTTCGACAGGTGCGAGCCGATGCCCATGGCGAACAGGTAGACGCCGATGATGGTGGAAAACTGCAGGATGGAGTCGCCCAGCAGGTAGCTCGACAGCGCTCCGGCGATCAGCTCGTAGGCCAGGCCGCAGGAGGCGACGATGAAGACGGCGAGGATGAGGTTGCGGTCGGGCATCACGGGGCTGCCGGGGGCATCGGGCTGACCCAGTTTTCCAGGCGCAGGCCGGGATAGTCCTGGAAGTCGGCGGTATTGTTGGTCAGCAGCACCAGATCGCGGCTCAGGGCGTGCGCGGCGATCAGCCGGTCCAGCGCATCGCGGCGGCGGTCGGGCACGGCGGCGCGCAGGCGGCCGTAGCAGCGGGCGGCCTGTTCATCAAACGGCAGCACCGGAAACAGGGTCAGCAGGCCGTCCAGCGCGCGCTGCGCCTGGGCGCGGGTCGCGGGATTCCGTTCGACGCCGTGCTGCAGCTCCGCCAGCACCA
>JAYRMT010000012.1:0-25880 GCA_041912575.1 Fluviicoccus sp. | reverse complement strand
GATTGCTCGACCGCCTTGAACAGGTTGACCTGGCCATGGCCGGTCTTTTTCCAGTCGCGGAACACATGGCTGTCGCCGGGCAGGCTGTAGTAACCCGGATCGTGGATGGTGAAATCCCAGTCGATGAGTCCGTAGTTCAGCCCGCCCATCCCTTCGAAGGGTTTGACCGTGGAGCCGGGCGGGTAAACGCCCTGCAGCGCGCGGTTGTAAAGCGGATGGTCCGGATGGTCGCGCCATTCGGCATATAGGTTGTAGGGAATGCCTCCAACGAACGGATTGGGATCGAAGCCCGGATTGCTGACGAAGGCGAGAACGCCGCCGGTGTTCGGTTCGATCGCGACCACCGCGCCGCGCCGACCGGCCAGTTGCGCCAGGATGAGTTTCTGCAGTCCGAAATCCAGATGCAGGGTCAGGTCATCCCCCCGCACCGGCGGCGTGCGGTTGAGGAGGCGTAGCGGCTGGCCGTGCGCATTGGCTTCGATGTACTGGTAGCCCGGACGGCCTTGCAGCAGCTTTTCATAGAACTTTTCGATGCCGGTCTTGCCGGTCAGGTCGGTCCCCGCGTAAACCGACGGGTCGAGATCCTGCGCCTCGGACTCCGAAATGCGCCCGACATAGCCGATGGCATGCGAGAACATGTCCGCATAGGGGTAATAGCGCGCCTGTTTGACCTCCACCTCGATGCCGGGGAAGTCGTACTTGACCTCGGCCAGGCGTGCGATATCGCCCTCGGTGAGGTTGATCTTGATCGGGATGTTTTCGTAAGCCTTGGCGGTGGACTGCCGGGTGTGAAAACGGGCAAGGTCTTCCGCACTGAGCTGGAGGACCGGGGTCAGCCGACGCAAAGTGCCTTCGATATCCTGCACTTCATCCCGGTTCAGCGTGGCGGTGAAGACCGGGCGGTTGTCCGCGAGCAGGATGCCGTTGCGGTCGTAGATGTAGCCGCGCGGCGGCGCAATGGCTTGCAGCTTGATGCGGTTGTTATCGGAGAGGGTGATGTAACGGTCATGCTCGACCAGTTGCAGCCACGCGTAACGCGCAACCAGAACCATCAGCGCCGCGAAGACCGCCGCTCCGGCCACCACCACGCGCTGGCGGAACAGCCGGGCTTCCGACTGGCTGTCTTTCAGGGGCTTGGGGGAGGAGGCCATGGGGTCACCGGTGGTAGGGATGTCCTTTCAGCAGGGTCCAGGCGCGATAGAGCTGTTCGGCCACCACGATGCGCACCAGCGGATGGGGCAGGGTCAGCGGTGAAAGCGACCACCGTTGGTCCGCACCGGCGGAGAGGGTGGGCTCCAAACCGTCAGGTCCGCCCACCAGGAGGCTGATGTTGCGGCCGCCTTGCAGCCAGTTCGCCATCTCGCGGCTCAGGGCTTCCGTGGTCCAGGGCTTGCCTTCGACCTCCAAGGCGACGACCCGGTCAGTGGGATGGATGGCCTGGCGCAGGCCTTCCGCCTCCTGGGCGCGCCAGCGGTCGGCTTCGGCGGTGCGGCCGCGCTTGGCGGCGGCAATCTCCACGAGCTCAAGGCGGACATCGTCTTGCAACCGCTTGGCATATTCCTGATAGCCTTCGGTGACCCAGTCGGGCATCTTCTGCCCGACCGCGAGCAGGCGAATGCGCATCAGGCGTTGGCGGCCTTGGTGTCCGGAGCGGTCCAGAGACGCTCCAGGTCGTAGAATTTGCGGGTGGCGGGCAGCATGACATGCACGATGATTCCGGCCAGGTCGATCAGCACCCACTCCGCGTCCCGCTCGCCTTCCACGCCCAGCGGGCGGTAACCGGCGGCCTTGGCCTTTTCCACGACATTGTCCGACAGCGATTTCACGTGACGGGTCGAGGTCCCGCTGGCAATCACCATGTAATCGGCGAGGCCGGTCAGGGAACGGACATCCAGGGTAACGACCTGTTGCGCCTTGATGTCGGCGAGGGCGTCCTGGACGATGGCGAGGAGTTCATCGGGGTTATAGGCAGGGTTCATGCGCAGGCGTGGCTCCATAGAGTGACGGGTGTTGCCGAATATAGTGCGCGACGGCGGGCGGCAGGGGAAGTGTCTCCGGCGAATCGCCCCGGGCAAGGGCCAGCCGGATCCCGGTGCTGCTGACGTCGCAAGGCGGGATGTCCAACACGAGCACCCGGCCATTCGGTTGGCATTCTAGCAGGTCGGGATCGTCGCACCTACGGCCGTTCAGCCATTCCGCAAGCTCGGGAGACGGGTTCCAGCGTTCGCCGGGGCGATGAACCACAACCAGATGGGCCTCGTCGGTCAGGGAGCGCCACTCGCGCCAGCGGGGCAGGGCCAGCAGGCTGTCGAGGCCCAGGATGAAGGCGATCCTGCGATCCGCGCCTGTTTCACGGCGAGCGGACCGCAAGGTGTCGATGGTAAAGGAAGGCGGAGGGCGATCCAGTTCGCGCGTGTCGACGCCGAGCGTCGGCTTCCCGGCCAGCGCCAGCCGAAGCATCGCAAGGCGGTCGGCCGCGGGCGCGCCTTGCCCTTTCAGGGGCGATCGGGCGGCCGGCAGGAAGTCCAGGCGGTCAGGATGCAGGATTTCGCAAAGGCGGTTTGCCACATGCAGGTGGCCGTCGTGGACCGGATCGAACGACCCGCCGAACAGCAGGAGCAGTCCGGCCTGGTCGGGCCGGGCATCAGCGCGGCGACTCATGCCCGGCCGGATGGTTCAGGCGCGGACATGTCCGTCACCGAACACGACCCACTTCTGCGAGGTCAACCCTTCGAGGCCGACGGGTCCGCGGGCATGGATCTTGTCGGTGGAAATGCCGATTTCCGCGCCGAGCCCGTACTCGAAGCCGTCGGCGAACCGGGTGGACGCGTTGACCATGACCGAGCTGGAATCGACCTCTGTCAGAAAACGGCGGGCCTTGCTCAGGTTCTCGGTAACGATGGCGTCAGTATGGTGGGAGCCATACTTGTTGATATGATCGATGGCTTCATCAATGCCGCTGAGGATGCGGATGGCGAGCACCGGACCGAGATATTCCTCGTACCAGTCTTCCTCGGTCGCCGGCTTGGCGCTGATGAGGGTACAGGTGCGAGGGCAGCCGCGCAGTTCAACGCCCTTGTCACCGTAAAGCTGGGCGAGACGTGGCAAGACTTCCTCGGCGATCGGCCCGTCGACCAGCAGGGTTTCCATGGCGTTGCAGACGCCGTAACGGTGGGTCTTGGCGTTCAGTGCGACGATCACCGCCTTGTTGATGTTGGCGTCGCGGTCGATATAGACGTGGCAGTTGCCGTCCAGATGCTTGATTACCGGCACGCGCGCTTCGCGGCTGACGCGCTCGATAAGGCCCTTGCCGCCGCGGGGAACGATGACGTCGACGTATTCCGGCATGGCGACCAGCAGGCCGACGGCGGCGCGGTCCGTGGTATTGATGACCTGCACGGCCTCGGCGGGCAATCCGGCGGCAGTCAGGCCCGCCTGGATGCAGGCGGCGATGGCCTGGTTGGAATGGATGGCCTCGGAGCCGCCGCGCAGGATCGCGGCGTTGCCGGATTTGAGGCACAGGGCGGCCGCTTCCAGCGTCACGTTCGGACGGGACTCATAGATGATGCCGATCACGCCCAGCGGCACGCGCATCTTGCCGACCTGGATGCCGGTGGGGCGGTAGGCCAGGTCGGTCATCTCGCCAACCGGATCGGTCAGGGCGATGACCTGACGCAGCCCTTCCAGCATGTCCTCGAAGCGCGACGGCGTGATTTCAAGGCGGTCCAGCAACGCGGCATCGAGATTTGCCGCGCGCCCGGCAGCGACGTCCTGGGCATTGGCGGCGAGAATGTCGGCCTGACCGGCGACCAGCGCCTTGCTGACGGCGAGCAGCGCGGCGTTCTTGCTGTTGGTCGAACTGCGGGCCATGGCGCGGGATGCCTGACGGGCGGCTTCCCCGACGCGCTGCATGTAGGCGTTGATATCCATAAATCTCTCGTGAACGGAAAACCCCGCCATTATAGCCGTGACAACGGCGCAGGGCGATGATCGTTGTTTTGTTGTACTAAAGGATCAAGCGGCCCGGCCAAGAGGTACCCTCGGGCCGTGCATTCGTTGTAGCATCAACGTCTTTGCGGGATTGTCCGGCCCTGCGCCGGAAGATATCAAGATAAAAACGACAAGAGGCATTCATGCTGGTTTTCGAGACCTATCAGCGTCAGTCGCTGAAACAGGATCCGAGGGTGTCCATGATGGGCAAGTGGCGCGTGGACTACCTCGCTTTCAACGGTCCCGAAGGTATTGATCGCGCGCCGCTGGTGGTGCTGGGCGGCGCGTTCCAGAATTTCAATTCCTACAAATACTGTGTCGAGGAAGTTCTCAAGGTCGCGCCGGTGATCATGGTGGACCTGCCGTCGCTCGGCAATAACGGCCAGCTTGCCCCGGATCTGGGGCTGGAAGACCTGGCTGACCTGCTGTTCCAGTGGATCGACCGTGAAGGTCTGGCCAGGATTTCGATCATGGGGCTCTCGCTGGGCTCCGTGGTGGCGGGAACATACGCCTTCAAGCATCCCGACCGCATTGACCGGCTGATCATGACCGGCACGCTGACCAAGCCGCGCAAGGCGTGGCGCATGCTGCTCGAAGAGTCCCTGCGCGTGCTTGACGAGGAGCGCATGGATGAATTCGGGCAGGCGGTCGTCCTCTATCTGGTCAACCATGCCCGCTTGAAGGAAACCCAGATTCCTGATGTGGCGCGGCGGTTGTTCCACCGCCAGATGAAGACCTTCAACGAGAACGAGCAGGCGCGCTACCGGATCAATGCGCACCGGCTGCTCTCTGTCGAGGAGGTGCTGGGCTATCCCGATTGTCCGACGCTGGTCGCCACGGGCGCCTACGACAGTTTCACGTTACCCTACGAAAACGCGCTGTTCGCCGCGCGCTGCAGCAACGCCACGTTCGCGCTGATCGACGGCGCCGATCATGTGCCGCAACTGGAAAAACGGGACGAGTCCGTAGCGATGTTCTGCACCTTCCTGGCGGGCGCCGACCTGGGCGCGGTCAAGGGCATCCGCGTGCTGGATCGCGAGGCCTGCCTGTCCATGGAGCGACGGGGCGAGCCGCGTTACCGGCCGGTCCATCCCCAGACCCGCGTGGTCAGTTTCTCACACGTGGACGGGATGCCGCAGGTTGACGCCTCGGTGACCATCGACAACCTCAGCTTCTTCGGTTGCCTGCTCCGGCACGAGCCGCATCTGTTCACCATCCACGATCACTCGCGCGACCTGATCCTGAGCATTCCCGACTCCGACTTGCGTATCGAGATGCTGATCGTCGATCAGGGAGTGGACTGGATGCGCTGCTATTTCAAGCACGGCAGCTTCGTGATTGCGGAAGAGATCAAGAAATGGCTGGACGATCCGGCCATGGCGATCGAACTGTCGCCTGCCGGCCATCGTCCTTACGGCGCGCCCTGAGCCTGATCAGGGCGTCGCGCCGGTTTCGGCGCGCATCACCCAAACCAGCGAACCGCCGCGCGCCTTCGGCAGGGCGGCATCACTTTCCTCGTCAGGGTTGAAGACTTTCACCCGTTCGAAGCCGCAGTGGTTGAGACACTGCCGCGCCTGTTCGCGTTCCTGGAAGTGCATGGTGAAATGGCTGCGCGAGGACACTCGCAAGGTGCTGTTCGCGAACTCGATCCAGGGATAGAAACGGTGTCCGCTGACCACAGGGTAGACATCGCTCAGATAGATGCCCATGGGGAAGTGCTTCAAGGCGGTCGCGAGTCGTGTCCAGAACACGGAAATTTCATCCAGCCGGAAATAGTTCACCAGTCCTTCGGTAATCACCACGACGGGGCGCGTCGGATCGAACTCGCGCGTTAGCAGGGATTCCAGGCTTTCCGGGCTGTCCTCGACCAGGATGTTGCAGACGGCGACTTCGTGCCGCTGGGTCAGCGAATCCAGCTGGCGCAGGAGCGCATGCTTGCGCTCGGCCATGCCTTGCAGATCGGCTTCAATGTAATGGATGGAGGGATAGCGGCGGTTGATGCGCCAGCCGCGCGGAGACAGGCCGCAGGCCAGCTCCAGCACCTGCAGATCCGGATGGTCGTGGATCAGGCGCACCAGTTCGCGGTCAATGAGGTGATGACGCTGGAGCAGGGTGGTCTTGATGTCCGAACCGATGATTTTCCGGGCGGCGGCCTCGAACGGGCGCAGCAGTTGGTAGAAGGTATAGCCTTGCGGCGTCACGAAGGCCGGATTCGACAGGCCGAAACGGTGCCAGACGAAGCCGGTGTAGTGCGCGGTAAAGGAAATGCTGGAGGTGTCGAGGGATGCGTTCATCGGGGACATCATGCGTCTGTTGAGTCCGCATCATTCCTGAGACGTCGCGGTTTGGCAAGGGGACGGGGACGCTAGCGATCCCGGCGGGACAGCCGTTCTGTTTGCCAGAGTCGCAGGCGACGCAGGCGCGCCGGAATGAGCCGGAGATTGATGAGGCCCGTAGCGAGGAGAATCGCCAGGGCTTCCGGCGATTGCAGCCAGACGGGCATATGCGGTTCGGGGCGGCTGAAAACCAGATACAAGCCGAGCCCCAGCGCCAGGTTGCCGCCGGTATCGAGCACGAGGTCGATGAGCAACCGGCGGGTCAAGGCGCGATATTCGGGATCAGACAGCGTTTTCAAACAAACGTACCCCGGCCAGGGCCAGTGTGAGGCGCAGCAAAAGGTCCCAGGGGGTGTCCCGGGATTGCCCCTTGATGGCCAGATCGATATCGAGCACCAGTTCGCCCATCGCGCGCAGCGAGCGGGGAGGAATGCGTTTGAGCGCGCCCTGATAGAGCGGCTGGCGTTTGGCCCAGACGCCGAGCCCCTGGAACAGGGCGGCGGGCGGTTCCCCTTGAGCCAGGCCTTCAGCCAGGGACGCCAGGAGTCGCGTCTCACGGGACAAGGTCCACAGCAACAGGCTTTCGGCCTGACCCTCCGCGCGCAGCGAGGCGAGGATGCGTGCGGCGCGGGCGGCGTCGCCGGCCAATGCGGCGTCGGTGAGATCGAACAAGGTGTAGCGGGCGCTGTCACCGGCGGCGGCCTGGACGTGTTCGAGGTGCAGTTCGGCCTCGTCATGCAGCAGGCCGAGTTTCAGCACCTCCTGGGCGGCTGCCAGCAGGTTGCCTTCCGTCTGCTCGGACAGCCAGCGCAGGGCGTCCGGAGTCAGGCGAAGCTTCTGCCGGGTCAGGCGGGCCTCCAGCCAGCGGCGATGTTCTTCGGCGGCCAGCGGTTGGCAGGAAACGGAGACGCCGACGGCCTCTGTCTGGGTGAACCAACGGGATTTCTGGGCCTGGCTGTCGAGCCGCGGCAGGACCAGCACCAGCAGGATGTCTTCCGGAGGTCGGGCCAGCCACGCATCAAGCTCCTTGGCGGCCGACGCATCGGGTTTGCCGGAGGCGTGGATTTCCAGGATCTTGCGCTCCGCAAAGAGGGAAAGATTATCACTGGAGGCGAGCGCCAGGGTCCATTCGTCACCGCGCGAGACATCGTAGCGGTCACGCTCGGTATAGCCCTGCGCGCGTCCAGCCGCGCGGATGGCGTCCACGGATTCCTGCACCAGCAGAGGCTCGTCGCCATGCACCAGCCATACCGGTTTGAGCGGCGGCTTGAGCAGGCGGGCGATCCCTCCGGGGTCACATCTCATGGCGAGGCGCCCGGTGCCGGCGCATCAGGGTGGAACCAGCTGAGGCGCTGCACGATCTGGTGCGCGGCCTCCTGGTAGAGTTCGCGCAGCAGGGTTTCCTCCTCCTCGCTTTTTCCGACGATGGCGGTGGTGTCGTACTGGTAGCTGCGGTGCAGCAGCAACTTGTATTCCGGGCTGACCGGACGGCCTTCATCGTCGCGGAATTCGTAACGCAGGTCGTAGAGGAAGGTGTATTCGGCCACCTTGGCGCGGCTGTCGGTGTTGGAGGTCTGTTTGCTGAGTTTTTCCTTGAGCACCCGCAGGGTGTAGCCGCCGTCGCCGATGTCGACGCCGGCAGTGTCGAGATCCTTGCGCAGGGGGGCTTCGAGGGCGCTGCCGGGGGGCAGGGCGAGCTTCAGGCTGTGCAGACCTTCGGGGAGGTGGTAGCTGCCGCGCAGGTGGAAGCCGCAGGCGGTCATCGCCATCGCCAGGATTGTAAAGATGAGAATGCGTTGAAGCATAATGATGCCAACTAATGGGGTTCTCGGCATCCGCCTGCCGCGGGCCCCTTGCGGTGGGGTGAAGCCGTGCTTCACTTTATCCCACCTCATGTCTTGGAAAAAGTAGGCAAAACCGTGTCCTTCGCCAAAACTCGATGTCCTTTGCCACGTAGTGGACATCTCGATACCGTGGCTTTGTCAGAGTACATGTTGCCTCGGACAGTCGGCTGCGGACGGCTGACAAAGCAAGTAGGTTGGGTTGAGGTACGAAACCCAACACGATGACAGTTGCCATGTGTTGGGGCCTCGACCTGATCTGTCGCTTTACACCACCACGCTCACCAGCTTGCCTTTCACCACGATAACTTTCTTCGGCGTTTGACCGTTGATGAAGCGCTGCACGTCGGCATTCGCGAGGGCGGCTTGCTCGATGATCGCGTTGTCGGCGTCGGCGGCGACCTCAATCTGGCCGCGCACCTTGCCGTTGACTTGCACCACCAGGGTCAGCGTGTTGCGCACCAGCGCCTGCGGGTCGACGATCGGCCAGGCGGCGTTGACGACGTCGTCATGGCCGAGCGCCTGCCACAGGGCATGGGCGGCATGCGGGACGATCGGCGACAGCAGCAGCACGGCGGCTTCGAGCGATTCGCGCTCCACGGCCAGCGCCTGTCCGTCCTTGGCGTCCAGCTTCTGGATGCTGTTCAGCAGTTCCATGACGGCGGCGACGGCGGTGTTGAAGGTCAGGCGGCGGCCGTAGTCGTCGGTGATCTTGGCGATGGTTTCATGGGTCTTGCGGCGCAGGTCGCGCGAGGCGTTGTCGAGCGCAGAGGCGTCCAGCTCGGGGGCGGCGCCCTTGGCCAGATGGGTGTGCACGGTCTTCCACAGGCGCTTCAGGAAGCGGTGCGCGCCTTCCACCCCGGCGTCGGACCATTCCAGCGACTGGTCGGGCGGGGCGGCGAACATCATGAAAAGGCGGGCGGTGTCGGCGCCGTACTGGTCGATCAGGGCCTGCGGGTCGACGCCGTTGTTCTTCGACTTCGACATCTTTTCCATGCCGCCGATTTCCACCGGCTGGCCATCGGCCGTCAGCACGGCGGACAGGATGCGGCCCTTATCGTCCTTGGTCAGGGTGACGTCGGCGGGGTTGATCCAGTCCTTCTTGCCGTCGCCCAGATCGCGGTAATAGGTCTCGGCGATCACCATGCCCTGCGTCAGCAGGCGGGTGAAGGGTTCGTCGCCCTGCACCAGGCCTTCGTCGCGCATCAGCTTGTGGAAGAAGCGGGCGTAGAGCAGGTGGAGGATGGCGTGCTCGATACCGCCGATGTACTGGTCGACCGGCAGCCACTGCTGCGCGGCGCCCTTGTCCACCATGCCGGTGTCGCACTGCGGCGAGGCGTAGCGGGCGTAGTACCAGCTGGATTCGACGAAGGTGTCCATGGTGTCGGTTTCACGACGCGCGGGTTTGCCGCAGGTCGGGCAGGAACAATTCACGAAGGCGTCGATACGCTTGAGCGGGGACGCGCCGCCGTCCGGCACCACATCCTCCGGCAGCACGACCGGCAGCTGGTCGTCGGGGACCGGCACGTCGCCGCAGCTATCGCAGTAGATGATGGGAATCGGGCAGCCCCAATAGCGCTGGCGGGAAATGCCCCAGTCGCGCAGGCGGAACTGGGTCTTGCGCGCGCCGTGGCCCTTGGCTTCGAGGTCGGCGACGATGGCGTCGAAGGCGGCAGTGAAACCCTTGCCGTCATAGGCGCTGCTGTTGACAGTGCGCACGCTGTCGTCCTTGTTGGCGTACCAGTCATGCCAGGTGTTCAGGTCGAAGGCGGCGGAGCCGTCGGCCAGTGCATAAACGTGCTTGATCGGCAGGTTGTACTTGTGGGCGAATTCGAAATCGCGCTCGTCATGCGCGGGGACGGCCATCACCGCACCTTCGCCGTAGCCCCACAGCACGTAGTTGGCCACGAACACCGGCAACTTGTCGCCGGTCAGCGGGTGGATGACAAACTGGCCGGTAGCCATGCCCTTCTTTTCCATGGTGGCCATGTCGGCCTCGGCCACGGAACCGCCCTTGCACTCATGAATGAAGTCCTGCAGCGCCGGGTTGGCGGCAGCGGCGAGGGTGGCCAGCGGATGCTCGGCGGCGACAGCGACATAGGTCGCGCCCATCAGCGTGTCCGGACGGGTCGAATAGACTTTCAACCGGCCGGCCTGACCGATACTGGCTTCGTCATAATCAAAGACGATATCGGCGCCGTAGCTCTTGCCGATCCAGTTGCGCTGCATGGTCTTGACCTGTTCCGGCCAGCCGTCCAGTTGGTCCAGGTCGTTCAGCAGCTCCTCGGCATACTGGGTGATGCCGAAGTAGTACATCGGGATCTCGCGCTTCTCGACCACCGCGCCGGAGCGCCAGCCCTTGCCGTCGATGACCTGCTCGTTGGCGAGCACGGTGTTGTCCACCGGGTCCCAGTTGACCACGCCGCTCTTCTTGTAGATCACACCCTTCTTGTACAGGCGGGTGAACAGCCACTGCTCCCAGCGGTAGTACTCGGGCTTGCAGGTGGTGACTTCGCGCGTCCAGTCGATCGCCAGGCCCAGCGACTTCAGTTGCTGCTTCATGTAGGCGATGTTGCTGTAGGTCCAGGCGGCCGGCGCGACATTGTTCTTCATCGCCGCGTTCTCGGCGGGGAGGCCGAAAGCGTCCCAGCCCATGGGCTGCAACACGTTGAAGCCCTGCATGCGCTTGAAGCGCGACAGCACGTCCCCGATGGTGTAGTTGCGCACGTGCCCCATGTGCAGCTTGCCGGACGGGTAGGGGAACATCGACAGGCAGTAGTACTTGGGCTTGTCGCTGCCGTCGATGGCGGCAAAGGCCTGGCGGGAATCCCATTCGTTCTGGGCTCGGGGTTCGATGTCGTGCGGGGAATACTGTTCTTGCATGGCCGTTGCGGTTGAAATGTCGGGAGAAAACAAAGTCCGCTAGAATAGCGCTTCCGTTGCGGCGCGTCATGTCCCGCACGGTCCGGGGACCCCTGACCATGAAAGTTTTTTTCACGCTGCCCTTCTTCCTGATCTACCTGCTGGTCCTCCAGGCCTTTTGCTGGCGGCAGGGGTGGCGTCGTATGGCGAGAACCATGCTGACCCTGACGATAGTTTTCATTTACCTCATGAGTACGCCGCTGATGACGCGGTGGTTGTTGAAGGCCGTGGGCGAACATCCTCCCGTAGGACATCCCGAGCGTTGGACGCAGGGCGGCGTGCAAGCCGTTGTGGTATTGGGAGGCGGGGATTATCGCAGTCCGGAAACCGGACCGGAGACGCTGGCGGGCGGTCTTTCATTGCCGCGCGTGCGCTACGCGGCAACCGTTGCACGACTGACCGGCTTGCCGTTGGTGATGTCCGGTGTCGAGGGGCCCGCCATGGCGAGGACCCTGTTCCAGGATTACGGCGTCCAGACGCAGCGCGTTGAGTCCGCCAGCACCAACACGGCCGAAAACGCGGCATTCACCGCGCGGATGCTCTTGCCGCAGGGCATACGCCGGATTGCGCTGGTCACGGATGCCTGGCACATGGAGCGCGCGCGCTTCGCGTTCGCTCGGGAGGGGTTTGAGGTCTATTGCGCGCCCACGAATTTCCCGGACGCGGTGAACATCCACAGTATGGCTTTGTGGATGCCCCGGGGGCAGGCCTTCGTGGAAAACCAGTTCGGTCTCAGCGAGCTGGTCGGCCAGGTGAAGTATCACGTCATGCCGCGTGCCGGTTCATCAGCTCCAGCTCCAGCGCCTTTGTCAGACCCGGCGCCCGGAACGAAAACCCGGCCTTGAGCAGCCGGCTGGGCAGCACGCGCTGGCTGCCCAGGAACAGCACCGACATTTCGCCGGTCAGCAGACGCAGGACGGTAGCAGGCACATGCAGGAAAGCCTTGCGACCCAAGGCGTCCGCCAGTTCCTCCGTAAAGTCGGCGTTCGTGACCGGCTGCGGTGAGACCAGGTTGAAGGCCCCTTGCTGACGGTCATCGTTGAGCAGGAACAGCACGGCGCTCAGCCAGTCATGCAAGCCTATCCAGCTGACCCACTGGCGGCCGTCTCCCAGGCGCCCCCCCAGACTGAGGCCGAAGACCGGCAGCAGGCGGCGCAACAGTCCGCCGCCGCGCCCGAGCACGATACCGGTGCGCAGCAGACAGACGCGGACCCCGAGACGCTTGGCGTCCATCGCGGATTTTTCCCAGTCGGCGCAGAGCTGGTGCATGAATTCGTCATGCGCGCCGGAGTCCTCATCCAGCAGGGCATCGCCGCCTTCGCCGTACCAGCCGATCGCGGAGCCGGAAATCAGCACCTTCGGACGTTTGGGGTTGCGCTTCATCCAGTCCACCAGTTCCTTGGTGAAGTCGACACGGCTGGTGTGCAACGCCAGCTTGCGCACCGGTGTCCAGGGCTTGTCGGCGACACCTTCCCCGGACAGGTTGATGATGGCGTCGAAATGATCGTTGACCGTCAGGTCGCCCAGGCGGCGTACGGCGCGCACCACGCCGTCGTAACGGGTGAAGATCCGCATCGGCTGGCGGCTGATGATGGTGACATGATGGCCCTCGCGCAGCAGGAGGGGGCAGAGATGGCTTCCGAGGAATCCGGAGCCGCCGGTCAGCAGGATGCGCATGGTTTGCCGGTCCGCAGGAGAATGCCGAGAGTTTACCGGCAGAGCGGCCGGCTTTCCATGACACAGGCGCTTGACCATGCGTTTCCCGGGGGCTTAGGCTCTTGGCAGTCCTCGGGTGAGGACGCAACCGCTCATGCTGCCCGGATAGGGATGTCGTAAAAGATGATGATGTTTGTTCTTGCCGGTACCGGCGTTATCCTGTTCCTCATCGGCCAGCACACCTGGCGGACGTTCGAAGGTCAATCCCCGCGCTGGGTCATGGTGCTGGGAGCCGTTGTCCTTTATGCGGTGCTGGGCAATGCCGTTGCGGCGGGTCTGGATTCATTCATGACATCGCCCCGGGTGTTGCCGGGCGATCTGGCCTCCCTGCAGGCGGCCGAGCGGGACCTTTTGCTGAAATGGGCAGTCTCTGCCGCCATCGGATTCTGGCTGACGATCAAGTCGGTCAACGCGTTGGCGAGCCGGTAACCGGCTGGCGAGTCCCTGACCTGCTCCAATGATCCCGCGACCTGCACTTGTCGCCCGGCCCGGACTGCCGGAAACTAACGGGCCCGACTTCCATCCCGAACCGCCATGTCCATGCCCCTCCACGCCGTTCCCGCCAATCTCATCACCGGATTCCTCGGCGCCGGCAAGACCACGCTGATCCGCAGCCTGATGGCGCGCAAGCCCGCGGGCGAACGCTGGGCGGTGCTGGTCAACGAGTTCGGGGAAATCGGCGTGGACGGCGCCTTGCTGGGTAATCCCGACGAGGTCTTCATTCGCGAGGTGGCGGGCGGCTGCATCTGCTGCGCCAATTTCCTGCCGATGCAGGTGGCCTTGTCCCAGTTGCTGGCCAAGGCGCGGCCGCACCGCCTTCTCATCGAACCGACCGGGCTCGGGCATCCGCGCCAGATTCTGGACAGCCTGTCGGAGTCGCACTGGCAGTCCACCTTGTCCCTGCGCGCGACCCTGTGCGTGATTGACGCCCGCCAGTACGCGGACGAGCGCGTCCGCACGCACGAGTCCTTCCAGGCCCAGGCGGAAGTGGCGGATGTGCTGGTGTTCAGCAAGGACGACTGCCTGACCGAAGACGAGCGGCAGGCCGTGCTGGCCTTCGCAGCGACCCTGCCGCCGCCGGAGCGTCAGGCGATGTTCGTGTCGCAGGGGCAGTTGCCGCTGGCGGTGCTCGATACACCGCGCCGGGAGAGCCGGGTGGTGCGGCGATCGCTCCTGCACCTGCGTCCGGCAGCTGCGCCGTCAGTCGCCCAGCCGCCGCGCGATCCACCCTACCACTACCATCAGGAAAGCCAGGGCGCCCGCGTGGGCGGCTGGGTGTTTCCGCCGGACTGGATCTTTGCCCATGATGCCTTGCTGAACCGGCTTTTCGCCACGCGCGCCCTGCGGATCAAGGGGGTGATGCGTACGGACCGGGGCTGGCTGGCAATCAACCTGACGCCCCGGGACGCCGGTTTGACCACCGGCCCGGAGCGCACGGACAGCCGGCTGGAACTGATCGATCCCGAAGAAGCGGATTGGGAGGCGTTGGAGGCCGCGCTGATGGCGATCCGGACACATGCCTGACTGCAGGCTGCCACAACGGGTCTGTCCATGATTTCACGCAATGCGGATAGCGCAAATCGTCGGAAATCGTCTATGCTGCCAGCAGGCCAAACTGGAACGGAAGTTCTAGAATAACTACTCTAAAATATTGAAATACAACAAAAATTAGAGCAATTGCCCCAGTTGTCAGGCGTTTACGGAACTCCTACACTGCGCAAAAATCATGCTCGCTGGAGCCGACCCATGAAAAAAGCCCGCCTTGCCGGCATCACCGTCGTTGTTACGGCCGGGATTGTCACCGCCGTCCATTTCGCCACGCTGCCGCCCGCACCGCCGCAAGTGCCCCCGGTCCCGGGTGAGATTCCGGCGCCGCAAGTGCCTGCGCTAACCCCGTATGACCAGCCGACCGCGCAAGTGCCGGTGCCGAACGAGCCCTACACGGCGACCCTGCGCAGCGTGTCGATCGACGATCTGGTGCAGCGCAATCTGGGCACCGGCGTCTATAAGGGCACACCGTACTGGAAGGAACGCGAGCAGTGGTTCAAGGACCACTTCTACGACACCCTGGCCGCCCGCAAGATCTGGCCGGCAGGCAAGTCGCCGGACACGCACAAGCGCGGCGACCCCGTGACCTGGACCTACGAGCCGATTCCGCAATACGCACCGCCGCCCTGCAACAAGCCCCAGCCCACCGGCTATGACGCCGAAGGCTGCCGTTACGCCCTTTCCCTGTTCAAGGACGTGGAAGCAAAAGATCCCGCGAAGGCGACCGCGATGCGTGAACAGGTCCGCCGCGGCCGTGACGTCTGGTTCAAGGGCACTTTCGGCAACCAGGACGAAAACTACCTGCTGCAAAGCCGCGTGGTGGGCAAGGAAAACATGTACTACCCGTGGCTGGATACCCGTACCCGGCCGTACCGCTACACCAAGTGGGGCCTCATCAACGATCCGGACTGCGTGCAGGGCGACGCCTCCACCAACTGGTACGACAAGTGCCAGGACCCGCATTCCTCCGGTGTGCTCGGTTACCGCAAGTACTACACCATTCCGGTGAAGGACGCGGCGGGCAAGGTCGTCTATGACCCGCAAACCGCGCCGTATGATCCCAGCGAGATCAAGCAGAACAAGCGCTACGTGATCGGTCATCCCTGCGTGCAGTGCCACGTGGCCTTCGATCCGACCAAGCCGCCCGCCAATCCCAACGAACCGAAGTGGGATAACCTGAGCGCCACCATCGGCAACCAGTACACCCGGCAGCCGCTGGCCTTCTTCCAGGGCGCGCCGCACAACCATCTGGCCAACCAGATCCTGTACGCGGGCCGTCTGGGCACCATCGACACCTCGCTGGTCGCCTCCGACTGGATGAACAATCCGGGCACGCAGAACAACATCATGGATTTCCACAACAAGCGGATTTTCAATGAGGTGATGAAGGACCCGGTCACCGGCAAGGTGTCGATGGCGCAGACCCGCCATGTGCTGAAGGGCGGCGAGGACAGCGTGGGCGAACACCTGGCGCTGATCCGCGTGTACGTGAACATCGGTATGTGCACCGAGGAATGCTGGGTGCCCAACTTCCCGTATCCCGGGCAGTTCATCGGTCGCGGCACGAAGCAGAGCCCGATGCGCATCATGCAGTGCGCCAACCAGTGCGACGCCTGGAACTACGCCGACAGCAAGATGGACGACCTGACCGCCTTCCTGATCACCGGCGGCCCGACCTACCTGCTGAACGCTACCGACAAGGACGGCACGGCGGGCGCCAAGTACATCGACATGAAGGTGGTGCCGCAAGGCCACAAGGTCTTCGCCCGCGAATGCGCCGGCTGCCACAGCTCGCAATTCGCCCCGGCCAACGTGCGCGGCGACAAGAACGCGCTCGGGAAATACTACGAGGGTCATGTCTTCGGCAAGGAAGACTACTGGCAGAACGAGTTCACGCCGGAAGAGCGCAGCTCGCCGGAATTCATCGCCAAGTACCTGGTGAAAGATCCGGCGACCGGCAAGCTGCGTCCGAAGCAGTTCGCGGAAAAGGGCGTCTTCGGCCAGGACTGGCTGTCGAATGACGAGCGCATCCCGTTCAACATCGTTGGGACCAACAAGTGCCGCGCCCTGCACGACAACCACAGCGAAGGCCACATCTGGGAAGAGTTCTCCTCCGAGACGTACAAGCAGTCGCCGTCTCCGGGCAGCGTCAAGAACGTGTTCAACCGGATTATTCCGCTGATCGGCGGCAAGGAATTCGGCGAGCGGAAGATCGAGGGCGGCTCCGGCTACCTGCGCAACTTTTCGCTGCTGTCGGTCTGGGCTACCGCCCCGTTCCTGCACAACAATGCGATTGGCGAAATGACGTACTTGCCGGACGGTTCCCCGGATTACACGGTGGCCGGGCGCATCAAGCAGTTCGAAATGGCCTTCGACGAGCTGATGAAGTCCGACAACCCGCAGGCCGCCGACCATCGCCCGCAGAAGGTGAGCCTGTTCGGCGAGGACGTCGGCATCACCGGCCGCGAGGATGCCCAGGGCCCGGTGCTGTACACCGCGAAAAAGGGCACTCCGATCGCCAACGTCGCCTCCGTCGACCCGCACCATCCGCTGTTCATCAAGTGCGATGACCTGGTCGAGAACAAGGGGCACCAGTTCGGCATCGACCTGTCGAAGGAAGACAAGTACGCCCTGCGGGAATTCCTGAAGATGATGTAAGCAGGGTTGGGAGGCGCATGGCGCCTCCCAACCCTTTCCAGTATCCAGCCGTCCGCAGCCAACTGTTCGAGGCCGCACGTCGGTCAATCAGGACGTGGTATCGAGATTGCTGAAAGGAAGATGACGGTCATCGAGTTTTGGCGCAGGACACGGTTTTGCCTACTTTTGCCAAGACAAAAGTAGGGCCCGCGGCAGGCGGATGCCGAAGAACCCGGAGTAGGGCTTCAGTCCGCAGCGCGGCCACCCAGACATCATGAAAAAGAAACCGCTCATTTACACCTGCATTTTCATTCTGTTCGTGATGACGATCATCATCGGACTCCGCGCCTGGTTCAGCACCTCCACCACGTCCATTACCGATCTCGCCCGCACCGGCCAACCCGGCGCGCAACTCCCGCTGACCCATCGCCTGATCCCCGACACCGACCTGCCGCCGCCCGGCACGCGCTCGCTGTTCGACCACCTGATCGTGCAGAACGACGGCCTGCCATACCCGTTCAGCAAGCTGATCCGTGTCCTGCGCGAGAAGAATCCGGCCGGAACCGATCCGATTACCCTGTTGATCCCGCACGGCCGCTCCCTGCTGAAAGGGCAGGCGGATGACGCGCATCCCCGTGTCGTGGTCGCCGCCGACTTCCAGGGCGCGAACACCCCGGCCGCGCTGGGCATGAACCCGCAGGGACAACTCTTCCTCGGTTTTGTCGAGAACGCGCACGAGATCGAGGTCCTGAGCTACAACGAAGCCGCAGGGCGCTATGAGTTCCAGTTGGTGCAGAACTACTGCGAGGGCTGCGTGCCGCGTATCGTCTACGCGCGCCGCGCCATTTGTACGACGTGCCACCAGGGCGCCGCGCCGATTTTCTCGCAACGTCCATGGAATGAAACCAATGGACAACCGGCTACGGCCGCCGCCATCGCACAAGCGCGCGGCAAGGCGGAGCCGTATCAGGGCGTCGCGTTGCAACAGCCGCTCTCGCAACCGGAGCGCTTCGACCAGCTGACGGACGTCGGCAATTTCTATCAGGCCACGCAACGGCTGTGGCTGGACGGCTGCGGCGAGCAAGGCAATGCCTGTCGCCGCCTGATGCTGTCGCTGGCGCTCCGCCAGGCCGATGCGCCGGGCGAGTTCGACACCAACAGCGCCGACGCCAACCGCCTGCGCCAGTTGCAGGCCGCGAGCTTCCCCAAGGACGGCATCGCGGTGCCGGAATCCGACCTGCACAATCGCGATCCGATCGGCGAGAAGCAGGGCGTCAAGGGATGGCTGCACACCCTGTTCACACGCCAGATCCATTTCGGAGAAGGCGCGAAGGACAATGAGGATCTGGGCAATTTCGACCGCCTGCCGCCCTTGTCGCCGGAGGTCGATCCGCTGACTGTGCGACCGCCCAAGCAATTGCTCAGGGCGACGGATATTGACGGCGTCTACGGCGTCGCCAGTTTCTTCACCGAGGCCGACCTGAAGCTGCTGGGCGAGGAAAACGGGCATGACGTGAAGCGCCTGCTGGCCCGCGTGGAAGCCTTGCCGGACGGCGTGTTTGACGCCCGGCCGTTCAGCCGCGTGGCGATGATGAACGCCCTGTTGCAGACGCCCAAGCAGTACTGCTGCCTCAAGACGGACGAGATGTCGCCGCCGGTGGCGTCCGGCGTACCGCCGCTGGCGATCGCCAAGCATCCGGAACTGAAGAACTTCGAGCAATACTGCTTTGCCTGCCATCGCGGCAATCCCGCCAAGCGCCTGAACTTCATGGGCGGCGAGAACGAGGATGCGGTGCTGGCGGGCATCCAGGCCAAGAAGGAAATCCGTGACTGGCTGGACTGGGAGCGTTACGAAGGCACTGACAAGGCGAGCAAGTTGATGCCGCCGCGCGATTCGGTGCAGTATCAACGATTGAAGCAGGCGGGGCCGGATGTCCGGGCGAAGATGCGCGAAACGGTGCCGTCGCTGTTTGATTTCTGACGGGAAAAAATCAAAGATAACGAGGTTGAAGCCATGCGATTCCTGCCCGCCGCCCTGGCGCTAGCCCTGACCGGAATTTCCATCGTTCCGGCCCACGCCATGCCCGCATTCGCGCGCGCCTACAAGCAGCAATACGGCTACATGCCGTCCTGCAATGCCTGCCATACCGAAGGCGGCGGCACAGCCCTCAACAATTTCGGCAAGGCCTTCAAGGAAGCGGGGAAGAATGACGCCGCCTTCGCGAAAATCGCCAATACGGACAGCGACGGCGACGGAACCGCCAACGCGGCCGAAGCCGCCGCCAAGGCCAATCCCGGCGACAAGACCTCGACGGTCAAGCTGCCCGGCAACTGGCTCGACATGGCCAGCCTGATTCCCAAGGAAGTGCAGGCGCAGTTTCCCGGCATCCTGACCTGGCTGCCCAAGGATGCGATCCTGACCCCGGCCGATATCGCGACCGCCAAAACGATGGGCGCGACGCTGAGTGCGGCTGACGAGAACACGATCTACATCCCGGTCAAGGACCAGCGTCCGGCGGGCACGGCGCTGATCTTCCCGGTCACCTGGCAGGGCAAGACCGGCTTCCTGCTGATGACCACCGACCGCGCGCTGAAGATCCAGCAGGTGTCCGTACTGCATGCCGACAAGTTGCCGGCGCTCAAGGCCAGCAAGGCCCTGGCGGGCTTTGCGGGACAACAGGCGCAGTCCGTGGCCCCGGCGAAGAACGCGGATCTGGACGGCGCAATCACTACCGCGGTCAAGAACGCGGGCGTCCTTCTCTATGTTCGCCTGAAGGGAGCGTGATCATGTCTTTCTGGCGTTTCCGCTGGGTACTGTTGCCGTTGCTGCTGCTGGCGGCGCGCGTGTGGGGCGCCGACCAGGCCGGTTTCGATTTCTTCAGCGACAAGCCGATTCCCGAGACCGAACTGGTTCATGTCGAACCGCCCAAACCGGTCTGGATGACCGTCGGCGGACCGCTGGCGCTGCTCGGTTTCTTCTTCACGTTCTGCTTCATCGTCAAATGGCTGATCCCGTTCCGCGAGACGGCCATGCGATTCGACCTGCACGACCTCCCGGTCGCGGCGCAGCGGGGCATCGGCATGGCGGTGATCCTGTTCGGCATCGCCTTCTGCTTCGGCGGCCTGGAGATCAATTACCAGATGGGGCTGCATGGCAGCGCCGAGGCGTATTTCAAGCAGATGGGGCAGGGCAAGCTGATCGCCTTCACCCACGCACACCTGTTCGGCTTCACCACCAGCTTCTTCATCATCGGCATTCCGTTCTCCCTGCATTTCAATCGTTTGAAGCTCTATCAGTGGATCTTTCCGCTGGGGCTGGCGGCGTCGCTGACTGACATCATTTCGTGGTGGGGCATCAAATATGTGTCCGGCAACTTCGAATACATCACCTGGTGGTGCGGGGCGGTGTTCAGCAGCTGCTACCTGTGGATGCTGGTCGGACTGGTGCGGGTACTGTTCTTCCCGCAGGTGAAGTGGTTCCCGGACTTCATCAACGAGGACCGGCAGAAGCATTGGGATGAGGCGCATCGGCGCTAAGTCCTGCCGTTGTCGATCGGGCTTTTGCAGTATCATGGCGGACCGCTTCCGCGCCGATTTGTCCCCCGATGAAACTCCTCCTCGCCCCCATGGAAGGGCTGACCGACGTGCACATGCGCGACTTGCTGACCCGTATTGCCGGGCCGCAGGGCTATGACTGGTGCGTTACCGAGTTCATCCGCATCACCGACCGGCTGCTGCCCGCCCGGGTGTTCTACCACTATTGCCCGGAACTCCTGCAGGGCGCGCGCACCCTCGCCGGGACGCCGGTGCATGTGCAACTTCTGGGGAATGATCCGGCCCTGCTCGGTGAAAACGCCGCCCGGGCGGTCGAGCTGGGCGCACCCGCCATCGACCTCAATTTCGGCTGCCCCGCCAAAACCGTGAACCGCCATCGCGGCGGCGCGGTGCTGCTGGACGAGCCGGAGGTGGTGCATGAGATTGTCGCTACTGTGCGCCGCGCGGTTCCGGCTGCGGTTCCGGTCAGCGCCAAGATGCGACTGGGCGTGAACGACCGCTCGCGCATGCTGGACAACGCTTTGGGGATCCAAGCGGCCGGGGCGTCCTGGCTGACGGTCCACGGTCGCACCAAGGCGGACGGCTACCGGCCCCCGGCGCATTGGGATGCCATCGGCGCGATCCGGGCGGCGGTGCGGCTGAATGTCATTGCCAACGGGGATATTACGGGACCCGACGAGGCAGCCGCTTGTCGCGCCCAATCGGGTTGTACGGACCTGATGCTGGGGCGCGGCGCGGTGACCCGGCCGGATCTGGTCAGTCGGTTGCGCGGGGCGGATCAGGCCCTGACGTGGGATGCGTTGCTGGGCTGGCAGCTCGATTTCCTCCATCACATGCAGGGAGCCTCCGCACATCCGGCGCATGAGGACAGCGGCGCCAAGTGGACCGAAGGCGGGGCGGTGGGGCGCTACAAGCAATGGCTGGCGATGCTGACGCAGGGGTATGCGGAGGCAGGGGAGCTGTTCGGTCGGGTCAAGCGCTTACGAAGACTCGCTGAGGTATGCGGGGAAATCGCGGCCATGAAAAAGGCGGCCGAAGCCGCCTCCCGATAAGCAGTACCGCTTATTCATCCGTCATCTTGCACTCTTCGCGCGCGGTTTCCAGGGTGCAGCGCACTTTCTTCAGAATCTTCATCATGCGCGGATCGTAGATCCCGTCCTTGGTCATCTGGATGCGGGTCGTGCGCAGGAAGTCCTCGGTCGCTTTGGTCTGTGCGGCGTCCTGCTCGATCCAGTACTTGCCGGGAATATCCTTGTCCTGATGATCGATGCTGATGAAGAACTGGTTCAACAGGTCTTCCAGGAACTGGGCGGACATCGAGCGGAATGCGGCCACCCGGGCTTCCATATCATCGGTCTTCTTGCGGATCATGTCGCGGTTGATGACTAGCACGGCGGACAGTTGCGTGATCGGCGTCTTGAACACGCCGCCCTTGTCACCCATGCCCTGGCTCAGTCCGAAGGGATAATAGGCGACCGCAGGGGCGAGGATGGCGTCCGCCTCACCCTTGTTGAAGGGCTTGGCGAAGTTGCTCAGCTGGTCCGGCACGCCGGTCGCGCCCATCTTGGAGACCAGGACATTCAGCGACTTGTCCCAGTTCAGGATCGCCACTTTCTTGCCATTCAGGCCGTCCAGCGCCTTGATGCCGCCATCGCGGACAAACAGGTACTGCGCCCCCAGCGGATACACGCCGATGGTCTGGTACGGCCCGGTAATGGTGTAGGGCTCCACTTTCTTGTCCAGCAGGCTCTTCAGGACCACGCGCATGTGGCCGTAGGTCGGAATCGCGCCAGGCGCGTCGATGCTGGCCATGAAGGGGTTGAACTCGCGGGAGCGCAGGGTGGACATCACCGCCCCTTCGCATTGCCCGGCCTTGAAGGCCTTCACGGCTTCTTCCTCTTCGGTGAAGACTTTCATGCTGGCCTGAATGTTCCAGCGCTTGGCGATCAGCGCCAGGTCCTGGGCGCGGCCGTAGTATTCGCCGTTGCGGCCCTGCAAGTCGAAGAAGCAGATCGTGATCTTCAGGGGCTTGGTGAAGGCGGCAGGCAGGCCTTGCTCGCCCGGCTTGATGTCGGTCGCCAGCGGCAGCAGGTCGGCGGCATGGACGGCGGGAACGGCGAGCGCCGCGCCGAGGGTGAGGGAAGCAAACAGGGTCTTGAGGCGTGTGATCATGGGCTATCGTCCTTTGCCGCGCATGGCAGCCACGGGGTTTTTGCGGTTTTTGTGGTTGGAATGATTATGGTCTTCCAGAGTATGGCACAGACCCCGGTAAAAGAAAGCCGGGGCGGGAATCCGGGGCGGCGGATTGTGTAACGATTGGCGCGAGCTGTCGAAACCGCCGGTACGGCCGCTGGCGGTATAATCCGGTTTTTCAGGAAATCGCCGCATGTGTTCCGGGGTTGAAGTCGACGGCCGCATCATCACCTTTGCCGATCCGGCGCCGGAGTTGCCGGTGTTGCTGCGCACCGGCGAGGTGCGCTGGCTGCCTTGGGGCGCGCGGCATGGCCGTCCTTCCCCCTGGGTGGCGGGGACCTGCGCGCGGCTGGACAGCATCCGCGCGGGCAAGTGGGACCGCTATCGTCCGGCGCCGGTGCGCATCCCCGTTGATCGCCTGATGGAACGGGACAGCCGCAATCGGCCTTATTGGGCGCGGCTGGCGCCCGGTCAATGGTTGCAAGGGCTGGTGGCGCATGTCGGCGATGAGCAGCGGGTCTATGTGGTGACCGTCGATACCCCGTCCGCATATCGCCATGTCAGTGACCGCTGGCCGCGCGTGATGGGGCCGGCAGGGGATGCTGTCTGAACGTTCAGTGGGCTCCGGTCCGGGGGGGGGCGCCAAGGCGGAACGGGGCGGCATCACTCCTCGGAACGCCCTCAGCGGCCGGAAAGGTTTCCCCGCATGCGGGACAGGATCGCGTGGAGTAGCGAGCGTTCCTCGGCAGACAGGCCGCTCATGGCGTCTTCCCGTACCGAGGCGCCGACCTCTTCGATGATCGCCAGTTTCTGCGCGGCCTTCGGGGTCAGGAAGATCTGGTAGGCGCGGCGGTCGCCGGGATCCGCACGGCGTTCGACCAGTCCGTCGCCTTCGAGCTGGTCAATCAAGCGGGCGAGGGTAATCGGCTGGACTTCCAGCAATTGGGCCAGATCCACCTGCCGGACGCCTTCGTGGCGGGAGACATAGACCAAGGCGCGCGACTGGGCGAGGGTGATGGCGCTGTGTTCGATACGCCGCTGGAATTCCAGGCGCATCATGCGCGAGACATCGGCGATCAGGAATCCGACATGTTCAGGCGTGACGGGCATGGATGAAAGCTCTTAATGTGGACTCCTTATAATCTCACTGAGCCTGTCGGTGAAGTCAAGTTGTCAGACAGCAAAAGATGAACAGCTGGGTGTTTGAGAGGGAGGTGGAGAGAGAGCGGGGCAAGAATGACAAAGGGCCGCAGTTGCCTGCAGCCCTTTGTGGTATTTGGTGGGCGATACTGGGATCGAACCAGTGACCCCTACCGTGTGAAGGTAGTGCTCTCCCGCTGAGCTAATCGCCCGTCGAAACGGACGCAAATCATAACAACTTTCGCGCCCTAAACAAGAGTCCGACGCGGAAAATCCCGCGCCGGACTGCCGATCCGTCATTTTTTGATCGTCTTCCCGAGGAAATCGGCGAGTTCACCCATCGGGATGTCGCGTGATTCGCTGTCACGGCGGCCCTTGTATTCAATCGTTCCCGCATCCAGCCCCTTTTCACCCAGCACCAGACGGTGCGGAATGCCGATCAGCTCCATATCGGCAAACTTCACGCCGGGACGCTCGTTGCGGTCGTCGAGAAGCACATCGTAACCGGCAGCCTGCAGTTGCTCGTAGAGCTTGACGGCCTCTTCCTGGATACGCACCGACTTCGCCCAGTTCATCGGCACCAGCGCGATCTGGAAGGGTGCGATGCTGTCCGGCCAGATGATCCCGGCGTCATCATAGTTCTGCTCGATGGCCGAAGCCACCACGCGGGTGACGCCGATGCCATAGCAGCCCATGGTGACCACGAACGGCTTGCCGTCCTCGCCGAGCACGGTCAGGCCCAGCGCCTCGGAGTACTTCTTGCCCAACTGGAAGATATGGCCGACCTCGATGCCGCGCTTGATCACCAGCGTGCCCCGGCCGTCGGGGGAGGGATCGCCTTCCACCACGTTGCGGATGTCGGCGACTTCCGGCTCCGGCAGGTCGCGACCGAAATTGACCCCGGCCAGGTGGAAGCCTTCCTTGTTCGCGCCGCAGACGAAATCGCTCATCGCGGCGACGGTGCGATCAGCAATCACGCGCACCTGCTTCGCGGTATTCACCGGACCGATAAAGCCCGGCTTGCAGCCGACGTTCTCGATGATCTCGGCTTCGGAGGCCAGGCGGAAATCCTTGAGGTTGACGAGCTTGCCGACCTTGATCTCGTTGACCTCGTGGTCGCCGCGCACCAGCAGCAGCGTGAAGTGCCGGATGACCGGGGCCTTTTCGTCGGCCTGGGTTTCTGAGACCACGGCTACCGCCTTGACGGTGCGGGTCACGTCCACGCCCAGCAGCGCGGCGACATCGGCGCAGGCGGTCTGGGTCGGGGTGGACACTTCGCGGAGCGCTTCGTTCGCGGCGGCGCGCGGAGCGGCCGGGGCCACGGCCTCGGCCATCTCGATGTTGGCGGCGTAATCGCTGCCGTTGCTGAAGGCGATATCGTCCTCGCCGCTGGAGGCCAGCACGTGGAACTCATGCGAGCCGGTGCCGCCGATGGAGCCGGTGTCTGCCTGCACCGGACGGAAATCGAGGCCCAGGCGCGTGAAAATACGGCAGTAGGTGTCGTACATCACGTCATAGGTTTCCTGCAGCGAGGCCTGGTCGCTGTGGAAGGAGTACGAATCCTTCATGATGAACTCGCGCGAGCGCATCACGCCGAAGCGGGGACGGATCTCGTCGCGGAATTTGGTCTGCACCTGGTAGAAGTTCACCGGCAACTGCTTGTAGGAACGCAGCTCGTTGCGCGCGAGGTCGGTGATCACCTCTTCGTGCGTGGGGCCCAGCACGAAGTCGGCGTTGTGGCGGTCCTTGAAGCGCAGCAGTTCGGGACCGTACTGCACGTAGCGGCCGGATTCCTGCCACAGTTCGGCGGGCTGGGTCACCGGCATCAGCACTTCCAGCGCGCCGGAGCGGTCCATTTCCTCGCGAACGATCTTCTCCACTTTCTTCAGCACGCGATTGCCCAGCGGCAGCCAGTTGTAGAGGCCGGAGCCGATCTTGCGGATCATGCCGGCGCGCAGCATGAGCTGGTGGGAAATGACGACGGCGTCGCTGGGGGTTTCCC
>JAYRMT010000011.1:0-27329 GCA_041912575.1 Fluviicoccus sp. | reverse complement strand
ACCCTGAAGAACCAGTTCGACGCCGTGATCCTGTCCGGCGGCTCCGAAGTGCCGCGCGACCTGCCGGTCCCGGGCCGCGAGCTGTCGGGCGTGCATTACGCGCTGGAGTTCCTGATCCCGCAGAACAAGGAAGTGGAAACCGGCGTTGCCAACCCGATCAACGTCAAGGGCAAGCACGTCGTCGTCATCGGCGGCGGCGATACCGGCTCCGACTGCGTCGGCACTTCCAACCGTCACGGCGCGGCCTCCATCACCCAGTTCGAGGTGATGCCGATGCCGCCGGTGCAGGAGAACAAGCCGCTGGTGTGGCCGTACTGGCCGATCAAGTTGCGTACCTCCTCCTCGCATGACGAAGGTTGCGACCGCGACTTCTCCGTCATGACCAAGGGCTTCGTCGGCGACGAACAGGGCCGCGTCAAGGCCTTGAAAGCCGTGCGTCTGGCATGGGAAGGCGGCAAGATGTCGGAAGTCGCAGGTTCGGAGTTCGAGATCCCGGCGGAAGCCGTCTTCCTGGCGATGGGCTTCACCAATCCGGTGGGCGGCGTGCTGGAAGCCTTCGGCGTCAACAAGGATGCGCGCGGCAACGCCGCCGCGACCACCGACGGTCCGGGCTGCTACGCCACCAACGTCAAGGGCGTGTTCGCCGCCGGCGACATGCGTCGCGGTCAGTCCCTGGTGGTCTGGGCGATCCGCGAAGGTCGTCAGTGTGCGCGTGAAGTCGACGCGTTCCTGATGGGCGCCAGCAACCTGCCGCGTTAAAGCACGCAGGTTTGCCGACAAGGCCCCTGTCCGGTTCCCGGACAGGGGCCTTGTCATTTCCGGGGGACCGCCGGACGGTCACAAGCAACCGTTACCCTGCATTTACAAAGCGGCCGTAACAGGTTTAGCTTGGCGGACTCCAATCCTGCACTTTCCCCGTAAAAGGACATAACGTCATGAGTGAATGCCAGTATTGCCGTAGCCGCCGCCAGTTCCTCGGCATGGGTCTTGCCGGTGGGATTGCGCTTTCCCTCCCCGGACTCGCACTCGCCCGGACAGGCAGCCTGCATCATTTCAGCGGACGCGTGCTGGTGGATGGCAAGCCCGCCCGCCGAGGCACCCTGGTCGCGCCCTCCTCGAAAGTCGAAACAGGCGTGGACAGCATCACAACCTTCGTGATTGGCAATAACGCTTTCACGCTTCGCTCGGGCACTCAGGTGCAATTCACCCGTCACCAGACCGGCCTGTCCGGATTCCGCCTGCTGACCGGCGCCCTGATCGGTGTCTTCGGCCCCGGCCCGAAAAAACTGATCACCAACACCGCCACCATCGGCATTCGCGGCACCGGGGTCTATTTTGAAAACCGGGAGAATTCGAGCTACATCTGCCTGTGCTACGGCGGCATCGACCTGAACGCCAACACCGGCAACGCCGCACCGGAAGCCCTGACCGCCACGCACCACGAAGGGCGCCTCGTCACCGGGGCGGGAAACATCAGCCCCGAGCCGATGGTCAACCATACCGATGACGAACTGGTGTTGCTGGAGTCTCTGGTGGGCCGCAAGCCCCCGTTCGCCGCCTGAGCCGCGTCAACCAGCCTCGACGCACTTACCGTCCGGCCAGCGCACCTGTTGCAGGCGCTGGATGGCATGCAGGCGACGGTTCACCCCCAGCTTGGCGTAAATGTTCTGCGTGTGCGTCTTGATGGTGCTCAGCGACAGGCACAGCGCCTCGGCGATTTCCGGGCTGCTCCAGCCTTGCAGGATATAGCGGGCCACCTGGCTTTCCTTGCGACTGAAACGCGGCGCCGGCTGCGCGACCGGCGCATCGCATGTCTCGTCCACCGGCACCGGCGGGAGATCCTCCGACTCCAGGGCCTGCGCTTTCAGGGACTGATCGACTGCCGCCTGTGTCTGCCCCTGCAAGTGCAACCATTGGCAAGCCCGACGGTGCAGCTCCGCCGCCAGTCGGGGACGTTCCTCTTGCAATTGTTTGCGCAGGTAAGACAGCAGCAGCGGGTGATAACGGAACCATTCACGGCGATGGTCCAGCGCTTGCACGAACAGGTTGCGCCGCACCAGCTCGTCGATCATCAGGCGGCTATCCGCATAGCCGGTCAGACCGTCACAGAGGTCCGGGTTGAATCGGTCGATCACCGCCGTTTGCAGCATGAAATCCAGCAGTGAATACGGGCAACCCTCCAGAATTTCGTCCGCGAGAAAATCGGTGACATGGCAGTCATCCCCCGCGAATCCGCTCAGGAAAGCCTCCGCATCCGGCTCACCCTCCAGTGCCGAGAGCGCCAGTTGCAGCCCGCCGATCCACCCCTCGGTACGCTCCAGCAGCAATGCCTGGTGCGCCACTGACAGACGCCCCGGGAGCATCAACTCGCAAAACGTCGGTAGCTCCTCCGCCGTAAGACGCAACTCCCCGGCGTGAAATTCGCGCAGACGGCGCTGCGCACGCAAGCGGGATACCGGAAACGGCAATTCATGGCGACTGCCCAACACGAGCGTCAGGGGGGGCGGCTGGTGCTCTACCAGCCAGGCCAGCGCCGATTGCACTTCCGGATTGTCCACGGTTTGCAGGTCATCCACGAACAGTGTCAGGGGCTCCGCGTCGCAAAGGCGGTTGACCCAGGCGGCCAGCACCCGAACCAGCGTCGTCTCCCCGGCCCGCAAACGCTCCAGATCGCCGCCTAACGCTGCATCAGCGCGCGCGAACGCAGCGGCAAAATGGCGCAAACAACGACGCGGATCATTGTCGCCGTGATCCAGCGTGAGCCAGCCCGCGCGTGTGACCGTTTGCGCCCAATCGGCCATGAGGGAGGTCTTGCCGTAACCGGCCGGTGCAATCAGGGTCACCAGCCGCGGGAGGTGTGCGGGGAATCGGAGACGCGAGCGCTCCAGCCATGGCTCCGGCCGGAGGGGGAAAACGAGCTTGGTGCTCAGCAGCGGTTCAGGGCTGTCCATGACGGCATCCTGTGGCGTGTTCTTGTTGTTATGGGCGCGCGGGCGGGACACGGACCAGCATGTCGCTTTTCATCAATTCATGCGCAACGCATCGGCCTAGAATGTCGGAAATCTCGTCAATTCGCGCCAATCCGTTGCCGTCATTCGTCAACGCCCTGCTGCGAAGTCTGACGCCGGACACTGCCGGGAACAATGATAAAAACGGCGACAAAATTAGCGAAAACGGCCATAAAATCCGCCATTTTCACTGAAAATCGCTGGAATAACCGCTATCTTGCCGGAGGCTTCCTCCTGCGGGGACGGCCATGGCCACTGAACTGCATCCACACACCATTTCCATGCACTATGTGCGCGTGCTGCTGACCGGCGCACGGCGGCGCGGCCTCAATATCACGCCCTTGCTGGAGGCGGCGCGCATTCCCGTTGACGCGCTCGACGCCCCGGAGGCGCGCGTGTTTCCGGATCAGGTTGCCGCGCTGGTGCATGCCTTGTGGGAGGTGCTGGATGACGAGTTTCTCGGCCTGTCCACCCGCGCCTGCCGTCCGGGTGCGTTCGGACTGATGGCCCATGCCGCGATTCATGCCCGCACGCTTGGCGACGCCTTTGCGCAATGCGCCGCTTTTTACCGCTACTTCAATCCGGACCTGATCTTGCGGATGGATACCTGCGATGAAAACACCTTCATCCGCATGACCGGCGCGCGGGCGCCGGGTGATCCCTCGGGATTCTTCAATGAGTTCCTGCTCCTGGCCTGGAGCCGCTTCGCCAACTGGCTGGCGGCGCGGCATGTGCGACCGACCGCCATCGCCCTGCCGGGGGTAAAGCCTCCGCACGCGGAAGAATTCGAATACCTGTTCGGCTGCCCCGCCCGCTTTGCGGCGGAAGAAGCAACCCTGGTCTATCCGGCGGATTTTGCGGACATTCCGGTCATGCGCACGGCGGATGAACTGCCCCAGCTGCTCGATAACCTGGCCTTGGCGATCCTGCAGAAACCGGCTTCGCACGGGGTTCATACCCGGCGACTGCGACGGTTGCTCCTGGCGCTGCCGATGGAGGACTGGCCGGACATTCCCGAACTCGCCGCGCGGCTGAACCTCTCCGAGCGCACCCTGCGGCGCAAGCTCGCGGAGGAAGACAGCAGCGTGCAGCAGATTAAGGACCAACTGCGGCGGGACAAAGCGATCCAGCGTTTACGGCAGCGGAAGATGTCAGTGAATGAAATCGCACAGGAAGTGGGCTTCACGGAAGCCAGCGCGTTTATCCGGGCATTCAAGTTGTGGACGGGCGTGTCGCCGGGACACTATCAGCGCGATGTCATCATGCGGGGGGAACAGCAGCCCTAAAAAAAACCTTCCCCCGTAAGCAGACAATTGGGGGAAGGTCAGGACGTTCAGAAGAAGCCCTCGTGGTCACCAGGAGGTAACCACAGGATATTATCAGAGGCCTGCGGTTTGCAAGCGGTTTGCATGGGCGCGATAGACCGTTTTCGGATTGGTTTCGAAAATATTCACCAGGCCGAAGTAGCCGTTCACCGCATCCAGATGGTTCATGCCGTAATCCGCGCGGATCACCTGGCCCAGACGCTGCGAGCACGTGCTCACCAGACCGTCATTCGCCTCGCCGGTCAGTGAGAAAGCCAGCGACAACAGGCCGATTCCGGCATCCAGCGGATCCAGCACATTGGTCAGCACGCCCTTGCCGCCCCACGAGTAATAACGCACGCCGCCGACGCTGTAAGCCCCCTCCCCGCAACCGCTCGGCACACCCGCCGGATACTTGGCGTTGAACTTGGTCAGGCCGGGCGTGGTCAGGCTGTCCAGCGCGGCGAGTGTGTTCTGGCTGAGCGTGCTGCTGCCGGTGGCGAAGCTGAGCAGGTTGGCGAAGGCATTGGCCACGCTGGAGGCAATGGTTTCATTCACGGTGCCTGCCGGCGCCACCTTGCGGATGATGTCCGCGACCCGGGAGCCCTTGTTCACACCGTCCACGCTGGTGACCGAAGCGACCAGGTCCGGGCGCACGGCAGCGACATAACGCGAGGTCGGGCTGCCCTGGCTATGGCCGATCAGGTTGAACTTGGCCGCGCCGGAAAGCGCCTTGAACTTCAGCACTTCCTGCAACAGCTGCTCGCCGCGCACCTCGTTGCTGTTGGCGGCGGCAACCGTGGAGACATACACTTTCGCGCCTTCGGCGGTGAGCGTCGAAGGGATCTGGTAGAAATAGTCCGCGCCCAGGAAGTTGTTGAAGCCGAAAACGCCGTGGACAAGCACGATCGGATATTTGGTGGTGGTGTAGCCGGCGCTGGCGGGTTGGGCGAACAGCGCGGTTCCGGCGAGCAGACAGGCGCCAAGGCGGAAGATGGTCTTGTTATTCATGGTGGTGGTCCCTGTGATGGTGGTTTTTATTCGCGATCGGGCGAACCGGCCCGTCGTCGTTGGCGGGCAGTTTCCGGATTTCGCGGGGGATGGGGGTATCGGCCGGGGGGATGAATTTGCGGGTTGAAAGGATGAATCCGGGGGATGAATTGCAGGTCGTCCGCCCGCATGCGGGTTGGCATCAATCCTGTCTAAATGGATGCGTTCCCCGTACAATAACCGGCCTTATCCATGCGAATCCCCATCCCCGGAACCCCTTACATGACCGCCAACGACGTCCTGCGCAGCCTCCGTTACACCCTCGATCTCAGCAACCGCCAGTTGACGGACATTTTCAGGCTGACCGGGTACGAGATCGGGAATGACGAGCTGGACGCCCTGCTCAAGGCGGAGGACGAGGAAGGCTTCAAGCCCTGCCACCATGGCATCCTGACCTGCTTCCTGGACGGATTGATCATCGCGCGCCGGGGGAAGCAGGGCGACGCGCCGTACCAGCTGCCCAAGGGCCGTGTCCGGCTCAGCAATAACGATATCCTGAAGAAAATCCGCATTGCGTTCGAGCTGCACGAGGACGAGATGCTGGAGGTTTTCGGGCTGGCGGACATGATTGTCGGCAAGCAGGAGCTAGCGGCGTTGTTCCGCAAGGCGGGACATCACAATTACCGGGAATGCGGGGATCAGTTCCTGCGGAACTTCCTGAAGGGGCTGGCAATCCGCTATCGGCACCAGCCGGAAACACCTGAGACCGAATAGCAGCCAAGTTCCGAACATCGGGAATCCGTCGCGACCCGGCGCGGATCATCTTCAGAACTGCAATTTGCGGTACTCGCTGGGCGTACTGTTGAACCAGCGCTTGAAGGCGCGGTTGAAACTGCTCTGATCGCCGAAACCCAGCTCGATGGCAATATCCACCAGCCCCAATTCCGACTCCTTCAAGTAGGCAACCGCCCTTTCACGGCGGACTTCATCAATGATTTCGGAGTAATGGGTCTTACGGGCCTCAAGCAGCCGCTGCAGGCTGCGCGTGCTGGTGCCAAGGTGTTGCGCGGCGACCGCAAGCTCCGGCACGCCATCCCGCAGATTTTCCAGAATATAGCCTTTCAGCGCCGCAATTCTGGGGTTGGCGTCGGTCGACACCCCGCTGAGCGCGTGCAACTGACGGGTGGCCTCGGCCTCCAGCGCCTGGCGCAATTCGGGCGATCCGCCGGGCAAGGGGCGCCGGATGTCGTCCGGAGCAAAATAGCAGCGCAATTCCCTGGCGTTGTACTCGATCGGGCAACGGAAGAAGCGCTGATGTTCCCGGGTATCCTCCGGCCTTGGGAAAGGAAACTCCAGACGTTTGGGGGACAGGTGATGTCCCGCCAGTTCACGGGCAAGGGCCACGGTGCCGGCCAGCAGGCGTTCGATTTGCTGCCGCTCCCGCTGCGGGCTGCCGTCAGGCTGATACAGCGCCAGATAATACCCTTCAACATCATGGGCGTAACTCAGATGACCGATGTTTCGGGTCAACCGTCCAAAGCGCTTCTGGATCACCAACGCCTCCTCCAGACTGGCGCAGGTCAGCAGCAGATGCCCGAGAATTCCCAGACAGGAAAGGCGCACGCGCTCGCCCACGTGCAGGCCGATATCGGGGTCGGCGGTCATGGCCGCCGCCAGTTCGAAGGCTGCTTTCTCGCGGGCGAGACCGATCATGCGGGTCTGGCTGGCCAGGTCGCCTTCATCCAGCCCAAGCAGGTCCAGCACCGGCTCCACAGGCCGTCCCTGTTCCCGGAGGTAGTCCAGCAGGGGCATGACGTAGCCCAGGCTGACATAGGCATTGCTGTCTGACGGCAGGTTGGCGGCGATGATTTTCTTGTCCAGCCGCAGGACGTCCAGCCATTGCCGGATGACAGCGCGGAAGAGTCCGTAGGTCGTCTGCGCGAGCGTATTCTCCGGCGTCTGATAGTCTTCCCGTATCCACAAATACGTCACGCCGGCGACGGCGCCCATCAGGCTGTTGACTACCCATTTCTGCCGGTAATCCTGCTCGGGCAGTTCAGCCTCATAGAGACTGCTGATCAGGAGATCGAACATCATGCCGAACTCGGCGACCCTGTCGAGGGAGACAGCCTCCGCGCGCGGTCCCACCCGCAAGGCGTCGATAAACAGCACCCGGGCTGTTGCCGGATGCATTTTCAGGTGATGGAAAAAGGCGCTCAGACCGCGCCGCGCCACGGCGTCAGGCCCTCCGGACAGATTCTGCAAGACACCTGAGACCGCCTGCCGCATTTCTTCGTAGACATGGGCATGCACCGCACAGAACAGGTCCTCACTGTCGGTGAAGCGCGCCTGGAAATCGGCCGGCCCCACACCGGCAGCCTCCAGTATCTGGTCCAGCGGGGTATCGCGATATCCCTGCGTTCCGTACAAGTTGGCGGCCGTGGCGACCACGGTGCGGTAGAGCGCGTCCCGTTCCGGCGGGTATTCGTCATCATCGCCCTCGTCGGACGGAGAAATCGGGTCGCGCTCGGTCATTATCCGGATATGTACCGTGTTGGAATTATTGTGCTGACTTTTTAGCCTGAATACGGCGGGTTTGGCAAGGCTCGCCTACAGCCACCCCAATCCCAGCCCGAACACCCCCAGCGCCAGCGCATCGCCTCCCAGAATGAAGGCCACCGTCGCAATCTGCTTCCTGCGCGACTCCATGTCGTACACCAGATAGCACACCACGTAAAACGGCAGATAGCCCAGCAAAAAGATTCCCCACGGCGCTCCCCGCCCCCACCACGGCCAGTCCCACACCAGCATCCCCGCCGCATTCAGCATCATCTCGACGCATACGCTCAGCAACGAGAACACCACGGCAAACCACCAGCGGTTGTTGATCCCCAGCCACTTGAGCTTCTTGTCCTTCGGCACACCCATCGTCGCCATCACCCCCGTAATCGCGAACATGAAGGTGATCTCGATGGTCAGTCCCATCAGCAACAGCAGCGACGTATCCCCGGCAATCCCCCACACCGGCGCATAGCCGGAGAAGTGGAACACCAGCCCGTTCCATATCTCGTTGAACCAGTCCATGCCCCAGAACGCCAGCCCGGCCAGCACCCGGCTCATGCGGCCGTTCTCGACTTCCTGGAAATACACGTACAGCACCACCAGCAGCATCGGGATCACCATCCACGAGATATGCGAGGTGTCGCGCAAGACCGCAAGCGAACGCGCGGAAGCTTCACTGACCATTTTCGTCTCCTGAGAAAAGGAAAGGCGGATGCCCCCTGCCGGAACCCGGGCGCAATCCGCTAGACTCAGTATGGTTAAACGCTCACCGACCTGCTTATGAATCCCGGACACCCGCTTGCGCAAAACGGCCACGGCCAGGTGACTCGCGCCCTCGCGCAGACTGTGCTCGATACGCTGCGCGACGCCGGGCTGCCGGATGCCGGTCCGTTGGCCGACCAGCTGAACGCGGCCGGGACCACTATCGGCCTCGAACGGCTGGAAAGCTTGCTGGATCTTTGTCTCGCACGCTTCGGACCGACCTGCGGACTGGCGATGGGCGCGCGGGCGCGACCGGCCACCTTCAGCGCGCTGGGCTATCTGGCGATGAGCAGCCGCACCCTGGGTGAGGCGATCCGGCTGATGCCCTCCTACGAAAGCGTGGTGATGGATACCGGACGGACTTTGTTCACGCCTGACGGGGACACCATCCGGCTGGGCTGGCTGTTGAACGAACGTCAGGCGCATCCGGTGCTGGAGGACTTCATCCTTGCCGCCTGGCTCAGCCTGGGGCGCTGGCTGGTGGGTCGCGATTTCCATCCGCTGGAAGTCTGCCTGAGTCACACGGTCGCGCCGGATGACGAAGCGGCCTACCGGCAGCTTTTCCAGTGCCCGGTCCGATTCGGGCAAACCCACGCCGAAGTCCGCTTCCCCACGTCCTGGCTGGACTTGCCCGTGGTCCACGCCGATCCCGACCTGCATGCGCTGATGCTGGAACGCGCCCGCGCGCTGCGAGCCGCGCACCCGGCCACAGGCCGCTGGAGCCGGCAGGTGCTGGATGTGCTGCCCGACTTGTTGCCCCGGCAGGAAGCCACGCTGACTGCCGTAGCGGCGCGGCTGGCGCTCTCGGAACGCAGTCTGCGCCGACGCCTGACGGAAGAAGGTCATTCCTTCGGCGACCTGCTGCTGGCCCAGCGCAAGCAACTGGCGCAACACTACCTGCGCGATGACCGGCTGGGACTGCTCGACATCGCCCTGCTGCTCGGTTACGCGGAACACAGCGCCTTTAGCGCGGCCTTCCGGCAGTGGTTCGGGATGCCGCCGCAGCAATTCCGGCAATCGCTTGCGTCCGCGACAACCCCGGTCGCGCCCCCTCTCCCGTCCACCCGCTGACTCCTGTAACATCCGGCGTAATATCCATTACAAACCGACACCGCCCGAACATGTCCGCTCCCTCCATCCAGGATGCCGTCTGGAAAGCCGCCGACCAGCTGATGTCGCAAGGCGTCCGCCCGACCGTCGCCAACGTGCGCGCCATTACCTTGCGCGGCAGCGCGGGCACCATCAATGACGCCCTGCGCGACTGGTGGCAGGATCTGGCGAAGCGCATCAGCAACCGCAATCCCGCACCCGATGTCCCGGAGCCGGTGCTGAAACTCTCCCGCGAACTGTGGGATCTGGCGCTGGCGGAAGGCGCGAGGGCCTATCAGGCCTATCGGGACGAGGCGGAGCAGCTGGTCAGCGCCGCCGAACAGGCGCGCATCGCGGCGGAAAACGCCCAGCAGGAGTTGCTGGTCCAGCTGACCGAAACCCGGGGTCAGGTGGAGCAGCTGCAGGCGACGGAAAAAGAACTGCTGGCCCGCGCCGCGTCCGAATCCGCCCTGCGCAGCCAGATGGAGCAGCAACTGCAGGAACAGCGCGAGCACAGCGCGCGCGCCATGGCCGATCTGGACGGCAACCGCTCGCAACTGGAAAAGGAAATCGCCGGACTGGCCGCGAAGTACCAGCACGCCGCCCAGCAGGCGCGGCAGGCTGCCGACGCGCTGGAAAAGCAGTCCGAACAGCATCGCGCGACGGAAGCGCAACTGCGGCAGCAACTGGAAGACAGCGAACGGCAGACCCTCGACGCCGAACGGCTGGTGCTGCAACTGCAGACCGAATTGCGGCTGCTCCAGCAGCGCCTGGCCGAAGTGCAGGAGGAAAACGCCGTCCTGCAACGCGACAGCCAACGTCTGCCCAACCGCCGCGACACCGTGCGCGCCCGCCTCAAACGCTTCTGACCCGGATACACGGACCGTATGCGCCTGCTTCATACCGCCGACTGGCACCTCGGCCAGAACTTCCACGGCTACAGCCGCCAGACCGAACACCAGCAGTTCCTGGACTGGCTGCTGGACACGCTCGACCGCGAACGCATCGACGTGCTGCTGATCGCCGGGGATATCTTCGACACCGCCAATCCGCCCGCCGCCGCGCAACAGCAGTTGTACCGTTTCCTCTGCGAGGCGAAGCGGCGTCGTCCCGGCTTGCAGGGCGTGCTGGTCGCGGGAAACCATGATTCTCCCGGGCGTCTGGAAGTGCCGGTGCCCTTCCTCGATGTCATGGATGTCCGCGTGGTCGGTGCGGTCCGGCGAGAAGATGGCGAGATCGATCCGGACAGCCTGATCGTGCCGCTACGCAACACGTCAGGCGATACTGCCGCGTACTGTCTGGCCGTTCCCTTCCTGCGTCCCGCCGATGTACCTCGCGTCGAGACGGACGGCGACGCCTATCTGGAAGGTATCCGCGCACTTTATTCCCAAGTCACCGAACGAGCGCTGGCCCTTCGTCAGCCCGGGCAGGCGCTGGTCGCGCTGGGACATTGCCATCTGGTGGGCGGCCAGGAGTCGACCGAATCCGAACGACGGCTGGTGATCGGCGGCGTGGAGGCCTTGTCGGCCTCGACCTTTGCCCCGGAACTGGCCTATGTCGGTCTCGGTCACCTGCATCTGGCGCAACGGGTCAGCGAGGAGCGCATCCGCTACAGCGGCAGCCCCTTGCCGATGTCGTTCAGCGAGATCGACTATCCCCATCAGGTGCTGGTGGTTGAACTGGCCGGGGAAGCGTTGGCCTCGGTGACGCCGGTGCGAATTCCGCGCTTCGTTACCTTGCTGAAAGTGCCCGCGCAACCCGCCCCGCCCGATGCGGTACTCGCCGAACTCACTCGTGCCGACTGGCCACCCTGCGAACCGGATCAGCAACCCTACCTGCAAGTCCGCGTGGCGCTGGAACGTCCCGAGCCCGGCCTGCGTCACCGCATTGAACAGGCGCTGGAGGGCAAGGGGGTGCGTCTGGTCCGCATCGAGACGGTGTATCCCGGCAAAACGGATGAATCCGGTGAACGCACCGACATCCCCGAGAGCGCTCCGGCCCGCCTGGACCCCGAGGACGTGTTTCGCCGTCTGTGGGGCAAATCCTGGGCGGGTGAACCCGATGCCGAGGTACTGGCGGCTTTCCGCGACCTGCTCAGCAGTGTGGGCACGGAGGAAGCGCCATGAAGATCCTCGCCATTCGCGGCCGCAACCTTGCCTCGCTGGCCGGGGATTTCGTCATCGACTTCCGCGAGGAGCCGCTGGCTTCGGCGGGGCTTTTCGCCATCACCGGCCCCACCGGCGCGGGCAAAAGCACCCTGCTCGACGCGCTCTGCCTCGCCCTCTACAACCAGACGCCGCGCCTCGCGCCGGTCAGCCCGCAAGCCCCGGCCATCAGCGATGTCGGCGAGCACGGCCTCAAGGTCAAGGATGTGCGCAACCTGCTGCGCAAGGGCGCGGCGGAAGGCATCGCGGAAGTTGAGTTCTCCGGCATCGACGGCGCGGATTACCGGGCGACCTGGAGCGCCCGCCGCGCCCGCCTCTCGCCCGGCGGCGCCTTGCAGAACGTGAGCATGACCCTGGTCAGCCTGCCGGACCTGACGCCGGTCGGCCGCACGCGCAGTGAGGTCGAGGAGGAAATCGTCCGGCGCATCGGCCTGAGCTTCGAGGAGTTCACCCGCGCGGTCCTGCTGGCGCAGAACGAGTTCTTCGCCTTTCTCAAGGCCGATGACGACAAGCGCGCCAACCTGCTGGAGGCGCTGACCAGCAGTAACCGGTTCTCGCAGTTGTCCAAGGCCGCGTTCGCACGCGCCCGGGAGGAAGGCGACGCACTCAAGGCCTTGCAGCAGAAACTGGGCGACCGGCAGCCGCTGTCCGCGGAAGAGCGTGCACTCACGGAAGCCGCCCTCCGGGAATCCCGTGCCAGGGAGCTGGCAACGCAAGCGCGGCTGGATCATGCGCGAACCTGCCTGCAATGGACGGAGCGCCGGCGCGAGCTTGAACGTGAGGCGTCAGCCGCGCGCGAGGCCCTGACCGGATCGGAAGAGGCCTTTGCGGAAGCCGCGCCCCGCCGCGCGCACTGGCAGGCGGTGGAAGCGGCCCAGGGACTGCGCGAGCCTGTGCTGCGATTGGACGAACTGGTCCGGCGGGAAGCCGCGCTCCGGGACAGCATCGCCCGCCTGATTCCCGAGGCGGCGAACCGGGAGCAGGCCGCGCGGGACGCAGCGGCCGCAAGCCAGGCCGCCCGACAGGCGCTGGAGCGGATCAAGACCGAGCGCACGACGCGCGAGCCCGAACTTGAACACGCCCGGCAACTCGACATCCGCTTGGCCGAAGCCGGCCGCCAGCTCAGCGCCCTCCGGGAGCGGGTCGCCCGGGAAAAGCTGGGGCTCAAGGCCTTGCCCTTTGATCACCTGCCCGATTGGCCCGCGTTGAAGGCCTTGCTCGGCCGCGCGCAGGATCAGGCGGATACCGGTGCGGCACGCGAGGCGTCGGCCTGTGCGGAATCACTCCTCACTCTCCAGCAGCAGGCTGTGGCGACGGCGACGGAGGCTCTGGCCGGAATCGACCGCCACGCGCTGACGGCCGAACAGGACCGGCTTCGCCGGGACAGCGCGCGGCTGGAACAGGCTGCGCTGCTCCTGGGGCAATGGGAACAGGCCGTCCAGCATCAGGCGCAGGCCGCCGCCGAACGGGAATCGCTGGAACGGCAGCACGGTGCGCTGATCGCCGACCGGGCCGACCTGCACACCCGCGTCACGCAATCCGCCGCAGCCGCCGAACAGGCGCGGCAGGCGCGGGACAAGGCCCGCCTGGCCTGCGCACGGGATGTGGAACACCTGCGCGAGCGGCTGACGCCCGGTGAAGCCTGCCCGGTCTGCGGCAGTCCGGATCATCCTTACCACGCCTCCGGATCGCCCGCGCTGCACGGCCTGCTGGCCGAGCTGGAACAGCAGGCCGCCGCCTGCGAACAGGCGCACCAACAGGCGCGTGACGACGTCGCCCGCAATGACGCCACTGTCCGCCAACTCGGCAAGCAGATCGCCGAGACGCAACAGCGGCTGGTCCGTCTGGACGCACTGGCTCTGGAACATCTCACCCGGCTTGATGCCCTGGCGATCAGTGACGACTGGACGACGCTGGCGCCCGACGATCGCCGCGACCGCCTCACTGTCCAGCAGAAGCGAAATCACGATCAGCTGCTCGCTCTGCAAGGCCGCATTGACGCGGACGAACAGGCGCGGCGCGCGCTGGACGAAACCCGCCTGCTCCTGCAGGCCGCCGAGGCCGTGCAACGCTGCGTGCTGGCCGTCACTGAACTCGCCCTGGCGACGCATCACCGGGACACGCTGGACAATGAACGCCGGACACTGCTGGCCGGAGAGGCCGTCCAGAACGTCCTGGCCGACCTCGACCGGCAACAGCAGCAGGCCGAGAACGCGCTGGAACAGCACCTCGCCCGGGAACAGCGGGCCCGTCAGGAGAGCCTGCGCGTGGGCGAATCCCTGCGCCATCATCAGGGGGAACTCGGCCGGATCACGCCGCAACACGCCAGTGCGCGCGAAGCGCTGGACCAGGCGCTGGCCGTGCTGAACCGGCAACTCGCACACCCTGTCGGGGAGCAAACGCTACGGGAATGGCTGGCGCTGTCCCCGACCTGGCGTCAATCCGAGCAACAGGCGCTGATCGCCATAGATCGTCAACGCGACCTCGCCGCCCAGCGCGTAGCGCAGCTTGCCCGGGAACTGGAACGGCACCTCGCCAGCCAATTTCAGGTAGAATCAAGTGAAGTTGAAGTCAACAATATCAATAAATTACAGGACGAAATGAAAGCCTGTTCCGAAGAAATAGGCCGTTTGAAACTCCGGCTGCAGCAGGACGACGAACGCCGCCAAGACGCCGTTGCCCTGCAAACGCAGATCGACCGGCAAGCCGGGAATGCGGCGGTCTGGGCGCGACTGAGCGCCCTGATCGGCTCCTCGGACGGCAAGCGCTTCCGCAACGCCGCGCAGGAAATGACGCTGGACGTGCTGCTGCAACACGCCAACGCCCACCTGCACGACCTCGCCCGCCGTTACCGTCTGGACCGCATTCCCGGCACGCTCGGACTGCAAGTCGTCGACCGCGACATGGGGGATGAGGTGCGCTCGGTGCACTCGCTGTCCGGCGGCGAATCCTTCCTGGTTTCGCTGGCGCTGGCGCTCGGCCTGGCTTCGCTGTCCTCGCAACGCCTGAAAGTGGAAAGCCTGTTCATCGACGAAGGCTTCGGCAGTCTGGACGCGGACACATTGCGCGTCGCGATGGACGCGCTGGACATCCTGCAAGGCCAGGGGCGAAAGGTCGGCGTCATCTCGCATGTCGCCGAGATGACCGAACGGATTCCGGTACAGATCCGGGTCAGCCGCCAGGCGGCGGGCAAAAGCCGGGTGACGGTCACGCGCGCCTGAGGCAGGACCGGCCGGGCCGGAATCGTTTGCCATCCGGTTTATGCGGGCATACGATCAGAAGATCAGGATTCATCCGTTTCGCCATGCCAACAAGGAGCCTTGTCATGTCCCGTTTGTCCCTCGTTCCCGCCTGCCTCACCCTGGCCGTGCTGGGCATCGCCCATGCCGACGACCGCTGGTCGGTCACCACCGCCTTCGACATGCCCGGCATGCCGTTTCCTATGCCGCCGCAAACGCGCGAAGTCTGCGTCTCGCCCGATGACAAGACGCACAGCAAGATGGTGCCCATGGAGGACGGCTGTCAGGTCAGCAACCTCAAGACGACCGGAAACTCCACCAGCTTCCACATGGAGTGCGCGCCGCCCAAGAAGATGTCCGGCGACCTGAAAATGACCTGGAGCGGCAATACCTATAACGGGGAAATGACGGCGAAGACCGACATGCACGGCCACAGCGGCACGATGAAAATCACCTATGCAGGCAAGAAAATCGGCAGCTGCGACCACAGCGAGAACACCGTCGTCCAGGCCAACCAGATGATGGCCCAGCAACAGGCGATGATGAAGCAGCAGCAAGCCATGCAGGGTTCGTACATGGCGCAGGCCTGCCAGCAGGCCGCCAACGAGATGAACACCCAGGCCGTGGGCATGATGACGCAGATGTGCCCCAACCTGAAAACGGACATCTGCAAGGCGTTTTCCACCCGTACCGCCTCACCGGATGGCTTGCGCCAGCTGATCCTCGAAAAGGGGGATGACTGGCAATCGGTGGCCGGATTCTGCGGCGCCGATGCCGGGGCCATCAAGACCAAGGGATGCGCCGCCGCCAAGAGCGGCAAGAACTGGCCAGCCGCTGTCGATCTGTGCGGCGTGGATGATCCCGACATGGCGAACATCGCCAAGTCCGAATGCGGCGGCCTCAACTTCACCGCCATGCCGCAGGATGACGCCCGTCGCAGCCTGCGGCCGGTCTGCAGCAAGTACATGCCGAAATCCTCCGGCGGCGGTGCGATCGACACCGGCAAGAAGGCGCTCGACAACATCAACAAACTGCGCGGGCTGTTCGGCCATTGAGCGTGCAGCGCCGGTTCCCGCTGCTCGGCGGGCTGGCGATCCTGCTCTGCTGGCTGGGGGCCCTCCGGGGCCCTTTCCAGTTTGACGACCTGAATGTCATCGTCCATTACGGACCGGTGCATAGTCTGGCCGCGTGGTGGGACGCACTCCCCGGCATCCGCCCCCTGCTCAAGCTCAGCTATGCGCTGAACCGGATCGTCAGCCCGGACCCTTTCGGCTTCCATCTGGTCAATCTGGTCATTCACGCCTTCAACACCGTGCTGTTCTGGCGTTGGCTGCAGGGCGGCATCCTGCCCGATCGCTACTCGGCGGGATTCGCCGCCGCGCTCTGGGCCCTGCATCCGGTGCAGACGGAAGCGGTGACGTACATCGCAGGACGCTCGGTCTCACTGGCGACAACCTGCCTTCTGCTGTTGCTGCTGGCGGCGCGGCGGGAGTCCCGTTGGCGGGACAGTGGCGTATTCCTTCTGACTCTGGCCGGGCTGGCCGTGCGGGAAACGGGCTGGATAGCGCCCGCCCTGCTCTGGCTGGCGTTGCGGCTGGACAGCGTGCAACCTGCGCAAGCGCTGCGCCGGGCGATGCCCAGCCTGCTGGCCGTTGCGCTGGTCATTCCGGTATTCCTGCTCGAACCGCATTACCGGCGGCTGATCGACGTCGGCCTGGCCGCCCGCGACTGGCATGACCACAGCCTGACCGTGCTGGCGGCCTGGCGCTATTTCCTCACCGGACCGCTGCTTACCCTGACGCCGAACATTGACCCGGACATTGCTGTCCCTGCCCGTTGGGATGCCGGGAGCCTCCTGATGTGCGCCGGGATAATGACGCTTGCGGCCTTTTCCGGCCGGGTGTTCCTGCGCAACGGGAACCGTTTTGCTGGCGGCGTGCTCTGGTTTTTCCTGTGCCTTCTGCCGGTGAACGGCATCCTGCCCCGGCTGGATGTCGCCAACGACCGACATCTCTATGCCGCCCTGATGGGACCGGCGTGGATGCTGGCTTACGGTCTGGGCGGACAGGTCGCCGGACGGGTCGTCCTGAGCGGTCTGGCGATCGTGCTGGCAATCGCCCTGCTGATCCGCAACGAAGATTACCGCAGCGCCACGGCGCTCTGGACCCGGACCGCGCAGCAATCGCCCGGCAAAAGCCGGGTGTGGAACAATCTGGGGGTTTCCTGCCGCGAGGAAGGCCATGCTGCCTGCGCGCTCATGGCCTTTCGCGAGGCCTGGCGACTGGACCCGGGCAATACCCGGGCGGGCGTCAACCTGTATTTCCAGGAACAGGAAAACCTGCGATGAAACGACGGTAAATCGCCGCCATTTCATCGCTGAAACAGCAAAAGACAACCTCCCGGAAATCGGGGGATTCCGCAAGCACGGCGTCGGTTTCCGTGAGCGCGATAGCGGTCGCGGCCTCGTGCGGATAGCCGTAGACGCCGCAACTGATCGCCGGAAAGGCGATGCGCCACAGCCCGTGTTCTCGCGCCAGACGCAAGCTGTTGCGATAACAGGCGGCCAACAGTTCCGGTTCGCCGTGGCCGCCGCCACGCCACACCGGGCCGACCGTGTGGATGACATGCCGGGCAGGCAAGCCGTAACCCCCGGTCAGTCTCGCCTGACCCGTGGGGCAGCCCCGGAGTTGCCGGCATTCGGCCAGGAGTTCCGGTCCGGCCGCACGGTGAATCGCGCCATCCACCCCGCCGCCGCCCAGCAAGGACGTATTGGCGGCATTCACGATGGCGTCCACCGCCAGCCGTGTGATATCCCCTGTCACCACACGGATGCGCTCATCCGACATGCCTCAGCCCTCGCCCAGATCGGTGCCGTGCCGAACCGGTTGGTCCCAGCGGTGCCACTCTTCCTTCAGCCAGGCGTAGAACACCGGCGCCGCCACCACGCCGGGAATGCCGAACAGACGCTCCATCAGCAACATGCAGAACAGGATTTCCCAGGCGCGGGCATTGATCTGCGTACCGACAATGCGGGCATTCACAAAGTACTCCAGCTTGTGGACCAGGATCAGGAAGGCCAGCGACGCCACCGCGATCTGGAACGACATGCTCAGGCTGATGATGGTGATCGCCGAATTGGAAATCAGGTTGCCCACCACCGGCAGCAGGCCGGCAATGAACGTCACGACCACCAGCGTCTTGCCCAGCGGCAACTGCACACCGAACGCGGGCAACACCAGCATCAGGTAAATTGCCGTCAGAGTCGTATTGAGCGCGGAAATCTTGATTTGCGCGGTGGCGACGCGCCACAGGCTGTCCCGCAACGCGCCGGTCTGCTCCAGCAGGCGCGCGGTAACAGGCCCGTGCGGCACATGCCGGGACGCATCACTGACCGCAATCATCGCGCCGATCAGCACCCCGAACAGCGCCAGACCGATCCCCTTGACCGCGCCCAGCCCGAAGGTGCCGATCTCGGCCGCGTGCGTGCGCAACCAGTCGCTGACCTTGGTCAGCAGCTCGCTCTGCTGCGGCATCACATCGCCGATATTCTCGGGCAACCAGGAGCGCGCCGACGTCAGGATTTCGCTCATTTTGAGCATCAGGTCATGCAAATCCGTACTGGCGCTGAGAAAGAAGTGCAGTATCCCTCCCGCCACCACCAGCACGCCGACGACCAGGCTGGCCACCAGGGCCGTCGCAATCCATTTCGACCGGGAGGAACGGCTGTGTTCATCGACAATGCTGCCGGACAGCCGCAACACAATGGCGTAGGCCAGGAGCCCGGAGTACAGCGGCACCAGCAATCCCAGGTGGATGGCAGAAAGGAAGATCGCCGCGGTCAGCACAAAGGCGGAGAAACGGGCGTGACGCGGGGTGGAAAAGAAATCGGGCATCTCGGCATCCTGTGCAAACCGGTTCGGCGCGGTACGCCGGACCGGTTTCGCATTCTGACAGAGCGCCCGCGACTTACAAGCGGGTTACCGCACAAACCGCGAGATGAGTATCCTGCGTGTCAGGCCGCCAGCTGCCGCTTGTCGCCCAACATGGCCCGAAGCATGCCCAGACCCTTCTCGCGCAAGCGACCGCTGTCATTCTGGGAGGGATGGAAATCCCGGCGGTAATACGCCAGGTACTTCGGCAGCATCCCCTTGAAGAAACCGTTCTTCCCCGCCAGCATGCGCCAGCCGTCGCGAACGGCTTTCAGGTTGCCCATCTCGCCGGACGCGCGCATGAGCTGCACGGTATGCAAGGCGGTAAAGAAACTGAACAGCACGGTGGTGAAGGCCATTTCACTGCTGCGGACCCAGTAATTGCCGACTTGCTGCTGGTAGACATCGAAGGCCACCGACTTGTGTTCGCTCTCCTCGATGGCATGCCAAAGCCACAAGGGTTGCAAACGCGGATCGATGTGTTCGAGGAACTCCGGATTTTCCAGCACGGTTTCGGCGAACATCGCGGTGAAATGCTCCAGCGCGCAAGTCTTGGCCAGCATGCGCTCCGGCGAAAGCATCTTTTCCTCGCGCGCGATCCCCATCTTGACGAAACCCATGACTTCGTTGATCGGTAGACCCTTGCGCGCCATCAGCGCGTTGAAGGCTTCATGCTCTTTGCCGTGGTGAGCTTCCTGACCGATGAAGGCCCGGACCTCTTTTTGCAACTCAGGGTCGGTGATACGGTCCTGGTAGCGCCGCACCGCGCGCATGAACATGCGCTCACCTTCGGGAAAGGTGCAGGACAAGCCGGTGAGCAACATCGAAATGAACGGATTGTTGTCGAACCAGTAGGTCGGGATGGCGTCATCGAACTCGAAATCCATGCGGCGTACCGGGATGTTCGGCGTGCCGACGGGGGTCACGGTCTTGGTAGGGGTCGACATGGACTTGGCCTCACAGTGGGCGACTTTGATGACCACAGTATGGGCAGTGCCGAGTCGGACGGTAAGGGACGAAAGTGCCAGTTAAGATGTCAAATCAGGCCACCGCTCCGGATCGCCGCTTCAGGCGTTGATCCGGGGCGGCCGGCGGTCGAACCAGGGCTGCGCCTGTTCCAGCTGAGCGGACAACCGGAACAGCGTGGCTTCGTCGCCAAACCGTCCGGTGAACATCATGCCCACCGGCAGGTTGTCTTCGGTCCAGTGCAAGGGCAGCGACACGGAGGGATGACCGCTCATGTTCATCACCGGCGTGGAGGTCACCCAACCGAAATTCTGTTCCGCCAGCCGTTCCAGTACCGGAAGAACATGCACCAGCGGCCCCAGCGGCACGCGCTTCGCGATCGGGGCCAGCCAACGCTCCGCGCCTTGCAGGCGGAACTGGCCGAACCCCGGGGGCGGTCCGGCCAGCGTCGGGGTCAGGAATACGTCATACTGCTGCATGAACCCGTCAAACAGACGCAGCTGACTGTAGATCCGGCGATTGGCGTCGTCCAGGTCACCGGCGGTAAAGCTCTGGCCCAGACGCACCAGCGCCCAGGTTTCCGTCTCGAACTCGTCAATGCCGGGGCGACGTCCCAGGGTGCGCTCCGCCTCGCCCACCTCGCCCGCCGTTGCGGCCGCGATGCGCATCAGGTAACCGCCGGCCAGCCAGGCCTTGTTCAGCCGGGGCGAGGCCTCGACCAGCTCATGGCCCAGGCTTTCCAGCAGACGCACCGTCCGGTGCAATCCCTCGACGCAAGCCGGTTCCATGCCGCCGTCGCGCAACATCGGCTCGGCGGACCAGGCGATACGCAACCGTCCGGCAGGTTTGCGGGTTTCCTCCAGAAAACTGCCCTCGAAACGTGGCGCGGCATACAGCGCGCCGGTATCCGGACCGTGCGTGGCGTCCAGCATGGCCGCCGTGTCACGCACAGTCCGGCTGATCACGCCTTCCTGAACCTGACCGAACCACGGCTCGCTCACCGCCGGCCCGTGCGGGTTTCGGCCCCGGGTCGGCTTGAATCCCACCAACCCGCAACACGACGCGGGAATCCGCAATGAACCGCCGCCGTCGCCGCCGCCCGCCATCGGGACAATCCCGGACGCGACCGCCGCTGCCGCGCCTCCACTCGACCCGCCGGGCGTACGCTCCAGATTCCAGGGATTGCGTGTGATACCGTGCAGCTCGGGTTCAGTCACACCCATCAAGCCGAATTCCGGCGTATTGGTCTTTCCGAAGATCACCACGCCGGATGCCTTGTATCTCCGGATCATCTCGCTGTCATAGTCCGGGATGTACGCCCGGTAGGCCCGACTGCCGCTGGTCATCGGCACACCGGCCACGGCGCCCAGCAGATCCTTCACCAGAAAGGGAACACCGCTGAACATCCCGGCGGGCACCCCTTTTACCACGGCCTCGCGCGCCATGCCGTCCATGCGATGGATCACCGCGTTCAGGGCCGGATTCAGACGCTCGCAACGCCGGATCGCCTCGTCCAGAAGCTCCATTGCCGAGACGTCGCCGCGACGCACCAGATCCGCCAGGCCCAGCGCATCGTAACGACCGTATTCCTTGAATGAGGACATGAAGAAACCTCCCTAATACTTTGTTATTTTTATGGAAATTCCCAGGATATTATCCTCGAAAACATCTCAGATGCGCGGCGAACGCGACAGCCGTTCCCACCAGCCCAACAGCACGCGATCCACGGTGGAAGCCGCCACCAGACCGATCTTCTGCAACAGCGGTTGCTTGTGCACAAAGCGAACGGCGAACACATCCGCCTCCTGGCTGACCTTGAACAGGTACTCATCGCTGGTCATCAACTCATCGACCAACCCCAGCGCAAGAGCCTGCCGGCCGTACCAGTGCTCGCCGGTGGCGACTTTCTGGATATCCAGCTGCGGGCGGAATTCCTTGACGAATTCCTTGAACAGCCCATGCGTGTCCTCCAATTCCTGCACGAATTTTTCACGACCGGCCTCGGTATTTTCGCCAAAGACAGTCAATGTCCGCTTGTACTCTCCGGCGGTCAGCACCTCAAAATCGATATCCCACTTGTCCAGCAAACGGTGAAAATTGGGAATCTGGGCTACCACGCCAATCGAGCCCACCACGGCAAACGGCGCAGCCAGGATGCGCGTGCCCAGGCAGGCCATCATGTAGCCCCCGCTGGCGGCGACCTTGTCCACGCATACAGTCAACGGAATACCGTGCTGCCGCACCCGCTGCAACTGCGACGCGGCAAGTCCGTAGCCGTGCACCAGGCCGCCGGGACTTTCCAGGCTGATCACCACTTCATCCTCCGGACGCGCCAGCGTGAGCACGGCCGTGATTTCCTGGCGCAGGTTGTCCGTCGCCGAGGCGCGCATGTCGCCGTTGAACGACAAGGTGTAGATGCGCTTGCGGGGCGGCGCATCGCCACCGCCCTTTTCTTTTTCCTTTTCCTTCTGGCGCTCGGCTTTCTCATGCGCCTTGAGCGCCGCCTTGTCGAGCACCGCCATGCGAAGCACATCGGCGTAATGCTCGAAGCGTTCGTTCAGGCGCAGGATCTCGATATCACCGTCATCCTCTTGATGACGCCGGCGCTCGGTGATGTTGGCAATGGTAATGATGACAAACAGCGCCGCGATGACGATCGTGATCGCCTTGGCCAGAAACAGGCCGTACTGAAGGAGAATATCGAGCATGCTGGCTCCGGATGCAGGAGGAAAACCGCGTCTCAGCCGAAACGCGCGGTCAGATCGGCCACGCAGGCCATGATGAGATGATAGGCGATGCTTCCGGGAGGCGGAATCATCGGCAATTGCCGGTAGTGGAAGAATTGGGCGTCCATGAGTTCTTCTTCCTGGATCACAATGCCGCCACTGTCCCACTCCGCGCGGAAGCCCAGCATCAGATTGCTGGGGAACGGCCAGGACTGGCTGCCGGAATAGCGGAGATCACGCACGCGGACACCGGCCTCCTCGGCGACCTCGCGGTGCACCGCCTGCTCAAGGGTTTCGCCCACTTCAACAAATCCGGCCAGCAGACTGTACATCGGCAATTTGGTGGCGCGCTGGCTGCGCGCCAGCAGGATATGGTCGTCGCGGGTAATCGCGACAATCACGCACGGCTGGATTCGGGGATACTGGTGGTACTGGCAGGCCGGGCAGACGCGGGCGTACTCACCGGCGCCATGCGCCACGGTCTCGCTGCCGCAACGACTGCAATAGCGATGATTGCGCTCCCACTCCAGTATCTGGATGGCTGTAGCGGCGGCGGGAAACAGATCGCCCGGCGACTGGAGCAACAAATGGCGCAGGCCGACAAAGGCATGGCCTTCGGGCTCGGGCCGGTCCGGCTCCAGGCGAAGCACGCCGATTTCCTCACCCTGCCAGTGCATTCGCTGACGCGGACCGCCGCTATCCAGTGACCGGGCAAGCGCCTCGGGATGAAAAATGGCCGGACCTTCCGGCCCGGCCAGCACATCATCATTGCGAAAGATGATCCAGCGGCCGGCGGCCGGCCACAACTCCCGCGTCATCAGGCCGCCTGACGCGTCGTGACGGGGAAGCCCAGCTCGGCCACGCTGTCTTCGCCAATATCAAAGACGCTGTCGCCCACCGGCTTGTTCACTTCCAGGCTTTCGAGGTAGTAGTCGACGCAGGCGATCGCGTCCGCGAACGTCTCGACGACAGGCATCGGCGCGAGTTGCTTGGTATTGACCAAGGTATCCACGAACGAAGCGCAGGAACGCAACACCCCGGCGCCGCGATCAGCGTTCAGGAAAGACAGGCCGCCGCTGGTCGACTGGAGGGTCGCCGGGATATTGGCCAAGTGCATCACGTCGCCCTGACTCTCGAGATACGACAGGATCGCGCGCTTGACCAGCGCCAATCCGGCGCGGCTTTCCGCCACCAGCATGGTGCGGGCCTCGTCCAGTTGGTGGATCGAGATGCGGGTATTGTTCACCACGGTTTGAGCACCCGGCGTCATTTCCTTGTCGAGTGCAGCCACAGCGTTATCGGCGTTCAGCAGGGCGTCCACCAGCTCGTGCAGCTCGGCCTCAGTCGGCGTTTCGGTCCAGCCGCGCACCACGTTGGCCTGACTGCGCATGAACTGCGCGGAATCATTCAGGCCGAGCATCACCAGGGTCTGCGAGGCCTTGGTCATTTCGTCTGCGACGCTTTCGTAACTTTCTTCTTCCTGCTGCGCGCCGCGCGCCACGATATCAAGCACATCCTTGATATGGGCGATCTCGTCCTTCAGCACGGCAGCGACCGTCTTGATCACCGAGCCGCCGGGGCCGTACATCGCCGCCTGCTGGGCGTCCAGCTGGCTCTGGCTGATACAGCTGCTGCCCAGATCGAAAGCTTCCTGCACCGCCTTGACCAGTTCGCCGGACTCGCCGAGACCGATCACCGACAGGCAATTTGCCAGCAGCGTCATGTCGACGGGCTGGCTCGCGCCGGCCGGTGACAGCAGGGTTTTCATCTGCTGTTCAATCTGCGCCAGCACGCGCTTGCGCGGCGTCGTCAGTTCGATGCCGGAGGATAACGCTTCGAGCATTGCGTCGCCCACCCACCACAGCAGGGACATCGGCTTGCCGGAACACAGCTGCGTGGCGCGTTGCATGGCGCGACGCATCAGCCGGTAGTGCACCGGCTCGCCCTTGTCCTGGAGCAGGTTGACCAGACCAACCTGATACATGGTGCGGATACGACGAGCGAGGGTCATGGCGGATGAAGCGTCCAGATCGAGGGGAGTCACGCTCACCGGCTCCGGCAGGAACGGCACATCCAGGAAATACCCGTCGCCCAGCGCGGGCAAAGCCAGCACCTGGCGAGCCTCGTTGATGACGGGGAGCAGCAGTTGCGGCAGGTTGATCGCCTTGATCTGGACATACTCCAGATAGCGGTTCAGCACCATCATGCCGTTGCCCAAGGCGGAGAAATAGCTTTCCGGCGTCTTGTCCTGCAACTCGTTGACCTGCCGCAGCAGAGCGAACATCAGCTCGGCGAGCTCGGAAGCCCCGTGCAGGTTGATCAGCCGCAACGCGCCCCAGACCTGTTCCATCTGCTCGACGCATTCCCCCAACTGGGCATTGTTCGAATTGTCCTCGACGAAGGCGCTCAGCGTGCCTTCAATCTGTGTCAGTGACACATCGACCTCGGATTTGATCAGGTTCAGCGCGCTGACATCGATTCTCGGAAGCATGGATCCCTTCCTGTATTATTTCGGGTTGGAGGTACGGCGAGAGACGCCGTTGTTATTGATTATTGGCGTTTAAAATAATGCTTTTGCCGGGTTCACGCCAGCCCCTCTTGCCGCCAGATGCACACTCCGCCGCACGCTTTGTCGATTGCATCAAGTCTTGCCTCGTGCAAAGCCATTTCCGCCTCCGCTGCGCGCACCACGCGCAAGGCGGGTCGGCCTGCGGGCAGGCGGATGATCACTTCCTGTCCCTCGCCCTCCTCGCTCTCGTCATGCAGGACCAGGCCGACCTGGCCGCCGGTCATGCCCAGGTAGACGTCAGCGAGGATTTCGGCGTCCAGCACAGCGCCGTGGTAGTGGCGCTCGCGATGATCGACACCGTAGCGACGGGCGAGCGCATCCAGGTTATTTTTTTGCGCAGGATGCTTCTGACGGGCCATCACCAGAGTGTCGATCACGCCGCATCGCGCCGCCAGCCCGGGATCCGCCGCGTCCAGACGACGGAGCTCCGCATCCAGGAAGCCGATGTCGAAGGGGGCATTGTGGATGATCAGCTCGCCGCCGCTGACAAAGGCGAGGAACTCCTCCGCCACTTCGTGGAAACGCGGCTTGTCGGCCAGGAATTCGTTGGTGATCCCGTGCACGGCCACGGCATCCGGTTCGACCTCGCGGTCCGGCTGAAGGTAATAATGGAAACTCCTGCCGGTCAGACGGCGGTTGTCCATTTCCAGACAGCCGATTTCGATGACGCGATGCCCCTGCGCAGGGTCCATACCGGTAGTTTCGGTATCAAGAATGATCTGTCTCATGCGGGCTGCCTGTTCATTTCGTCGATGGCCTCGTTGGCCAGGCGGTCGGCCTCCTCGTTACCCGGGTCGCCGGCGTGGCCCTTCACCCAGCGCCACTCCACCTGATGGCGCGCGCGCTCGGTGTCCAGCATCTGCCACAGGTCAACATTCTTGACCGGCTCGCGGCCGGCTGTCTTCCAGCCGCGAGCCTTCCAGCCCGGCAGCCATTCCGTGATGCCTTTCAGCACATATTGGGAGTCCGTCCAGAGAGTGACCTCGCAGGGCCGGTTGAGCAGCTTGAGCCCCTCGATGGCCGCCCGCAACTCCATGCGGTTGTTGGTCGTCGCCGGCTCCGCGCCGCGCAGGCGCTTTTCATGGGAACCGTAGCGCAACAACACGCCCCAGCCGCCCGGCCCCGGATTTCCCCGGCAGGCGCCGTCACTGTAAATCTCGACTTTCATTACGGATGTCAACTCAATGTCCGGGTTTCTTCAATTGCGCCGCGTCGCGCGCCTCGGCGGCGAGCGCCGGACGCAGCATCTGCAGCAGCGGCTCCCGGAGCCGCAGGGGGGTCATGCAGGCGACACGCTTGCGGGCCAGCACGGCGTAGGTTGCACCGCCCTGGCTCCAGAACCGCGTCCCCAGCTGGTCCAGCCATCCCAACCGGTCATTCAGCCACCGGGCCTGCACCGGGGGACGGAAATAGGCGCTCTCGACGCCCACCACCTCGAAATCCAGCAGCGAGAGCCAGTCAGCCAGCCGCTGCGGGCTCATCACCCGGCGCAGCCACGGCGTGGAAGCCCATGGCAGGCGGAACAGCCTCCAGAACCCCCACAGGCTCCACGGGTTGAAGCCCAGAATCACCAGATGCCCCTCGGGCATCAGCACCCGCGCGGCTTCACGCAGCACAGCATGGGGATGCGGCGTCAAATCCAGGTAGTGGTGAAGCAGAACCACGTCAATGCTGTTGGCGGCAAGCGGCAGCAGGCCGGGCGCCGCACGCAGCAAAGAGGCGTCTCCGGATGGAACCGGGTCGGTATCCACCACCACGCGATGCCGGATGCGACTGCTTTCCAGCAGGTCGTCGGGGACGGCCTGACCGACTTGCAACGCGTGATAGCCGAACAAGTCGGGCAGGATATGACCCAGCAAATGCTTCTCGGCGCCCAGCAGCGACCGACCGAGCTCACTGCCGAACCAGTCGCCCAGCGCCCCGGAAATGTCAACGCGGGAGGCGGGATGCCATATGTGGGGTAACTCCATCGCTGCCTTTCCGCCCTTTCGCCGGATAATGGTAAAGTCGCGAGCAACCG
>JAYRMT010000010.1:0-28512 GCA_041912575.1 Fluviicoccus sp. | reverse complement strand
GTTTGCAGCTGTTCGGCGGACAGCGTGTCCAGGCCTTGCAGGTCGGCGGGTGCGATCTTGAGCGTTTGCGCCAGTTGCTGATGGGCGATTTCGCGGGACATGGGGCTTCCTGTCGTGATGGTGACAATCGGGGGCGATGATTCCAGTGAAGCTGCTCGGGCGCAATGGCTTTCGCGGCAAGCCGGCACGGTTTGCCGGCAAATCCCCCTCGCCTGCTCAGGCGAGCAGGCGGGCCAGCGTTTCGTAGGTGTCGGCGGACAACGCGCGGACGCGCAGCCCGTCCAGCGCTTCGCGCGCGGCCTGTTGACGGCCTGCCTCCAGACGCCGCCAGCGGCTGAAGGCGTTCAGCAAGCGAGACGCGACTTGCGGGTTGATGGCATCCAGTTCGGCGATTTTCCCCGCCACCAGACGGTAACCCGCACCGTCGGCGCTGTGGAACTGCAGCGGGTTGGCATTGGCGAACTGCGCCAGCAGCGAGCGCATGCGGTTCGGGTTGGTCAGCGTGAACGCCGGATGCGCGGCAAGCGCCTGAATGGCGTCCGGGGTGGCGAACGGACTGGTGGCCTGCACGGCGAACCAGCTGTCGATGACCAGCGCCTCATCCGCGAAACGGGTCGCGAAATCGGCCAGGCACTCGGCGGCCTCCGGACGGCCGTGATGCACCAGCGCGCGCAGGCTGCCCATGCGTTCGGTCATGTGCGGCGCCGCGAAGTAGCTGTCACGGACCTGAACGGCGAGGGACGGCTCCGGGTCCGCCAGCAAGGCGTAGAAGAGCGCGGTTTCGCGCCAGCTGCGGCGGGCGATCGCCGCGCTGCTGTATTCGTAGCCGGCTTCCCCGCCGGTCGCGGCGTACTGTCCGGCGAAGAAACCGGTCAGCCGTTGTGCGATGGCGGTTTGCAGGGCGCGTCGAACCGCGTGGATGCGTGTGGGATCGATCACCGTCACCTTGTCCGCCAGATAGTTTTCGGCGGGCAGGGACAGGAGCTTGGCGGCCAGGTCGGCGTCTTCGCGCACCAGGTCGGGCAACAGGGCCTGCAAGCTGTCCAGCAGGGGCGAGAGGCGCTCCGCCGTCAGATCGGCGCCGGATTCGATGGCGCTGACCAGCAGCCGTTCGTACAGCGTCTGTGCGGACAGCCAGCGGTTGAACCCGTTGCTGTCATGCCGGATCAGAAACAGCAACTCGTCTTCGCCGGCCTGGTAATCCAGGTTCACCGGCGCGGAGAAATCGCGCAACAGCGAGGGGACCGGCTTCGCCGGGACGCCGGTGAACGTCCAGGCCTGTTCGGCCTGGTCAGCGATCAGCACGCGCTCGGTACCGACACCTTCGCTTTCCCCGGCCAGCTGCAATGGCAGCTCCCTTCCGTCGTGTCCGAGCAAGGCGAGACGAACCGGGATCGGCAGGAGTTTGGGTGCGGCAAAACCCGGCTTGACGTCTGTCCGCTGCGACACGGTCAAGGTGTAGGTCCCCTGCTCCGCCGCATATTCGCCCCGGACCGACAACAACGGGGTGCCCGGCTGGCGATACCATTGCATGAAGGGCATCAGGTCGCGACCGTTGGCCTCGCCCAGCGCCCGGACGAAATCCTCGACCGTCACCGCCTCGCCGTCATGGCGATCGAAATACAGGTCCGTCCCCTTCCGGAACGGCGCTTCACCCAGCACGGTGTGCAGCATGCGGACGATTTCCGCGCCTTTCTCGTAGACTGTCGCGGTATAGAAGTTATTGATTTCAATGAAGGATTCCGGACGGACCGGATGCGCCAGCGGCCCCGCGTCCTCCGCGAACTGCGCGTTGCGCAACACCGCGACGTCTTCAATGCGCTGACCGGAGGAAGACAACTGGTCAGCGGAGAACTGCTGATCGCGGAAGACCGTAAAGCCTTCCTTGAGGCTGAGCTGGAACCAGTCGCGGCAGGTCACGCGGTTGCCGCTCCAGTTATGGAAATACTCGTGCGCGACCACGGACTCCACGCGCTGGAAGCCCAGGTCGGTGGTGGTGTCCGGATGCGCCAGCACGCAGGAGGTGTTGAAGATGTTCAACCCCTTGTTTTCCATCGCGCCCATATTGAAGTGGCCCACAGCGACGATCATGAAGATATCCAGATCGTATTCCCGCCCGTAGCGTTCCTCATCCCAGCGCATCGAGGCCTTCAACGAGTCCATGGCGTGACGGCACTGACGGATGTCGTGCGGTTCGGCGTAGAGGCGCAAGGCCACCTTGCGTCCGGAACGCGTGGTGAAGCTGTCTTCCAGGCAGTCCAGATCGCCCGCCACCATGGCGAACAGATAGCTGGGCTTGCGGAACGGGTCCTGCCAGGTCACGTAATGGCGGCCGTTTCCGGTGTCGCCCCGGGCAATCGGATTGCCGTTGGCCAGCAGCACCGGATAACGCTGCTTGTCGGCGACGATGGTCGTGGTGAACATCGCCATGGCGTCCGGCCGGTCGATGAACCAGGTGATCTTGCGGAAACCTTCCGGCTCACACTGGGTGCAGTACATGCCCTTGGACAGGTACAACCCTTCCAGGGCCGTATTCGCGGCGGGATCGATGCGCACCACGCTGCTGACCGCGCAGCCGTTGGACGGCAGGTTGCGGATCACCAGCTCCTCGCCGCGGATCTCGTAATCCGACGCGGGGACCGGTGTACCGTCGATCGCCAGCTCCAGCAGTTCCAGGTTGACGCCGTTGAGCACCAGCGGCGCATCCGGCGGCGTGTTCGCCCGCCGTTGCACCGACAGGCTGCTGCTGACCAGGGTATGGTCGTCCCGGATGTCCACGCGCAGGTCGACATGCTCGATGGCAAAGGCCGGAGCACGGTAGTCCTTCAGGTAGACCGTCTTGGGATCACTCATCGTCCGCTCCGAAAATCACTTCGTATCCGCCGAACTTGCGGATATTGATCACACCGGTATCGAGGATCAGGTACTGGCCCTTGATCCCTTGCAAAATGCCCGCCACTTCCGGCTGGGTATCGAAATTCAACGCCTTCACTTTCACCGGGTAGTTCAGTACCGGGTAGTCAAAACGGCGGTCGTCATTGCCGTCCAGTAGGCGGATGGCGTCGGGAAAACGCGCGCGCAAGGCTGCCAGCTCATCGGCGCAGAGGTTCAGCAGCTCATCCCGCAAAAGCGCCAGATCGACTTCCGGGGCCTCTTCCTTGAGCAGGCGTTGCCATTGCGTCTTGTCGCTGATGTGGTTGGCGAAGATCACTTCCGCCAGTCCGGCCTGGTAGCGGCTGCTGACTTCCAGGATCGGCAGCGCCTGGCGCGCCCCCTGGTCCATCCAGCGGGTCGGAATCTGCGTCTGCCGGGTAATCCCGACTTTCAGGCCGGACGAATTGGCCAGATAGACCACATGCGGTCGGAAACAGTTGGCTTCGCCCCATTCCGGTTCACGGCAGGTGCCCAGGTGGTAATGGCAGGTTTCCGGCTTGAGGATGCACATGTCGTTCGAGGCCAGCGCCTTGAAACAGCGGAAACAGTAGCCCTGGCTGAAGGATTTGGCGGTCCTGGTCCCGCAGTTCAGGCAGAAGATATTGCCGGTATATTTCAGGCTGATCCGCTTGCCGATCAGGCCGTTCAGCGGCGCCTGGAAATTGCCGAGCAGGAGCGCGTAGGCGACCGGCGAGCTGTCCTGCGTCCGCATTTTCTGCAGGGTGCCTTGGTAAATCATCGTGACGTTGTCCTGGGCGTGACCGGCCGATCGGGCGGCATCGGGTAAAAACGTCCCCTGCCGCCTGAAGACGGTCTGGAATCCGGGAGGATGGGGAGTCGCGTAGTTTAGGCCCGGCCGAGCCTGTGATCAACGCTCGGGAAGCGTCGCCGGGCGGGAAATTTCAGCTAGTGATAGAACCAGTAGGATACGCCGATCGCCGCGACCACGCCCGCCAGATCCGCCAGCAAGCCGCAGGCCAGCGCATGGCGTTCATAGCGGATGCCGACCGAGCCGAAATACACCGCCAACACGTAGAAGGTGGTCTCGGTGGAACCCTGGATGATTGCCGAGACCCGCGCCGGGAAAGAATCGACACCGTAATGCTGCATGGTTTCCAGCATCATCGCCCGCGCCCCGCTGCCGGAGAACGGTTTGACCAGCGCGGTGGTCAGCGCGGGCACGAAGTCGGTATTGACGCCCAGAGCGGCGAACCCGGTAGTCAGCAGGCCGAGGAAGGCCTCCAGCACGCCGCTGGCGCGCAACATGGCGATCGCTACCAGCATGGCGACCAGGAAGGGGATCAGGCCGACCGCGACCTCGAAGCCCTGTTTGGCCCCGGTGATGAAACAGTCGTAGACCGGCACCCGCTTCCGCCACCCCGCCAGCAGGAACAGCGCGATGATGCCGAACAGCGCCAGATTGCCGATGAGCGCCGAACGTTCGCTCAGCGCGGCGGGCGGCAGGCCGACTATCAGGCTGACCAGCGTCGCCACGACCAAAGCCAGTCCGAAGGCATAGGCCAGCACCACCCGGTCCCACAAGCGCAGTTTCTGGATCCAGGCCACCAGCAACAGGCCCGTCAGGGTCGAGGCCGTCGTCGCCAGCAGGATTGGCAGGAACACCCCGGCCGGGTCGGCCGCGCCGAACTGGGCACGGTACATGAACACGCTGACCGGGATCAGCGTCACCGAGGAGGTATTGAGCACCAGGAACAGGATCTGGGCATTGGTCGCCGTTTCCGGCTTCGGATTGAGGCTCTGCAGGTCTTTCATCGCCTTCAGGCCCATTGGCGTGGCGGCGTTGTCCAAGCCCAGCATGTTGGCGGCGAGATTCAGCGTGACCGAGCCGATGGCGGGATGCCCGGCCGGCACTTCCGGCATCAGGCGACGGAACAGCGGCGTCAGCACCCAGGCCAGGCGATCGGTCAGTCCGCTTTTTTCGGCGATCTGGAACAATCCCAGCCAGAAGCAGAGAATGCCCGTCAGGCCGATGGCGATCTCGACGGCGGTCTTCGCGGTCTTGAAGCAGGCGTCGATGGCGGCGGCCAGCACTTCCGGGTGTCCGGTCGCGGCCTGCCACAGGCACGCAAAGAACGCCATCAGGAAGAATCCCGGCCACACGCGATTGAGCATCGTCCACCTCTCCGAAAGCGGTCGAGTGAACCTGAAACCGGGCCAAAGCTCAAGGCCCGTGACGGCCATTTTTGGCTGCACCGGCCGTCTTCGCGAACCCGCTCACACTTCGGTGGAGCACTCCCCTTCCGCCTTGGCAAGCCCGTTGTGGATAACTTTCAGGCAATCGAGTTTTCCACAAAAATTGTGGATAAGCTTGTGGATAAGCTGGGGATAAGTGGGGTGCAACCCACACCGGATAAGGCTTCTCTACAAATCGCCTGAATTTTGAACAGATAAGATAAGTATCAATAAAAACAATAGCTTAAAAATTTCAATAGCGTCACATGGATTTTTTTGTCCGGAAAAATGGCCGTTCATCTTGACACTCGGGTGTTGGACAATGTTTGCACAGAACCGGTGCGTGAACAGGTCAATTTTTAAACTAAACACCGGATTTTCTCCCGATTTACTCCCGTTTTTCGGGGACCGACAGACTTGTCATAATGGCTCCGCCTGTTCAGAATACCCTGCAAACAACAGCGATAATGACTGCCGGTATGACCCGATACTCCCTAGCCCTGATCCTGGCACTCGGCGCCGCCCAGGCCGCGGCCGGCAACATTTACAAATTCACCGATGCCGACGGCAATGTGCTGTTCACCAATATCGTCGACGGCAAGAGCAAGCCCCAAGGCGATTCCTTTCGCACCTACAGTCATCTCGAGAAAGTGACCTGGTACGCCGATACCAATGTCCATCGCTATCATGACTGGGGCGGCAGCGAATATGCGGTGCGTCCGAGTTTCAGCAAGAACCGGAACGCCTACGACGCGATTATCCAGGATGCGGCGGCGACTTACGGTGTTGACAAGGGATTGGTGAAAGCGGTGATCCATACGGAGTCCGGCTTCAATCCCAATGCCCGTTCGGGTCCCGGCGCCAAGGGTCTGATGCAATTGATGCCCGCTACCGCCCAGCGCTTTGCCGTGAGCAATGTTTATGATCCGAAGCAGAATATTCACGGCGGCACGCGTTACCTGCGCTTCCTGATGGACCGTTTCCAGAACAATCTGGAATTGGCCCTGGCCGCCTACAATGCCGGGGAAAGGAATGTCGAGAAATACGGCGGTATTCCGCCCTTCGCGGAAACCCAGGATTATGTGCACCGGGTGTTGAGCCGGTACCGCAAACTGTATGGTGGTGAGCGGATTTCCATGAACTGATCTCCGTCGCTTCCGCGCATGAAAAAGGCATCCCGAGGGATGCCTTTTTCATGGGGGATTAATCCGGAATCAGTCTTTCAGCTCACCGAACAAGGCAGCATATTCCTCGGTCAGCTTGTGCCGCGGATTGAGATGCACTAGCGGCAGGCTCTTCTGGTGCGACTCACGCATCAGGACCGACGAGGACAGCTGGGTTTCCATGATGGGCAGGCCCTCGGCGCGCAACTCGGCGACCAGTTGCGCCGGCAGGCTGGCGCGCGGTTGGAACTGGTTGACGATAATCCCCTCCACTTCCAGTTCCGTATTATGGTCGGCGCGGGTTTCCCCCACATTCTCCAGCAGCGTGTACAGGGCGCGGCGGGAAAAAGCATCGCAATCGAAGGGAATCAGGCAACGCTGGGCGGCGATCAGCGCGGACAAGGTGTAGAAATTGAAGGCCGGCGGCGTGTCGATGAAGATATTGTCATATTGGCGCTGGATTTCCTTCAGGGCGCCGGACAGCTTGTAGATCTTGTGCTTGCTTTGCAGGAGGTGTTCGATTTCACCGAGTTCGGGATTTGACGGGATAATATGGAGATTCTCGAAACGCGTCGGATGCACATATTCTGCAAGCGGCTTTTCCCGCCCGGTCAGCTTCAGGGTCTGTGCAAAGAACTGGCCGATGTTAGGTTGCAATTCCTCGCGTTCCGGCGCGATTTCCGCCGCCTCGCCGAGCAGGTATTGCGAAGCGTTGCACTGGGGGTCGAGGTCGATAACCAGCGTGCGTTTTCCCTGATGGGCGCTGATGGCGGCGAGGTTCACCGTGATGCTTGATTTGCCGACGCCGCCCTTTTGATTGAAGATCACCCGCCGCATAAAACCCCCTTGATCCGTTTGTGTAGGAATGGGCGACATTGTAACGGCGGTACTCCCCGCGAGAAATGATTTTTGCGGATTTTCAATACCCGGCAGCGGGTTCCGGCGACTTACCAGCGCGACATTTTTTCCAGGTCGGACGCCTTGGCGTCGACCCAGTGTCCTTCGTCCCCGGAATACTCTTTTTTCCAGAACGGCGCGCGGTTCTTCAGATAATCCATGATGAACTCGGCAGCATGGAAAGCGGCGTCGCGGTGGGCGCTGGCGGTGGCGACGAGCACGATCTGCTCCCCGGCGCGCAGCAGGCCGATGCGGTGGATAATGCGCACGCCGGCAAGCGGCCAGCGTTGCCGGGCTTCAGCGGCAATCGCTTCCAGCGACGCCTGGGTCATCGCGGGATAATGTTCCAGTTCGATGGCGTCCACCTGGCCATGGCTGGCCAAATCCCGGACCAGACCGGTAAAGCAGACCACCGCGCCCACGCCTGCCGCGTAAAGCGCACGCAGTTCCGCTCCCGCATCAAAATCCCCGGTCTGGATGCTGATCATGCGCTTAGCCTCCCGTGACCGGCGGAAACAGGGCGAGTTCGTCGCCGGGCTGGACCACGGACTCCAGCGTGCCCATCTGCTGGTTGATCGCGACCATGACGCCGCGCGGGCAATCGAACAGTTCCAGCCAGGGGCCTCCCCGACCGGCAAGACGGGCGACCACTTCGGATACCGGCACCGCGCAGTCGAGCGGAAAATCCTCGGCCGAGGTGCCCAGCTTTTCGCGGAACCGCGCGAAGAAACAGAGACGGATCATGCCTGCCAGACTCCGGATTTGCCGCCTTCCTTATAAAGGAGACGGACATGCTCGATCACCATGCCCTTGTCGACGGCCTTGCACATGTCGTAAAGAGTCAGTGCTGCAACGGAGGCGGCTGTCAGCGCCTCCATTTCCACGCCTGTCTGGCCACTGACCCGGCAGGTCGCGGTGATTTTGACTTCATGGTCGCTTTCCGCCGCCAGATCGACCTTGACCGAGGTCAGGGCCAGCGGGTGGCAAAGCGGGATCAGCTCCCACGTCCGCTTGGCAGCCTGGATGCCCGCGATGCGGGCGACAGCAATCACATCGCCCTTGGCATGCGTGCCGTCCAGGATCATCAACAGGGTTTCGGGCCGCATCCGCACGCGGGCCTCGGCGGTAGCGGTGCGACTGGTCGCGGGCTTGTCGCCCACCTCCACCATCCGCGCCGCGCCATGCTCATCAAGATGGGTCAGGGTCATCGCTATTCCCGGAAAGGTTTGGTGTAGAATACCCCCTTTCCCCCGATCCGTCATAAAGAGGTGTGGCATGGCGTGGCAAGCCCACGTGACCGTGGCCGTCGTTATCGAGCAGGAAGGCCGTTTCCTGGTGGTCGAAGAATGCGCCGAGCGCCAGGACACCCCGGTTTTCAATCAGCCTGCCGGTCATGTGGAACAGGGTGAAACCCTGATTGAAGCCGCCTGCCGTGAAGCGCTCGAAGAGACCGGCTGGGAGGTCGAGCTGACTGACCTTCTGGGTCTTTACACCTTCAGCCCGGCCGACAAGCACGGCGAGATGACCTATTACCGGGTCTGTTTCGTGGCCCGCGCCCTGCGGCATCATCCCGATCGCGCCCTGGATGACGGCATCCTGCGCGCGGTCTGGATGACGCCGGACGAATTGCACGCCTCCGGCCGGGTGCGCAGCCCGCTGGTCATGAACTGTGTGCGCGATTACCTCTCCGGACGCCGTTTCCCGCTGGATCTGATCCACGAACATCCTTTTGCCGGTGCCGCTTCGTGACGACTGCCCCGCTGTTTCCCATGGTTCCGCTGCACGATCGCCCCCAGGATATCCGGGTGATTGTCGGCATGTCCGGAGGAGTCGACTCTTCGGTGTCCGCCTGGTTGCTGCAGCAAGCCGGCTACCGGGTCGAAGGGCTGTTCATGAAGAACTGGGAGGAGGATGACGGGACGGAATACTGCACCGCACGGGAAGACCTGGCGGACGCGCAAGCCGTCTGCGACCGCATTGGCATCCCGCTGCATACGGCCAATTTCGCGGCGGAGTACTGGGACCGGGTGTTTGAACATTTCCTGGAGGAATACAGCGCCGGACGGACGCCCAATCCTGACATCCTCTGCAACAAGGAAATCAAGTTCAAGGCGTTCCTGGACTACGCCGTGGTGCTCGGGGCCGACTACATCGCCACCGGGCATTACGCCCGCCGCAGCGCGGATCCCGTTTGCGCGAAGCTACTCAAGGGACGGGATGACAACAAGGACCAGAGTTATTTCCTGCACGCGGTCAGCGGCCGCCAGATTGCCCGCACCCTCTTTCCCGTCGGCGAATTACCGAAGCCCGAGGTGCGCCGGATCGCAGCGCAGCAGAACTTCATTAACCACGCCAAGAAGGACTCGACCGGCATCTGCTTTATCGGCGAGCGCCGTTTCCGGGATTTCCTGAAGCAATACCTGCCCGCCCGCCCGGGCGAGATCGTGACCGACGACGGCACGATCATTGGCGAGCACCAGGGCCTGATGTACTACACGCTGGGCCAACGTCAGGGCATTGGCGTCGGCGGCGTCAGGAACGCTCCCGAAGCGCCGTGGTTCGTGGTGGACAAGGACATGGCCCATAACCGTCTGATTATCGGTCAGGGTCATGAGCATCCCCTGATGATGAGTCGCGCCCTGACCAGCCGCAAGGTCGACTGGGTCGCCGGGGAGCCTCCCGCCCTGCCGCTGCGTTGCCGCGCCAAGACACGTTACCGGCAGCCTGACCAGGACTGCGTGGTGCACGCGCTGCCGGACGGCGCGGTCAGGGTGGTTTTTGACGAACCCCAGCGCGCCGTGACGCCGGGTCAATCCGTGGTGTTCTATGCGGATGACGATTGCCTTGGCGGCGGCGTCATTGCCGAAACGGAGCGCGCCTGATGGTCATGGCCTACCGTCAGAAAGTGCTGGCGCTCGCCGCCGTTTTCCAGGCGGCAGCGCTGGCGGAAAAACTGGCCATCGAAGGGCCGCTCGATCCCGAGCTCCTGCGCTTCACGCTGGAAAGTATTTTCCGGCTGGAGAATGACCGCCAGGAAAACCTGTGCGGAGAAACCCGGCGCTGGCAGGAGGGCCTGGCTGCGCTCGAAGCCGGCCTGAATCTCGGTTCGCCGGGCAACAAGGCGCAGATCCGCATCTCGCAACGGTTGCGCTACGCCATGGGCATGCTGTACCTGGAGCGCCAGCTGGCCGGGAATCCCTCTCTGGAGACCGTTTTCAGCCAGCGCATCCGTCAGGCACAGCAGCAACAGCCCTTTTTCCAGGACGGTATTACCGGATCGCCGATGATCCACAAGCTGGCCGGCATTTATGTGGATACGCTCGGCACGCTGAAATACCGCGTACAAATCCGCGGTAGCGAACAACGCCTGAAAACCGCCGGCGTGGCTGAGCAGGTGCGCGCTTGCCTGCTCGCCGGCGTCTGCGCGGCACGACTATGGCGACGTCTCGGAGGACGTCGCTGGCACCTGCTGTTCACGCGCCGCAAGATCCTCCGTGAAATCCAGGCCATCATCCGCGAAAACCGCGCCCAGGACAGCGGTTCGACCGCCGCCTGATGCAGGCGCGCGCCGATTCCTTTATCATTCGCCCCTTTCCGAACAGCCTCGCGGAGCGCGTCATGCCCAGCCCCCTTACCGCCCTTTCCCCGATTGATGGTCGCTACGCCGCCAAGGCGGACAGCCTGCGCGGCTGGTTCAGCGAATTCGGCCTGATCCGCGCCCGCGTGATCGTGGAAATCCGCTGGCTGCAGCAGTTGTCGCGCCATCCCGGCATCGCCGAAGTCCCGGCGTTTTCACCGGAGGCCAACCGCTTCCTCGATACGCTGGCGGAGACCTTCAGCGAGGCCGATGCCGAGCGCATCAAGACCATCGAGCGGACGACCAATCACGATGTGAAGGCGGTGGAATACTTCCTGAAGGAAAAAGTGGCGGAAGTTTCCGAACTGGCGGCGGTCAGTGAGTTCATCCACTTCGCCTGCACCTCGGAAGACATCAACAACCTGAGCCACGGCCTGATGCTGAAGGCCGGCCGCGACATCGTGCTGACCCAATTACGCGCCGTCCATGATGCCGTGCGCAATCTGGCGTTGCGCTTCGCCGATCTGCCGATGTTGTCCCGTACGCACGGCCAGACGGCCTCGCCGACCACGCTGGGCAAGGAAATGGCGAATGTCGCGTACCGCATGCAGCGCCAGATCCGCCAGATCGAAAGCGTGGAAATCCTGGGCAAGATCAACGGCGCCGTCGGTAACTACAATGCGCACCTGTCGGCCTATCCGGAAATCGACTGGGAAGCGAACGCCGCCGAGTTTATCGGCGGCCTCGGCCTGAGCTGGAATCCCTATACGACCCAGATCGAGCCGCACGACTACATCGCCGAGCTGTTCGACGGCGTGCGTCGCTTCAATACCATACTGATCGATTTCGACCGTGACGTCTGGGGCTATATCTCGCTCGGTTACTTCAAGCAACGTCTCAAGGAAGGCGAAGTCGGCTCCTCGACCATGCCGCACAAGGTCAATCCGATCGATTTCGAGAACTCGGAAGGCAACCTGGGCCTGGCAAACGCCATTCTCGGCCACCTGGCGGAAAAGCTGCCGGTCTCCCGCTGGCAGCGTGACCTGACCGACTCCACGGTGCTGCGCAACCTCGGCGTGGGACTGGCCCACAGCCTGATCGCCTACGACGCTGCGCTGAAGGGGATCGGCAAGCTGGAAGTGAATGAGGGACGCCTGGCGGAAGATCTGGACCACGCCTGGGAAGTGCTGGCCGAACCGATCCAGACCGTGATGCGCCGCTACGGCATCGCCGAACCGTATGAAAAGCTGAAGAAGTTCACTCGCGGCAAAGTGATCACCGCTGCCGATATCGCCGCGTTCATCGACAGCCCGGAACTGGCGGTGTTGCCGGAAGGCGCGCGCCAGTCGCTCAAGGCGCTTACTCCGGGCGGCTATACGGGGAATGCGGCGGCGCAAGCCCGCAAGCTGGCCTGAGCCCTGTTGCCGGCGCTCAGGCGCCGGCAATCTCCGCCTGGATCGCCGCCAGGGCCGCTACCGGATCGGCTGCCTGGGTCACCGGACGACCGATCACCAGATAGCTGACGCCCGCCCGTACGGCCTCAGCCGGCGTCATGATCCGGCGCTGATCGTTCGCTTCGGCTCCGGCAGGCCTGATGCCCGGCGTCACCAGCGCGAAGTGTTCCGGGTAGGCGGCTCTCAACATCGGGGCTTCCTGAGCGGAACACACCACGCCGTGCAGGCCGCAATCCGCCGTTAACGCCGCCAGTCTTCGCACCTGCTCCACCGGCTCGATATCCAGCCCGATTTCCGCCAGATCCTGGCGCTCCGAACTCGTCAGAACCGTCACTGCGATCAACAGCGTGCCGTATCCGCCCTGCTGCAAGCGCTCGCGGGCAGCTGTCATCATCCGGCGCCCCCCGCTGGCGTGGACGTTGACCATCCAGACGCCCAGATCGGCGGCGGCGTGCACGGCGGAGGCCACCGTGGCGGGAATGTCATGGAACTTGAGATCCAGGAAGACCTCGAAACCGCGGTCCTGCACCGCGCGCACCAGTGCCGGACCTTCGCGGGTAAACAGTTCCTTGCCGACCTTCAGGCGGCAACTGCCGGGGATGAGCCGGTCGGCCAGGGACAGCGCCTGCGCGGCGGACGGAAAATCAAGCGCCACGATGACGGGCGAGACGACATGGGACATAGAGAGACGACTATCTGTGACAGGGACGGCCCGGGGGCGCTTATTCTAGCGGAAAGTCAGGAAGAACGCGGCGCGCGCGCGTTCTGGCGTCGCAATTCATCCAGCTCCTTGCGCATCTGACGGACTTGCCAGCGCAAGGGAAACAGGCGGAACAGGAAAACGGCCGCGACGAGTCCGATCACGATCCCCAAGGAAAACGTGATCAGCACCTGCAATCCCATGTTGACGTTAGCAAACTCGACGAATAGCAAGTTCAGCGAGACAACCTGGTGACGATTGGCGACAACAATCCACAAGCCCGCCAACAACAGCGCCAGCGAAAACAGGATACCGGCAATCTTGCGGATGCCGCGCAGGGTCATTTTTCCTCGTCCTGATAATTCACGCGATCCTTCAATTCCTTGCCGGGCTTGAAATGAGGCACGTACTTGGGACCGACCTCCACCGAATCCCCTGTCTTCGGATTACGTCCGGTACGCGGCGGACGGTAATGGAGACTGAAGCTACCAAAGCCGCGAATTTCCACCCGCTCACCGGAAGCCAGGGTGTCCACCATTTGCTCCACCAGAGTTTTTACAGCCAGTTCGACATCCTTTTCGGTCAGCAATTGCTGACGCGCGGCAATCCGGCCGATCAGGGCCGATTTGGTCAGGGACATGCGACATTTCTCCAAACGTGTGGAAAGGTCTTCTATGTTCCTGATTTAGCATAAAAAAACGGGAGAGGCAAACGCCATCTCCCGTTTTTTGCGCTTTCAGGCGCCGCTTACTTCATTTGCGCCTTGATCAGGTCGCCAATGGTGCGCGGGCCGTTGCCGGACAGGTCCTGCTGGGTGTTCTTCAGGCTCGCAATGGCTTCGCGCTCATCCGCCTCGTCCTTCGCCTTGATGGACAGGTTGATGATGCGGGACTTGCGGTCGATGCCGATGATCTTGGCTTCGATTTCCTGACCCACGCTGAGGTGCTTGGAAGCGTCTTCCACGCGGTCGCGGATGATTTCCGACGCCTTCAGGGTCGCTTCGACGGTGTCGGCCAGTTCGACCACGGCGCCCTTGGCGTCCACGGACTTGACCACGCCCTTCACGATGCTGCCCTTTTCATTGGCGGCGGTGTAATCGCTGAACGGGTCCTTCTGCAGCTGCTTGACGCCCAGCGAGATGCGGTTGCCGTCGGCGTCCACGGCCAGGATGACCGCTTCCACCAGATCGCCCTTGCGGAACTTGCGGATGGCTTCTTCGCCGGCTTCGTTCCAGGAGATGTCGGACAGGTGCACCAGACCGTCGATGCCGCCCGGCAGGCCGATGAAGATGCCGAAATCGGTGATCGACTTGATGTTGCCGGAGACGCGCTGGCCCTTCTCGTGGTTCTTCGCGAACTCTTCCCACGGGTTGGCCTTGCACTGCTTGATGCCAAGGGAAATACGGCGACGCTCTTCGTCGACTTCCAGCACCATGACGTCCACTTCGTCACCGATCTGCACGACCTTGGACGGGTGGATGTTCTTGTTGGTGTGATCCATTTCGGACACGTGCACCAGACCTTCCACGCCTTCGGCGATTTCGGCGAAGCAGCCGTAATCGGTCAGGTTGGTGACCTTGGCGCGGGTGATGGTGCCCTTCGGATACTTGGACATGATCGCCAGCCACGGATCTTCGCCCAGTTGCTTCAGGCCCAGGGAGACGCGGTTGCGCTCGCGGTCGAACTTGAGCACCTTGACTTCGAGTTCCTGGCCGACTTCCACGACTTCGCTCGGATGCTTGACGCGCTTCCAGGCCATGTCGGTGATGTGCAGCAGGCCGTCGATGCCGCCGAGGTCCACGAAGGCGCCATAGTCGGTCAGGTTCTTGATCACGCCCTTGACCACTTGGCCTTCCTGCAGTTGCCCCAGCAGGGCTTCACGCTCGGCGGAGGATTCGGCTTCCATCACGGCGCGGCGGGACACCACGACGTTGTTGCGCTTCGGATCGAGCTTGATGACCTTGAATTCGAGTTCCTTGCCTTCGAGGTGGGCGGTGTCGCGGATCGGACGGGTGTCGACCAGCGAACCCGGCAGGAAGGCGCGGACCGGACCGATCTCGACGGTGAAGCCGCCCTTGACCTTGCCGGAGATGAGGCCGCGAACGATTTCGCCGGCATCGAAAATCTTTTCCAGACGGGTCCAGGTCTCGGCGCGCTTGGCCTTTTCACGGGACAGCACGGTCTGGCCCATGCCGTTGTCGAAGTGCTCGACGACGACTTCCACGGTGTCGCCGATCTGGACTTCGAGTTCGCGCTGGTCGTTCAGGAATTCTTCGCGGGGGACGATGCCTTCGGACTTGAGGCCGGTGTCCACGGTCACCCAGTCGCTGTCGATCGCGACAACCACGCCCTGAATGACGTTACCCGGAACGAACTGGAGTTCGCTTTCGGCAAAGAGGGAAGCAAATGATTCGGTCATGATGATCCTGTCGATGCTTTCGCATCACTTTCTTTGGCCGCATCCAACCAGCTTGGCGCGGGAAGTTTGATTTGGCGAATACTGGCAACCATGCTGGTGGACGCTGCCATTTCACCTACAAAGGACAAAGCCGGTGGTCATGCCACCCGCCGTTGTCGGATTGATTCTTGTCCGGAGTCCGTTCAGGCCTTGCCGCGATGCGGCTCCGAGGCTTGCAGGACAGGAGTTTTGGCGACGGCGTCGACCACGGCGGCCAGAACCGCCTCAATCCCCAGCGCGGTGCTGTCGAGCACCAGCGCGCCTTCGGCCGGACGCAGGGGCGCCACGGTGCGTTGGGTATCGCGGATGTCGCGCGCACGTATATCCTGCAAAATGGCGGCTAAATTAGCATCAAACCCCTTCTGGAGCAACTGTTTGTAGCGGCGCTCGGCACGCGCCTCCGCCGAAGCCGTCAGGAAGATTTTCAGGCAAGCGTCGGGGAAAACGACGGTCCCCATATCGCGACCGTCCGCGACCAGTCCGGGCGATTCCCGGAAGGCGTGCTGTCGTTGCAGCAAGGCCTGGCGCACACCGGCCAGCGACGCGATCCGCGATGCGGCGGCGCCGATTTCCTCGGTGCGGATGGTCTGGGTGACGTCCTCGCCTTCAAGGATCAGCTGCGACTCGCCCTGATTGTCTTCGAACTGGACATCCAGATACGCCGCAAGGACTTCCAGACCCTTTTCATTGTCAGTCTGGACCCCGTGTTGCTGGGCGGCCAGAGCCAGCAGGCGGTACAGGGCGCCGGAATCCAGGACATGGAATCCCAGTTTCTGCGCGAGACGATGGGCAATGGTGCCTTTACCGGAGCCGCTGGGGCCGTCGATCGTGATTACCGGAATGACGGGAGCCGTCTTCAGGACGGGGTCCAGATCATCACTCATGAAAGCCTCCAAGGGTCCGCCAACACATGCGCCCGCCGTAGTCATTGTGGTTATTGCCGGGGGCGCGAGCTTTTTATAGAAGTCCGGTGCGAAAAGCAACCGCAAGCCGTAACAAAAGGTGCTTAACGCAGCGAATCCATCAATTCCTCGATGGTGAAGATCGGCTCGTACCACTCCTTGCGGATTTCGCGGCTCTGGATGTCCACCTTCACGCGTTTGATGAAGTCATGGAAATCCTGGTTGATGCTGACCATCTTGTTCAGCACGTCCCAGTCCAGGGTCTCGGTGCGCGCGGCCGGAAACACGATATTGGAGGCGTCCGGCTCGGCCAGGTTGAGTTCGATGATGCCGATGCCGAAGGTCGATGACAGACGGCCCAGCTCGATCATGAATTCATCGTCGTCCGAAATGCGCGCCGCCACCAGATACCCTTCATTCGCCCAGGACGAATTGGAGACGGTCTGGAAAAAGGATTCGCGCAGGTTGGAGAAGTTCAGCTCGCGCTTGATCTCGAAAGAATAGAAACGCAGCGCTGAATTGCCCAGCGAGGAGTTGAGCTCGTAGACATCGGTCTGCCACTCCTCCATCGGGAAATAGCAGCCCACCATGTCCGGATGGAACCACTCACCGTAATCCTTGTTGTCAGTCCGGCTCAGGCGCACGGTCTTGGTGTAGGCGCGCAGGTGCAGCGACGAGAAGTAGGTCAGAAGCGGATAGAGATCACGCTCCTGGAAATTGCCTCGGGGCACCAGACGGCGCTGCCCTTTCGGATCGGGCAAATCTTGCAGCAGCGGCAGGTTGTACGGGATCGGCTGGTTCTTCAGGAAAAACCGCACCGGGCGCGACCCGGTCTTGATGAACGGCGAGGCCGGATTGTCGCGCATGTCCAGGTAAAGTCGTGCGCCAAGGGTACGCACGGGCGTTTTCCCGCGCGACCCGACTTGGGCGTCATAGCCCTTTTGCCGGGCCAGCTCCCAGATTTCCTCGGAAGACAGCGGTCGCTTCTGCTCGGCCAACAGACGCCGGGCAAGGTCCAGAAAACTCAGCTTTTCCATCCGGGGTCATTCCACCACGCGAATGTTGAGACCGGCCGCGCGAGCCAGTTCCACGAAGCCGGGGAAACTGGTGGCGACATTGGCGCAGTCGTCGATCGTGATGGTACCGGTCGCGCGCAAGGAGGCCATCGCGAAGGACATGGCAATGCGATGGTCGCCATGGCTGACCACCCGCCCGCCGCTGATCGGACCGCCTTCGATGACCATGCCGTCCGGTGTCGGTGTCGCCTTTACGCCCAGGGCGATCAGGCCGTCGGCCATGACCTGAATGCGATCGGACTCCTTGACGCGCAGCTCTTCCGCGCCGGTCAGCACGGTGGTGCCTTCCGCGCAGGCGGCGGCGATGAACAGGGACGGGAACTCGTCGATGGCCAAAGGCACATCCGCTTCATCAATATGGATGCCCTTGAGCTTCGCATGACGCACACGGATATCCGCGACCGGCTCGCCGCCGACTTCGCGCTCGTTCATCAGCGTCAGGTCGCCGCCCATGGCGCGCAGGATGTTGATGATGCCGATGCGGGTCGGGTTGATACCGACATGTTCCAGCACGATGTCCGCACCCGGAGCGATACTGGCGCCCACCATGAAGAAAGCCGAGGAAGAAATGTCCGCCGGGACATCGATACGGGTCGCGGTCAGCTTGCCGCCGCCGCGAATGCGGATGGTGGAGCCGTCGGTCTTCACGTCGTAGCCGAAACCGCGCAGCATGCGCTCGCTGTGGTCGCGTGTCGGGTCCGGTTCGGTAATGACGGTTTCTCCTTCCGCCCACAGGCCGGCCAGCAACACGCCGGATTTCACCTGGGCGCTGGCGACGGGCATGTCATAGCGGATGCCCTTGAGCGGCTGGCCGCCCTTGATGCTGACCGGCGGCGTACCGCGTTCGCCGGTGGTCTGGATGACCGCGCCCATTTCGCGCAGCGGCTTGGCGATGCGCTCCATCGGCCGCTTGGACAGCGAAGGATCGCCGGTCATGACGGTATCGAATTTCTGCGCTGCCAGGATGCCGGACAGCAGGCGCATCGAGGTGCCCGAGTTGCCGCAATAAATCGCGTTGGGTGACGCTTGCAGACCGTGCAGGCCGACACCATGGATCCGGACTTCACCGTTCTTGGGGCCTTCGATGACCACGCCCATGTCGCGGAACGCCTGCAGCGTGGCCAACGCATCCTCGCCTTCCAGGAAGCCGGTCACTTCGGTGACACCTTCGGCCAGCGAGCCCAGCATGATGGAACGGTGGGAAATCGACTTGTCGCCGGGAACACGGAGATGGCCGGTCAGCGTGCCGCCCGGTTCAACGATGAATTGCAGGTTTTTCGGTGTCATGGTCTTGGCGTAGGCCGTTCCGGCCAGCATGTGGGTGAAATGATGACGCGCCGCCTGGGCGCGCGTGAGGATGCCGAGCACCGCTTCACTGTCGTGCGCTTCCACGGCGGCCCGCAAGCGCGCGACGCCGGCGCTGAAGCCGTCGAGGGCGGCAAGGATACCACGCTCGTTGGCAAAAAAGATGTCGTGCCACATCAGGGGATCGCTACCCGCGATGCGGGTGAAGTCGCGAAAGCCGCCGGCGGCGTACCGGAAGATGTCCAGATTCTGGGATTCACGCGCCAGGGAGTCGACCAGCGAGAACGCCAGGAAATGCGGCAGGTGGCTGGTCTTGGCCAAGACCTCGTCATGGCGTTCAACAGTCATGCGCAGGACTTCGGCTCCGGCGGCTTCCCACATCCGCTGCACCCGGTCTAGCGCATCGGGCTGCGTATGCGGCAAGGGCGTGAGGATGACCTTATGGCGCTGGAAGAGATCCGCCCTGCCCGCCAGGACGCCACTCAGTTCGGAGCCGGCAATCGGATGGCCCGGGACGAAGCGGTCCGGGACTTGGCCGAAGATGCGCGCGGCGGCGTCAACGACGTTGCCCTTGGTACTGCCGACATCTGTCAGGATGGCATCCGGGGACACGACGTCACGGATGGAGGCCAGCACGTTTTCGGTAGCGCAGACCGGCATCGCCAGCACGATCAGGTCAGCGTCTCGGACGGCGTCTGCGGCATGTGTGTAGCCCCGGTCGATCAGGCCGATGTCGAGGGCGGTCTTGAGCGTGCGGTCGCTGCGGCTGCTGGAAACGATGGTTTCCGCGAGGCTTTCGGCGCGCAGGACGCGGGCGAGGCTGGAGCCGATGAGGCCGAGGCCGATGAAGGCGGCGCGTTTGAACATGGTTGTCATGAATTTTAGGTAAGGCTCAGGCGGCCTGTTGTTGCTGAGGCGCTTCGAGCATGACAGCGATATTGAGTTGATAATCCAGATCCGGCCATTCAATGCCGGTGCTTTGACAGATCAGTCGGTGGTTTGCCAATTGGGCGGGCGTCGCCTGCAACAGTTCGGGATACCATGCCATGGGCGTCATGATGATACGCCCGTCTTCCAGTTCAACCTGGAGATAACGGTCATCCATGCGTACGGATTTACCTTTGACCAAAGTACTCATCCCAGCGTCTCCCGAACTCATGCCTGTGTATTCTGACCAACTCAACCGCCGCCCGCAAATCCTTGGGTCTCATGAAACACTGGGTGACCGCCAGGGTTTGCAATTCGATTTTGGCGAAATCATCCCCTTTAATAACGTGCACATGCTTTGGCTCATGCTCGTTAGCATAGAAGAAAAAAGGAAATCCATCCTGAATAAGCAGTGTAGGCATGCATGTCATCCGTGACATCAAAAAATTATAAAAGGACTTACCTTTCAAGAACCTTTTTCAGTGCTTCGAGGAAGCGCGCATTCTCGCTTTCCAGGCCGATGCTGACGCGGAGCCAGGTTGGCATGCCGTAGTTGGCGATCGGGCGGACGATGACGCCTTCGCGCAACAGCGTCTGAAAGACCGCCATGGCGGGTTTCTGGACGTCAAAGGCGATGAAGTTGGCGCGGGACGGGATGAAATCCAACCCAAGGTCTTTCAGGCCCCTTTCCAGTTGACGCATCCCGGAGGCGTTGAGATCGCGGCTGCGCACGACAAAATCATCGTCGCGCAAGCTGGCCGCAGCGGCGGCCAGGGCGAAGCTGTTGACGTTGAACGGCTGTCGGACCCGGTTGAGGATGTTGGTGACGTCCGGATGGGCGATGGCGTAGCCGACACGCAACGAGGCCAGACCATACGCCTTGGAAAACGTGCGGCTGACCAGCAGGTTGGGGAAACGGTCGACGTAATCGAAGCCGTTGAGCACGCCAGATTCGGTCACGTATTCCACGTAGGCTTCATCCAGCACCACGAGCACGCCGGCAGCCACGCGGGTCATGAAGGTTTCAAAGGCTTCGCGGGAGAACCAGGTGCCGGTCGGGTTGTTCGGGTTGGCGATGAAAACCACCTTGGTATCCGGAGTGATCGCGGCCGCCATGGCGTCGAGATCATGGCCGAAATCCCGGGCGGGCACTTCCACGCCGATGCCGTTCACCGCCATCACCGCCAGGGGGTACACGGCAAACGCGTGCTGGCTGAAGACCGCCTTTTCACCCGGATTGATGAAGGCGCGCGCCACCAGTTCGAGGATGTCGTTCGAGCCGTTGCCGAGGGTGATCCGGGCGGTGTCGAAGCCGAACTTGTCGCGAATGGCCTGCTTGAGCACAAAGCCGTTGCCATCCGGATAGCGGCCGATTTGCGACAGTTCGTCCTGTATGGCCTGCAAGGCCAGCGGCGAGCAACCGAGCGGATTTTCGTTGCTGGCGAGCTTGACGATGTCGTTCAGGCCGAGTTCGCGCTTGAGCTCGTCAATTGGCTTGCCGGGCTGGTAGGGAGACAGCTTCTGGACGCCGGGGTTGGCCAGCGCGAAAAAATCACAGGACATGACACTCGCTTCCGTTATGACCGGCGGCCGTTCCGCCGCCCGCCTGATTACAGGACTGCTTTCGGGTAGGAGCCGAGCAGCTTGAGCTCGCGCACTCGCGAATGCAACTCGTCGAGCACGGACTTCACCGTCGGATTCTGCGCATGGCCCTCGAAGTCGATGAAAAACACATACGACCAGATATCGCTTTGCGAGGGGCGCGTTTCAATGCGGGTCAGGGAAATCCCGTTGCGGTAGAACGGTTCGAGGATGCGGTACAGCGCCCCGGCTTCGTTGTGCGCCGCTACGATGATCGAGGTCTTGTCCACGCCGCTGGGCGTTACCCCATCCGGACCGATGATCAGGAAACGCGTCGTATTGCTGGGGTTGTCTTCAATATTGGCGTACAGCTTGGTCAGGCCGTACAGCTCAGCGGCCGTTTCCCCGGCGATGGCGGCCGAATGCCACTCACCTTTCACCAGCCGCGCCGCTTCGGCGTTGCTGGACACCGCGATCCGCTCGATCTTGGGGAAATGGGCGTCGAGCCACTTGCGGCATTGCGCCAGCGACTGCTGGTGCGAATAGACGCGTGAAATGTTCTTGAGTTGCGTGCCTTCCGCCACCAGCAGGTTGTGGTGGATGCGTAACTCCACTTCACCGATGATCTGCAAACCGGAATTGATGAAACAGTCCAGCGTATGGTTGACCACACCCTCGGACGAATTTTCGACCGGCACCACGCCGTAATGCGCGCTGCCCGCCTCCACTTCGCGGAACACCTCGTCGATGGTCGCCATCGGCTGGGTGATCGCCGCATGCCCGAAGTGCTTCAGCGCGGCCGCATGGGTGAACGTGCCGTTCGGCCCCAGGAAGGCGATCTTCAGCGGCGACTCCAGCGCCAGGCAGGCGGACATGATTTCGCGGAACAACCGCGCCACGGTCTCGCCGGCCAGCGGCCCCTGATTGCGCTGCATGACCATCTGCAACACCTGCGCTTCCCGCTCCGGACGGTAAAAGCTGGTGATGTTCGGATCTTCGGCGCGTTTCACTTCCGCCACCTGCTGCGCGCACTGGGCACGCCGGTTCAGCAGGGTATGGATCTGGCTGTCGATGGCGTCGATCTGCTGGCGGATCTCGGCAAGGGTCGGCAATGTGGCGTCGGTCATCGTGGCATTCCGCAATTTGACTCGATCAGGTTCCGTTAACGGGATTCAAGGCTCAACCGTGGCGTCGGGCGAAGTCGGCCATGAAGTTGACCAATGCATCCACGCCCTCTTCCGGCACCGCGTTGTAGAGGCTGGCGCGCATGCCGCCCACGGAACGGTGACCGGCCAGGTTGAGCAGACCGGCGGCATCGGCCTCCTTGAGGAAGGTCTTTTCCAGTTCCGGCCTGGCCAGGGTGAACGGCACGTTCATCATCGAACGGTTCGGCACAGCGACCGGGTTGCCGTAGAACGGGCTGCCATCAATGGCGGCATACAGTTTGGCGGCCTTGCGCCGGTTGATCTCCGCCATCTTCTCCAGACCGCCCTGCGCCTTCAGCCACTGGAAAACCAGGCCCGAGAGGTACCAGGCATAGGTCGAGGGGGTGTTGTACATCGAGCCGTTGTCGGCGTGGATCTTGTAGTCCAGCATGGTCGGCGTCCCGGGCACGACCTGACCGATCAGGTCTTCTCGCACGATCACCACCACCAGACCGGCCGGACCGATGTTCTTCTGGGCGCCCGCGTAAATCAGGCCGAACTTCGACACATCCAGCGGCTCGGCCAGGATGATCGAGGAGTAGTCGGCCACCAGCGGCACGTCGGCCTCGGGAATGAAGTCGTACTGCACGCCGTGAATGGTTTCATTCGGCGTGTAATGCAGGTAGGCGGCGTTCTTGTCGAGCGTCCAGGTCGAGACGTCCGGCACCTTGCGGAAGCCGTTGGCTTCATCGCTGGCGACCACATTGACCTTGCAGAATTTTTTCGCTTCCTTGATCGCCTTGTCCGACCACATGCCGGTATTGACGTAATCCGCCGAAGTCTTGCCGCGCAGCAGGTTCATCGGGATCATCGCGAATTGCTGCGACGCGCCGCCTTGCAGGAACAGCACCTTGTAATTCGGCGGAATGGCCAGCAGATCGCGCAGATCCTGTTCGGCGCGTTCGGCGATGGCGACATAGTCGGCACTGCGATGGCTCATTTCCATCACGGACAGGCCCTTGCCCTGGTAGTCCGGCAATTCGGCCTGGGCCTGTTTCAGGACGGCTTCGGGAAGCGCGGCGGGGCCGGCGCAAAAGTTGTAGGCGCGCATGGGGGTTCCTGCAATTTCAAAAACAAAGTCTTTCGTACAACTCCCTCTCCACCTTTAGGAGAGGGTTGGGGTGAGTGGATCGGCAAGTCGCAGGACATGATGTCGTGCTTATTCCGAGGCAGTCCCCCCTCACCCTGGCCCTCTCCCGCAAGGGGAGAGGGAACATCCTGTTTACTCGGCGGCCTCGGCATCCGGAGCGGCGTCAGTGCTTTCAGCGGATGCGCCGGAGGCTGCGGCTTCGACGCTCTCATCCTCTTCAGCCAGCAACTCATCCTCTTCCTCCGGCTCGTCCAGACAAACCACGCCGACGAGCTTTTCATCATCCGAGAGACGGATCAGGGTGACGCCCTGGGTGTTGCGGGACATGGTGCGGATTTCGGAAACGCGAGTGCGGACCAGTGTGCCGAGGTCGGAGATCAGTAGCAGCTCATTCTCATCGCGGACAACGACCGCGCCGACCAGTTCGCCGTTCCGTTCGCTGGTCTGCACGGCAATGATGCCCTGCCCGCCGCGACCCTGATGGCGATAATCACTGATGCGGCTGCGCTTGCCGTAACCGTTGGCGCAGGCGGTCAGGACGTCGGCGTCCTCCGGGGCCACGCACAGCGAGACAATGCGCGCGCCTTCGGCGATGCGCATGCCGCGAACGCCCATGGCGGTCCGGCCGACCACACGCACATCAGACTCGTGGAAGCGGATGGCCTTGCCTTCGTTGCTGAACAACATGATGTCCTGGTTGCCGTCTGTGATCGCCGCACCGATCAAGGTGTCGTCGCCGACCAGTTCGATGGCGATCAGGCCGCTGCTGCGCGGTCGGGAGAAGGCTTCCAGATCGACACGCTTGACGGTGCCGTCGCCGGTTGCCATGAACACGTAATGGCCTTCGGCATATTCGCGCAACGGCAGGATGGTCGTGACCTTCTCGCCTTCCTGCAGGGGCAACAGGTTGACCATCGGCTTGCCTTTCGCACCGCGACCGGCGGTGGGCAGCTCATAGGCTTTCAGCCAGTAGACCTTGCCGTGCGAGGTGAAGTACAGGATGGTGTCGTGCGTGCTGGCGACCAGCAGGTGTTCGATGTAATCCTCTTCCTTCATCGCCGTGGCCGACTTGCCGCGACCGCCGCGACGCTGCGCGCGGTAATCGCTGAGCGGCTGGATCTTGGCGTAACCGGTGTGCGAAATGGTCAGCACCACCTGTTCTTCGGTAATCAGGTCTTCCATGCTCAGGTCGAGGCGCGAGGCGATGATCTCGGTGCGGCGTGCGTCGCCGTAGGCGGTCATCACTTCATGCAGTTCGCCACGGATCACGTCCATCAGCAAACGGGCGTCGGCAAGAATGGCGAGCAGGCCGGCAATCTTGCCGAGCAGCTCCTCGTATTCGTTGATCAGCTTGTCCTGTTCCAGACCGGTCAGGCGTTGCAATTGCAAGGCAAGAATCGCGGTTGCCTGTTCCGGGGACAGCCGGTAACCGTTCTCCTGCAAGCCCAGGAAGTCCGGCAGGGTTTCCGGGCGGCAGGCGTTCTTGTCTCCGGCACGCTCCAGCAGGGCCAGCACGCCGCCTTCCTTCCACACTTTTTCCTGCAGGCGCTCCTTGGCTTCGGCGCCGTTGGCGGAGGTCTTGATCAGTTCGATGACTTCATCAATATTGGCCAAGGCAACAGCCAGACCTTCCAGGATATGGCCGCGCTCGCGGGCCTTGCGGAGTTCGTAAACGGTACGACGCGTCACCACTTCGCGGCGATGGCGCACGAAGGCGGAAATCAGGTCCTTGAGGTTCAGGATTTTCGGCTGCCCGTCCCACAGCGCCAGCATGTTGAAGCTGAACGAGCTTTCCAGCGGGGTCTGGGCGAACAGGTTGTTCACCACCACTTCCGCTACTTCGCCGCGCTTCACTTCAATGACGATACGCATGCCGTCCTTGTCGGATTCGTCGCGCAGTTCGCTGATGCCTTCCAGTTTCTTTTCCTTCACCAGCTCGGCGATCTTCTCGATGCAGCGCGCCTTGTTCAGCTGGTACGGAATCTCGGTGAAAATGATCGACTGGCGATTGGACTTGCTGTCGGTCTCGATGTGGTGCTTGGCGCGGATGATGATGCGACCACGACCGGTGCGGTAGGCTTCGATGATGCCCGCGCGGCCGTTGATGATCGCGCCGGTCGGGAAATCCGGGCCGGTGACATATTGCATCAGGCCGTCGATGGTGATTTCCTCATCATCGATGTAGGCCAGGCAGGCGTTGATGACTTCGGTCAGGTTGTGCGGCGGAATGTTGGTCGCCATGCCCACCGCGATGCCGCTGCTGCCGTTGACCAGCAGGTTCGGGATGCGCGTCGGCATCACCGCCGGGATCATTTCGGTGCCGTCGTAGTTGGGCACCCAGTCCACGGTTTCCTTGTCGAGGTCGGCCAGCAGGTCATGCGCCAGCTTGCTCATGCGCACTTCGGTGTAACGCATGGCCGCCGGGGCGTCGCCGTCCACCGAGCCGAAGTTGCCCTGACCGTCCACCAGCAGGTAGCGCAGGCTGAAGGGTTGCGCCATGCGGACGATGGTGTCGTACACCGCCGTGTCGCCGTGCGGGTGGTATTTACCGATTACGTCACCGACGACGCGCGCCGATTTCTTGTAGGGCTTGTTCCAGTCGTTGCTGAGTTCGTGCATCGCGAACAGCACGCGACGGTGCACCGGCTTCAGACCGTCGCGGACATCCGGCAACGCACGGCCGACGATCACGCTCATGGCGTAGTCGAGGTAGGACTGTCGCAGTTCGTCTTCGATGTTGACGGGAAGGATTTCGGGCGTGAACTCGGTCATACACAGGTCTCGGCGTCAGGTCCGCTTGACAGTTTTGGTGTTATACGGGGACTCAATGAAGCCCGAAAATATACCACAGGCCGCGGCGGTTTTGGGCATCCGCCGAAGGTTTCCCGCTATACTTCCCGCCATCTGTTCAAGGAGTCTTCCCCCATGACCGCGCTGAATGTCGATCCGGCCGAAATCGCCAAATTCGAAGCCCTCGCCGCCCGCTGGTGGGACACCGGCTCCGAGTTCAAGCCGCTGCACCAGATCAACCCCCTGCGCCTCAACTGGATCGACGACCGCGCCGCACTGGCAGGCAAACGCGTCCTCGACGTGGGCTGCGGCGGCGGCATCCTGGCGGAATCCATGGCGCGGCGCGGGGCAGCCTCGGTCCTTGGCATCGACATGGGCGAAGCCCCGCTGGCGGTCGGTCGCCTGCACGCCGAGCAGCATCAGGTCCGCAACATCGAGTACCGGCAGGTTCCGGTAGAGCAACTGGCCGAAGAACAACCCGGTTCCTTCGACGTCGTCACCTGCATGGAAATGCTGGAACACGTGCCGGACCCCGCCGCCGTAGTCGCCGCCTGCCGTCGCCTGGTCAAGCCGGGCGGCCATGTCTTCTTCTCGACCATCAACCGTAATCCCAAGTCCTACCTGTTCGCGATCGTCGGCGCGGAAATGGTGTTGCGAATGCTGCCCAAGGGTACGCATGACTACAGCAAGTTCATCCGCCCCTCCGAACTGGGTGCCTGGATTCGCGTCGCAGGCCTAAGCCTTCAGGAAAGCACCGGCCTGCATTACAACCCGGTCACCCGCTATTACTGGCTGGCGCCGAACGTGGACGTCAATTACATGATGTACACGACGCGCGACGACGCCTAAGGCAGGAACCGTCGGAACGCCGACGTGAACCGGGGCGAAAACCCCGACGGGGTCCGGACCAGAAAACATGCTGCCAGATGGCGGCGCTCCGCAAGCGCATAACCGGCGTCGGGACCGAGCGCATTCAACGCGGTCGCCCACGCATCCGCGCGAGTCGCGCTGCTGTCGGGCATGACAACCGTCACGGAAATCCCCGCGTGGGTCACGGGCCGACCGGTGCGCGGGTCGAGCGTGTGCGAGAACGTCATCCCGTCGATCACACGGGTGTTGCGATACGAGCCGGATGTCGAAACGGCTATCTGGCCCTGCAAGTGCAGGATGCGCCAGGGTTGACCGCTGCCATCCGGCCGTTCAATGGCGACCGCCCATAACGTGCCGTCCGGTTTGCGCCCCGCGATCCGCAGGGTGCCCGCCACGGACACCAGGTAATCGCGCACGCCCTGTTTCCATAACCGCTCGGACAGGGCATCCACGCCGGCGCCTTCGCCCAGGGATGACAGGTCTGCCGTCACGTCCTTGCGCCGGATCAGCATGTTGCGGTCCGCCAATGCGATACCGCGCCAGTCCACCCGGCTTCGCGCGGCGTCGATGTCTGCATTGGCCGGAATATGGGCCGGAACCGATGTCGGGCCGAAGCCCCAGAGATTGACCAGCGGTCCGACGGTGACATCGTAAACGCCGCCCGACGCGGCGCTGACCTCGGCGGCCACCTGCAAGGAGCGCCAAAGTACGGGCGACGCCGGAATTTCGCGGTTCAGCGCGGCCCGATTGAATCGCATCAGCTCACTGTCATCCTGATAGGTCGACAGGCTGCGGTTGACCCGATCCAGTGCGTCCTGCAAATCCGCCTGCAGGGCCTCGGGCGACATGCCGGAAGGCTGACGCACGCTCGCCTGCCACGGCAGACTGAAATAGGCCAGTCCCCCGAAATGTTCCAACGTACCGGAACGCCGGTCGCAACATCCGCTCGCCAGGAATATCGCCGCAGCGAAAACGACCATCCTTCGCAGGAAGCGCAGGGGCGTTTTCATGCGGGCGCTTTCCCGGATTCTTCCGGCCAACGGGACCACCAGAGCCATCCCAGCGCGGTCAGGCAGATCAGGCTCGACGCGGTATAAATCCAGGGGGCGGATTCCAGGCTCCAGCATTCCCCGGCTAACCAGGAGCCCACGGCGACACCCAGCCCCCACAGGGCGCTGTACAGCGCCTGGCCTTGCCCCTGCTGGCCTGCGCTGAACTCACGGAACACCCATTGCATGGCCACGGCATGGAATACCGCGAAGCTGAATGCGTGGAGGACCTGCACCGCGACAATCAGCACCGGACTGGCCACGCCCCAACCGATCACGAACCACCGCAGCGCCGCCAGGATCAGGCAAGCGGCAATCAGTGTCGACTCCCGCCAGCGTGTG